>JAAXXD010000014.1 GCA_013334655.1 Chlorobaculum sp. | reverse complement strand
CCTCGTCCTTTTTGAGGTAAATCTGGATGCGTCCAACCGAATCCTGGATGTGCAGGAACGACGCCTTGCCCATCTTGCGGATCGCCATGATGCGCCCGGCGACCGAAACATCCTCGGGATTGTCGTCGCTGAAGCTCTCGATGATCGCTTTCGAGGTAGTGGTGACGTCGAATTTATAGGGATATGGCTCGATGCCCGCTTCGGCGAGGTGCGCGCGCTCCTCGAAGCGGCGCTTCATCTGGTCGTTGAGCGAAAGCGCGGGTGACTGGTCGTTCTGCTGGTTCTTCTGTTCTGGTGTGGACATGCTGATTCTCTGAAGTGATAAAAAAAATAACGGGTTATGCGAGGGCGGCTCAGGCCGGAATCATGGTTTTAAGCCAGATCGACGGCAGGGTGCTCAGTTTCTGGTAGAGCGAGCGGTAGGCCCGGCGGGAAAATACGTCATAGCCATTCTCCTCGATGGCCTTGAGGATATCGCTGTAGTTTCGGCTGCTGATGCCGACGGCGAGGCGGCTGTTACGTTCGAGCATCGGAATGCCGAGGTCCGCCGATGCGTAATATTTGCGTGCCCGTTCGATCTGGAACTTCATCAGCGCGACGAATTTGTCGTTCATCGTCCGGCTCATGAACTCCTCGCGGCTGTAGTCGAAGCGCCGCAACTCCTCCATCGGCAGGTAGATGCGGTTGCGGTCGATATCCTCGCCGATGTCGCGCAGGATGTTGGTGAGCTGCATGGCGATGCCGAGGTCGATGGCGTGCTGGAGCGCTTTCTTGTCGCTGTAGCCGAAAATTTCGACCGTCATCAACCCCACAACCGAGGCGACCTTGTAGCAGTAAACGTACAGCTCGTCAAAGGTCTCGAAGGTCTTGAAGTCGATATCCATCGCCACGCCGTCGATCAGGTCGAGCGGCAGTTCGATGGGAATCGAGTAGTGGCGCAGGGTATCCTGCCAGGCCATGAGAATCGGATCGTTGCCCGGAATCCAGTCGTAACAGGCCCGCAGGCGCACCTTCCAGTCGGCAATCGAGTCGTTGATCGCCTGGCGCGTCAACTGGCCGTTGCTGAGCTTGTCCTGCGCCAGATCGACCAGGTCGTCCACTGTGCGCAACAGCGCATACATGGCGAAGATCGGGTTCTGCTGGCGTTTGGGCAGGAACTTCGTGGCGAGGTAGAAGGTCTTGGCGTGGTGTTTGGCGATCTGTCGGCAGTAGTCGTAGGCGTTCGGCAGCGACAGCTTTTCGCCCGCGTCGTGAAGCACTGTCTGCCCGTTGTAGCTGTAGTTCATGAAACTCTTACCGCTGGTTTTGCCTGTCTGTTAGCAGGAACGCCTTCTGCCTTGTGGGCAAAACGGCCTGTTTTTTGCTTCTGCCAGCTCGTTTTTGTATGCCGGAGCGGCAAAAATATGTAACTTTCTCTGGCCGGAATACGTTATAAGGAACGTGACGGCAAAATAAAATAAAGGCGCTAATATAGCAATAGCAATGGCGTTTGCCGTTATCTCAGTTGACTGATCGCTGTTGCCGCAGAATTTTTCCAGACCATCCATTTGACGACCATTCCATCACCGGAACAGCGGGAGCGTGCCGTACTTGTCGGCATCACCTCCACGCCCGACACTCCCCGGCACCTTGTCGAGGAGTATCTCGACGAACTGAAGTTTCTTGCCGATACGGCAGGAGCCGACGTTATCACCTCAATCATCCAGGAAAAAAAGCAGCCCGATCCGGCTACCTGCATCGGCAGCGGCAAGGCCGAGGATCTGGCCGGATTCATCGAGGAGGACAAAATTGACATTGTCATTTTCGACGACGACCTGACGCCCGTGCAGGCGAGGAACCTCGAACGCATCCTCAAGTGCAAGGTGATCGACCGCACGGGCCTCATCCTGCAAATTTTCGCCATCCGCGCCAAATCGTCGCAGGCCAAGATGCAGGTCGAACTCGCCCAACTCGAATATCTCCTGCCGCGGCTCTCAGGCGCGTGGACGCACCTGTCGAAGCAGAAGGGCGGCATCGGCACCAAAGGCCCCGGCGAAACGCAGATCGAGACCGACCGCCGACTCGTGCGCAACCGCATCGCCTCACTCAAGAAGAAGCTTCGCGCCGTCTCGCTCCAGCACGACACCCAGACCCGTGGCCGCTCGACCGTGCCGCGCGTGGCGCTGGTCGGCTACACCAACGCGGGCAAATCGACCTTGATGAACGCCCTCTGCCCCGAAGCGGGCGCTTACGCCGAGAACCGCCTCTTCGCGACGCTCGACACCAAAACCCGGCGGCTCGAACTCAAAATCAACAAGCTCGTGCTGCTCTCCGACACGGTCGGCTTCATCCGCAAGCTGCCGCACACGCTGGTCGAGAGCTTCAAATCGACGCTCGACGAGGTGTTGCAGGCGGACTTTTTACTGCACGTCATCGACGTAAGCCATCCGGCCTTCGAGGAGCAGATGCAGGTGGTGCGCGAAACGCTCAAGGAGATCGGCGTGAAGCACGACCACATCATCGAGGTGTTCAACAAGATCGACGCGCTCGCCGACCCGGCGATTCTGACCGGCCTGCGCGGTAAATATCCCGATGCGGTCTTCATCTCCGCCGCACGCAGCCTGAATCTCTCCGTGCTGAAGGAGAGCATCGCCAACCACGTCGCCCGCGACTACAAGACGCGCAAGGTGCGCACGCACGTCTCGAACTACAAACTGATCGGCTACCTCTACGACCACGCGGAGGTGATCGACAAAAAGCACATCGACGAAGAGGTGCAGCTCACCATCCGCGTGCACCGCAACAACCTCAAGCAGATCGACGCCATGCTCAAGGCGTCGGCATCGAAAAACCATGCCGCTGCACCTCTTTAACACGACCAGGCGCACGATTGACGAAGCCCGGCTCGCCGACGCCATCCGGCTGGTGATCGGCGAGGAGGGCGGCGCGGTCGGCTCCATCGAGGCCGTCTATTGCGGCAACAAGATGATCCGCCGCATCAACCGCGACTTCCTCGGCCACGACTACGTCACCGACACCATCACCTTCGGCTACAACGAAGCCGGAGAAGTCGAAGGTGAATTCTACATCTCGCTCGATGTGATTGACGCGAACGCCAAACGCTTCGGCGTGAGCTTTGAGGATGAATTACTGCGCGTGACCATCCATTCGTCGCTACATCTGATGGGCCACGACGACGAAAGCGATGAACTGCGAGCTGCGATGAGCAGGCGGGAAGATTATTATTTGGGCAGGTTGAGGTGGTGATGGTGGGAAGGCGGAATATGATTGGATTCATGTTCGCCTTCATCCGCATGGTGACGAAAGCCGTCGATCCCGTGGAAGACAGCGAGAGGATACGGCTCTTTGTACAAAGAATTTTTATCTGCGACGGAAAACGTTGTTAAATAATCTAAAGGAATATTGTGATACTTTCGATATGCCTAAAAAAACGCTCAAGCTATGAGCGGAAGCACTGACGGTGGGAAAGTCTTTTCAATTCACTTGATATGCTTCCTGACTACCACCGGCTCATTATCAAGGCTTGCAAAACGTTTTTAATACGTCATCTCTTCGAAATTCGGATGGTTCTATCCCACATCTAACCCACAAAAATCACGCAACCCGACCTCAGTACATTGAAAAATACATTATTGCACGTAACGTTATGTATGATTACATTTACGTGCTTACCTTCGAGGTAATATCATAAACCAGCCTTTCGAGGACATGCGGGATTTACAGCAGCAACACTTCCTTCGCAGCACCGTCATCCGGCAGTCCGTCTCTCCCTTACCTTCATTAACCTCATAGTTCAAGGGGGCTTGCAGCATGTCACCTATCTACAGCGACGTTCATCGCCAATCGATTGAAAACCCGGAAGAGTTCTGGGGCTCGCTCGCCGAGAACCTCCACTGGTACACCAAGTGGGACAAGGTGCTCGACGATTCGAATCCGCCTTTTTACCGATGGTTCCCCGGTGGCGTGACCAACACCTGCTACAACGCCCTCGACCGGCATGTCGATGAAGGACGCGGCAACCAGACGGCGGTCATCTACGACAGCCCGGTGACCGGCATCATCGAGAAATACACCTATCGCGAATTCCGCGACAAGGTGGCGCTTTTCGCCGGCGCTCTCCAGGCTCGCGGGGTGCGCAAAGGCGACCGTGTCATTATTTATATGCCGATGATTCCCGAAGCGGTCATCGCAATGCTGGCCTGCGCAAGGCTCGGCGCGATTCATTCGGTTGTTTTCGGCGGGTTCGCTTCGCACGAGTTGGCCGTCCGCATCGACGACTGCAAGCCGAAAGTGATCGTCTCGGCCTCCTGCGGCGTCGAACACGGAAAGATCATCGACTACTACCGCCTGCTTGACTTCGCCGTCGAGCTGGCTCACTTCAAGCCTGAAATCTGCATCGTCCTTCAGCGCCCGCAGATGAGAGCGATGCTGAACGAAGATCGCGACATGACCTGGAAGCAGGCCCTGCTCGGTGTCGCTCCGGCGCAGTGCGTGCCGGTCGAATCGACCGATCCGCTCTATATTCTTTACACTTCAGGCACCACCGGTCAGCCGAAAGGGATCGTGCGCGACAACGGCGGCCACATGGCGGCCCTGAAGTGGACCATGGAGAGCGTCTACAACGTCAAGCCGGGCGAGGTGTTCTGGGCAGCGAGCGACGTCGGCTGGGTGGTCGGCCACTCCTACATCGTCTACGCTCCCCTGCTGCACGGCTGCACGACAATCATCTTCGAGGGCAAGCCGGTCGGAACCCCCGATCCCGGCACCTTCTGGCGCATCATCAGCGAGCACGACGTTTCGGTGCTCTTCACCGCCCCGACCGCTTTCCGAGCCATCAAAAAAGAGGATCCCGAAGGCAACTACATCCGCCGCTACAACTTCTCGAAGTTCAGGACGCTCTTCCTCGCGGGCGAACGCGCCGATCCCGACACGGTACGCTGGGCGGAGAAGCAGCTCCAGGTGCCGGTGATCGACCACTGGTGGCAGACCGAAACCGGTTGGGCCATCGCGGCTAACTGCCAGGGAATCGAGCCTGGCCCGGTCAAGTACGGCTCCGCTTCAAAAGCCGTGCCTGGCTACGATGTCAAGGTGGTCAACGAAGCGCTCGAAGAGCTTCCCCACGGGACGATGGGAGACATTGTCGTGAAGCTGCCGCTTCCTCCGGGCACCATGATGACCCTCTGGAAGCAGGACAACCGCTTCAACGAGAGCTACATGAAGCATTTCCCCGGCTACTACCAGACCAGCGACGCCGGGTATATCGACGAGGATGGCTATATCTACATTATGTCGCGCACGGATGACATCATCAACGTCGCCGGTCACCGTCTCTCCACCGGCGCGATCGAGGCCGAGCTGTGCGAGCATCCGGACGTGGCCGAAAGCGCGGTCATCGGCGTGCACGACGACCTGAAGGGCGAGATTCCGCTTGGCTTCCTTGTGCTGAAGTCGGGCGTCGATACCCCGCCGGAGCTGATCATCAAGCACGTGATCGAATATGTGCGCGAGAACATCGGGCCGGTCGCCTCGTTCAAGACGGCGGTCATCGTCAACCGTCTGCCAAAGACCCGCTCCGGCAAGATTCTGCGCTCCACGATGCGCAAGATCGCCAACTCGGAGGCCTATACCATGCCGCCGACCATCGACGATCCGGCCATCCTCGACGAGATCACTGCGGCATTGCAGACCATCGGCTATGCCAAAACTTCGTAAATTACCTTAATCGTCACCATGATCGAAAGAATCGACCATATCGCCATAGCGGTTCAGAATCTCGACAACGCTATCGATACCTTTGTCAGCCTCCTCGGATGCGACCGCTCGTCGGTCGTCATCCACGAGGTGCCAGCGGAAAAGGTGCGTGCAGCATTCATTCCGGTAGGACAAACAAAAATCGAGCTGCTCGAACCGCTTGGCGATGACGGCCCTGTCGCTAAATTCCTTTCGAAAAACGGCGAGGGGATGCATCACATCGCCCTTGCGACCGATGGCGTCGTCGAGGAGAGCAAAAGAGTCATGGAGCTCGGCCTCACGCTCCTCGGCGAACCTTCGACCGGTGCGGGCGGCAAGAAGATCGTCTTCCTCCATCCCCGCCAGACCAATCGTGTTCTTGTCGAATTTGTCGAACCTAAACCCGATCATTAATTCATCCATAGCCAGTGAAACACTTCTTCCTGCCTTTTGAGAAAAAAGAGGGATTCAGTTATTCCGCCGAGGTGGTCGAAAGCCTGTCGGAATATGAAAAATACCAGCTCTCGTTTCACCCGGAACGACCGAAGTACCTCGACTACCTGTCAGTCTTCGAAAACGTCTCGGAGTGCCTCTCGAACGATCTCCACGGCAGTTGTCTGATACAGACCCATCGCGCCGAACTCCGCCGTAACGGAAATGCGTGGCCAGTCATGCTCATCGGCCAGCAGTCCGGACCAACCTCCGATTTTGGCGAACTGAAGCGAATCATGCAGCATCATGCCTCGGTGATCAAGTGGAACCACGGCATGCCCACCCCCGCCGCGTTCCAGAAAGCTATTGAGGCTATCGCCATCGCCGGGCGTGAGAACCGCATTGTCATCACGATGATCGATACCGCAGGAGCCGACCCGACCGAGGAGTCGGAGTCTGGCGGCATCGCCTGGAAGATCGGGCGCTGTATGCAGGCGCTCGCCGAATCGAAGGTGCCGACCATCTCGGTGATCATCAATCGCGGATGCAGCGGGGGAGCAATCGCCCTGACCGGCTGCGACGCCGTGCTGGCGATGGAGTACTCGACCTACCTGGTCATCTCGCCGGAGGCGTGTTCGTCGATCCTTTTCAGGACGCGGGACAAGGCGAATCTCGCGGCGGAGATTTCACAAATCACCTCGAAGGAGGGGCTGAAAAACGGCATCGTTGACGAGTTGATTCCCGAAACGGCTGGCCCGGCGCACCGCTTCAAAAGCGAGGCGCTCGAATCGTTCCGCGAGGTGGCTGGACGCTGGATCGAGGCGTTTGGCGAGGCTCCGGCGGAAACCCTTCAGCAGCGCCGCATCGAGCGCTGGCAGAAGATCGGCCAGTGGGGAACGACGACCGAGGAGCATATCCTCACCTACGAAAAAAAGGTCTCTTTCTTCATCGACAAACCGAAAAAGAACCTCTTCATCAGCCGCCACAAGCGCTGCCGGAACGATGAGAAAAGGCATGTCGTCGATCCGGTGCTCTACAGCAAGCTGCTGGCTGACAATTTCGTCTGCGCCACCTGCGGCCACCGCTATGTCCGCCTCAGCGCCCGCGACTACATCGAGCTGATCCTCGACGAGAATTCGTTCACCGAGCACCCGGAAACGCGCTACATCGTTGACCGCGATATTCTGAATTTCCCGGAGTACGCCGACAAGCTCCATGAAGACCGCGTGAAAAACGGCATGACGACAGCGCTCATCACGGGTGACGGCGCGATTGACGGCACGGATGTCGTGCTCTGCGCCACGAGCTTCGGCTTCCTTGGCGGCTCGTTCTGCATGTCAACCGGCGAGAAAATCTGGCGCGCCTGCCAGATCGCGCTCGAAAAGCGCCGCCCGGTGATCGTCCAGGCCGCGGGCGGAGGCGCTCGTATGCACGAGGGGTGCTCATCGATGGTCAGCATTCCGAAAATTCATCTCGCTTTGTCGCTCGTCGAGCAGGCCGGGCTGCCGGTCATCACCATCGTCACCGACCCGACGCTTGGCGGCGTGGCTATCGGCTTCGGCTCGCGCGGCATCAGGATTTTCGAGCACAACGCAGGCAACATCGGCTTTTCGGGCAAGCGCGTGATCGAGCAGTACACCGGCAAGAAGACCTCGAAGGACTTCCAGACCACCAACTGGCTTCAGTCGAAGGGATTCGTCGATATGGTGTCGCATCCGCTCGAACTCAAACGCCGCATTGGCGAGATCATTCAAAACCGGAGACTCTGTTGAACCGCAGCATTATTCGCTTATTATTAAAGCGTGAACCCGCAAAATACCCTGCCGATGTCCCGGACTGAATCGCTTTTCTCATGCTTCCCATCCGTAGACGCCGCCCTCTGGAAACAGAGGGTGCTTGAAGAGCTTAAAGGCGCGGAATACTCTAAAATCGTCTGGAAAACACCCGAGGGCTTCGATATGGAGCCCTGGTACAACCGCAACACCGCCGCGCCCGCGCCGGAGGTGCCGTTCCAGCGCGTATCGAACCGCTGGAGAATCTGCCAGCAGATTGGTGTTGACAAGCTTCTCGACGATCCGGCGCTTCTTGACGACGCGATTGCCGGTGGCGCGGAGGCCATCGAACTCTGCTTCGGGGGTGTTCCTGAAAACGCCGAACTGGAGCGGCTGCTATCGGCGCTTCAGGAGGTCGATCTGACGCAAGTCGCGCTCTACCTCTCGGGCGCGATCTACGATCCGGCAGCCCTGCTCGAACGTCTCGCAACGCTGCCCGGCTTCGCCTCGAACTCCGGCGCGATGCTCTTCGACGCGCTCACGGCAGGAGCTGACGCCGCGCTGCCGCTACCGCCGCATTCGGGATTCCGCACGATTGCCGTCGATACCACGCGCTTCCACGAAGCGGGCGCGACCATCACGCAGGAACTCGCTATCGCGCTCTCCGGCGTGAGCGATTGCCTCAACCGGATGACCGAGGCTGGAGCGGATGGCGCCGAGGCCGCCGCCGCCATCGAGATTGTCTTTGCCGTCGGCACCAGCCACTTCCCGGAGCTTGCCAAGCTTCGTGCGATGCGTGCGATGTGGCCGCAACTGCTCGCCGCGTATGGCGTCGCGGCGGATGCGTCGGCGGAGCCGCGAATTTTCGTCCGCTCCTCGATCCGCTCGATCTCGACGCTCGATCCCTATACCAACCTTTTGCGCCTCTCGACCGAAGCGCTCTCGGCGATCCTCGGCGGATGCGACACGCTGCAACTCGCGCCGTTCGATCCTGCCGGGTCGGTCAACGCAGAGCTCTCGGAAAGGATCACCCGCAACATCCAGCTTCTTTTGCGGGAGGAGTCGAGCCTCGGCCACGTCGTCGATCCCGCCGCCGGTTCGTTCTATATCGAAACCATGACCGCCTCGCTTTGCCGCGAAGCCTGGAAGTTGTTCCAGCAGATCGAAGCGAAGGGCGGCCTCGGCGTCGCGGAGGCCAGCGGCACTATCGCCGCCATGATCGCTCCAGCGGCCAGCGCTCGCCGCAAGGCGGTCAACACGCGCCGCCGGACGCTGGTCGGCATCAACCGCTACACGGTGCCGCCGTCGGCCGAAGTCGTGGCTGCGCTGAAACATGGAGCCGCAAAAGCCGAAGAGTTCGAGAAGCTGCGGATGCGCATGGTCGCTCACGCCGCCGCCGGAGGCTCGACGCCCCGCGCCGCGATCTGGCTGCATGGCGATCCGTCCAAAAGCCTGCGGGTGGCCGCGTTTGCCGAGGATTTCCTGCGTAGCGGCGGCTTCGAGGTGCTGCCCGCCGTGACCATCGATCCCAAAACCTGCAACTGCCGCACGATGCTGCGTGCGGAACCCGACATCGTCGTCTTCTGCTGGAGCGGCGACAGCGATCTCGCCAATGTGCCGACCATCTGCGCAACCATTCAGGAGCTGCGCAAGGAGAGCATCATCATCATGGCGGCCAAGCCACCGGAAAATGCCGAAGCGCTGCTCAGGGCGGGCCTTGACCGCTTCATCCATCTTGGCAGTGACGCTTACGCCGACCTGCTTTCGCTGCAACATAAAACCGGAGTGCTATGAGACCCGACTTTTCCAGCATCCAGCCTTTCGCGACGGCTGATCCGGCAACGCGCCAAACCGGCGGCGAAAGCTGGGCCACGCTCGAAGGCATTCCGGTTCATGCGAGCTACGGAAGCCCGGAGGAGCCAATGCCTGACTTCGCGCCCGGATTCTCCCCCTTCATCGCCGGGCCGTATGCCAGCATGTACGCCACCAAACCGTGGACGATCCGCCAGTACGCGGGCTTCTCGACCGCCGAGGAGTCGAACCGCTTCTACCGCCAGAACCTCGCGGCGGGCCAGAAAGGGCTGTCGGTCGCCTTCGATCTGCCGACCCATCGCGGCTACGACTCCGACCATCCGCGTGTTGTCGGCGACGTCGGCAAGGCGGGCGTGGCTATCGACTCGGTCGAGGATATGAAGATTCTCTTCGACGGCATTCCGCTCGGCGACATCTCGGTTTCGATGACCATGAACGGCGCGGTGCTGCCGGTGATGGCCTTCTACATCGTCGCGGCGGAGGAACAAGGCGTCGCGCCGGAGAAGTTGAGCGGCACCATCCAGAACGACATCCTCAAAGAGTTCATGGTGCGCAACACCTACATCTACCCGCCGGAACCCTCGATGAAGATCATCGCCGACATCTTCCGCTACACCAGCGAGCGGATGCCGAAGTTCAACTCGATCAGCATCTCCGGCTACCACATGCAGGAGGCGGGAGCGACGGCTGACCTCGAACTGGCCTTCACCCTGGCCGACGGCCTCGAATATATCCGCACGGGACTTGCCACAGGACTCGACATTGACGCCTTCGCGCCGCGCCTGTCGTTCTTCTGGGGCATCGGCATGAACTACTTCATGGAAATCGCCAAGCTCCGCGCAGCTCGCGTGCTCTGGGCGAAGATCGTCTCGCAATTCAACCCAAAGAATCCCAAATCGCTCATGCTCCGCTCGCACTGCCAGACCTCCGGCTGGAGCCTGACCGAGCAGGATCCCTTCAACAACGTCACGCGGACGACCGTCGAAGCGATGGCCGCCGCGCTTGGCCACACGCAGTCGCTGCACACCAACGCGCTCGACGAGGCGATCGCGCTGCCCTCGGTCTTCTCGGCGCGTATCGCCCGCAACACCCAGATTTATATTCAGGAGGAGACCGACATCACCCGTGCCATCGATCCCTGGAGCGGTTCGTATTATGTGGAGGAGCTGACGCGCCAGCTCGCCGAAAAAGCGTGGGCGATCATCGAACAGATCGAAGCGGCGGGCGGCATGGTGAAGGCCATCGAACAGGGGTTGCCCAAGATGCAGATCGAGCAGGCGGCCACGCGCAAGCAGGCGCGCATCGACAGCGGCAAGGAGACCATCGTCGGCGTCAACGCCTACAGGACGGAGCACCGGACGGAGATCGACCTGCTCGAAGTGGACAACACCGCCGTGCTCCGCCAGCAGCTCGCCCGCCTTGAAGAGATCAAAGAGAGACGCAACAACCAGGCTGTCCGCGAGGCGCTTGAAGCGCTCGAACGGTGCGCAGAAACCGGCGAGGGCAATCTGCTCGCGCTCTCGGTCGATGCCGCCCGCAACCGCGCCACCCTCGGCGAAATCTCCTCGGCGCTCGAAAAGAGCTACGGGCGCTACCGCGCCACGACGCGGCTCAACACCACCATCTACCAGTCGCAGATGCAGGACAACAACCTCTTCCTGCAAGCCCGTGAGCTTGCCGACTCCTTCGCCGAACTCGAAGGACGCCGCCCGCGCATCCTCGTGGCCAAGGTCGGCCAGGACGGCCACGACCGCGGCGCAAAGGTGATCGCCGCCGCCTTCGCCGACATCGGCTTCGATGTCGATATTTCACCGCTCTTCCAGACGCCGGAGGAGATCGTGCAGCAGGCGCTCGACAACGACGTGCACATCGTCGGCATTTCGAGCCTCGCGGCGGGGCACAAGACGCTGGTGCCGCAGGTGGTGGAAGGATTGAAGGAGGCGAAGCGCGGCGACATTCTCGTGATCGCGGGCGGCGTGATTCCCGAGCGCGATTACGACTACCTCTACGAACGCGGCGTGGCTGGCGTCTTCGGCCCCGGCACGGTGATCGCCGAGGCGGCCATCAAGCTGCTCGCGTTGCTGCTCGAACATCACCAGTGAGCGAACACGCGACGGGACGATGAGCGGCAGGCAGCGGCATGAACCCACGGTCGAGGAGTTCGTCGAGGGGATCAGGAGCGGCAACCGCCACCTTCTGAGCCGCGCCATCACGCTGGTCGAATCGAGCCGCCCGGAGCACGAGCGGCTGGCGCACCAGATTCTCGACCGATGCCTCGGCAGTGGGCGAAGCTCGATCCGCGTCGGCGTCACCGGAGCGCCGGGCGCGGGCAAGAGCACCTTCATCGAAGCGCTCGGCCTTCACCTCACTCATGCGGGCAAGAAGGTGGCGGTGCTCGCCATCGACCCGAGCAGCTCCCGCTCGAAAGGGAGCATCCTCGGCGACAAATCCCGCATGGAGAAGCTCGCCATCCGCCCGGAAGCCTTCATCCGGCCGACGCCTTCGTCGGGCTACCTCGGCGGCACCTCGCCGCGCACGCACGAAACCATCCTGCTCTGCGAAGCTGCCGGATACGAGGTCATCATCGTCGAAACGGTCGGCGTCGGCCAGTCGGAGATTGTGGTGAATTCGATGGTCGATTTCATTCTGCTGCTCATGCTCCCCGGATCGGGCGACGAGCTGCAAGGCATCAAGCGCGGCATCATGGAGATCGCCGATGCGGTGGCCGTCAACAAGGCGGACAGCGACCGGCGCAGGATTGCCGAGGTGTCGAAAGCCGACTGCGAATCGGCGCTGAGACTGTTGCCCGACAAACATCCCGGATGGGAGCGAAAAGTGCTGCTCACCTCCGCCCTCGAAGGGTCGGGCATCAGCGAAGTGTGGCAAAATATCGAAGAGTTTGCCACGGCGATGCAAAAAAGTGGCGAGTGGGCCGAACAGCGCCGCGAGCAGCTGCGCCACCTGCTCCACACCATCGCCGAAGAGCGCCTGAAACGGGAGTTCTACAACGCCGCGCCGGTCAAAGCCGCGACAGCGCAAATCGAGCAGCAAGTGCTGGCTGGCCAGCTCAGCCCCTTTAGCGGAGCCACGGAGCTGCTGAAAGCATTTAATATATCTGTCAGATCCGACTGATCGGCGAAAGGCCGCAAAAGTCACAGGGCGGGCACAAGACCCGCCCCTATCAGCCCACATCACACTTCTGTGATAAACTCCTTTTCATTTGCTTTCACAATGAGCACCGGTACCTGGGCCTTGCGCACCACCGCTTCGGCGACGCTGCCCATGAGCAGGCGACTCAGGCCGGTCTTGCCGTGCGAGCCCATGATGAGCAGGCTCACATCGAGATCGGCCATCTGCTGAAGAATCGTTTCGGCTGGCATTCCGATCATGACATCGGCGCTTATATCAATCCCCTTCGCCTGCGCTTCGCTGACAAGCGGGATGAAATCCTGCCTGGCCGCCGCGGCGAGATCCTCTTCGAGCGGGATGTAGTTCAAGCTCATGTCCGCCGCGATGGGACGAGGTTCGATCACGTTCAGCAACACCACTTTCGAACCCATCGATTTGGCAAACTCGCAGGCATAACGGTAGGCATTTTTCGAAGCGTCGGAAAAATCGACAGGGCAGAGAATCGATTTGATGGTAATCATGGCCGTATCGTTTGATGGTTGATATAAACCGGTTCAGGATTTCTTCTCGAAAAACATTTTGATAAGGTCTACCGGCACAGGGAAAATCGTGGTCGAGTTGTTCTCGGTGGCAATATCTCGCAATGTCTGGAGATAGCGCAACTGCAAGGCGGCGGGATTCTGCGTGATGATTTCCGCCGCATCGGCCAGACGTTGCGCCGCCTGGAACTCGCCCTCGGCGTTGATAACCTTCGAGCGGCGCTCCCGCTCGGCCTCGGCTTGCTTGGCCATCGCCCGGCGCATCTCCTCGGGAAGATCGATCTCCTTCACCTCGACCTTACCTACTTTTACGCCCCACGGCGCGGTATCCTTGTCGAGAATCGACTGGATGCGGTCATTGATCTCGTCGCGCTCGGCGAGCAGATTGTCCATTTCGCCCTGCCCGCACACGCTGCGAAGGGTGGTCTGGGCGAGCTGAGAGGTGGCGAAATGGAAATCGGCCACATCGATGATCGCCTTGATCGGGTCGAGCACCCGGAAATAGACCACGGCGCTCACCTTCACCGAAACGTTGTCGCGCGTGATGATATCCTGCGGAGGCACATCGAGCGTCACGGTGCGCAAGTCAACCCGCACCATCCGGTCGATGTAGGGAATCAGGATGATCAGCCCCGGCCCTTTGGCTCCGATGATCCGGCCAAGCCGGAAAATGACCGCCCGTTCGTATTCAGGCATGATCTTGACCGCGGAGACGAAAAAAGCCACCGCAAGTACCAGTAAAATCAGCAGATTAAACGAAAGCATCTCACGCCTCCCCGATAGTTTGTTTCACAATGAGCTTCATCCCCTCGACCCGCGTCACGACGACCAGCACTCCGGCAGGAAGCGAGCCGGATGCCGATGCCTCCCACAACTCGCCATGCACGAACACCTTGCCGCTTCTGCCATCCGCAATGGCGCTCTCGACCGTGCCTGTCTCGCCGACCAGCCCCTCAATGCCGGAGAGCGCCTTCTTCCGGGTCGAGCGGAACACTACAAGGACAAGTAACAGGACTCCCGCCGAAAATGAAAGAAAAAGCGGCAGAAAAATCCACCAGTTGATGAAGAGGCCAATCTCCGGCTGATTGAACACCATGATCGAGCCGATGAAGAGCGCCACCAGGCCGGCGATGGCCAGAGCGCCGCTGCTGACGACAAAGATTTCGAGGCCGAAAAAGAGGATGGCGAGCAGAATGAGCAAAAGGCCGGTCACGTTGACCGAGAGCAGTTGCATCGCCCACGCGCCGAGCACGAGCGCAATTGCCCCGGCCACGCCCGGCAACACCGCGCCGGGAGTCGTGAGTTCAAAATAGAGTCCGGCGATTCCGAGAAGCAGGAGGAAATAGGCGATATTCGGATCGGCAATGGTCATCATCACCTGTTCGCGGAAGGTGGGCGAGGCTTGACGCACCGTCACGCCCGACGTGCGGATGGTCACGGTTCCGACGGCGGTCGTCACCGTGCGCCCGTCGAGATAAGCGAGCAGCTCTTTGCGACTGGTCGCCACAGTATCGATCACGCCCGCCGTGAGCGCCTCGGAGGCTGTCGAAGCGATGCTCTCTCGCACGGCCCGCTCCGCCCACGCGGGATTGCGCCCACGCTTCTGAGCGAGGCTTCGGGCGAATGCGGCAAGATCGTTCTCGATCTTGGCGTTCATGACGCTTTCCTTGTCCGCGCCGCCGCCAAGATCCACCGGATGCGCCGCGCCGGTCTCGGTGCCGGGAGCCATCGACGAAACATGGGCGGAGAGCAACAGTAGCGCCCCCGCTGAAGCCGCCTGCGCCCCGGACGGCGCGACATACACCACGACGGGCACCTTCGAAGCCATAACCCCCTGCACCATCTCGCGGAGAGAGGCGACCAGCCCGCCCGGCGTATCGAGTTCCACCAAAAGCAGCGTGTTGCCGTCACGATTTGCCTCATCAAGCTCCCGCAAAAACCACGCCGCGCTGCCAGGATTGACGCTCCCTTTCAGTGACATGGCGCGGATTTCGGCGGCGCGTCCAACAAGCGGCATGGCGGCAAAAACCGCCGCGATGGCGATCAGCCGAAGCAGGAAGATGGTGATCGATCTTTTACGCTTGTCTGTCATTACCAGTGATACCTGATTTGCCGTATCTTGTATCAATATAATCAAAAAGGGTTCCTGATCGTTCGTAACGCCCAGAAACCCCGATGATGCAAAGCCACTATCTTATTTTTTCTAAGTAACTTAACAATTTTCACGCAAAAAGGCTGATTTATAACTATTTTCACGCACTTGTAACGGTTTTCAATCGACCTGAAGCTATTCTAACTGTTTTTACAGACTGGCAACCTGAAGCCATTCCAATACGGAGAAGTCATGCAGCAAAACCGCCCGGCGGGTTATGCTTTCCTGCTGGAAAAATACAAGCTCGATGCCATACCGAACTGGCATAGCTCAAGAATTGCTCCGACAGGTGCGCGAAGCGAGATAATTCAGCATGGACTTGTCGAAACGACCTATCCCCGCTCTTATTGGCCCGGAAATGATGACGGAAACCATCTTGAGTTTGCGCTCAAGTACGACGGGATTAATCTCGCACGCTCGCGCGGATATTCGAGGTTATCGACGCCACGCCGCTCCGTGACTGGATCGCGTCGAAACCAACCGGTAAATATGCCCGAAAAATCTGGTTCCTGTACGAATACCTGACTGGTTGCCAACTGCTTCTGACTGACCTCACGCAAGGAAATTATATCTACCTGCTCGAAAACAACAAATATTATACGGCAAGATGGTTGAGCGGTCAGGAAATAGTTCAGCGCCAGCGGATAAACAACAATCTTCCGGGTACACCGAAATTCTGCCCTATCGTCAGACGCACGGAAAAACTGGCAGAAATGGAGCGCATCGACATAACTCAACGATGCGAGGAAATCGTCACTGCTTATCCTCCAGAGCTGCTCAAACGAGCGTTGAGCTATCTTTATCGCAAGGAAACGAAAGCATCCTTTGAAATCGAACATATCAGGCCAGACTTATCCCGAACGGACAGATTCATCGCTCTTCTGACAACGGCGGAACACCGGGACTTCTGCGAAAAAGAGCTGTTAATCGAAATTCAGAACAGCATTGTCGATTCCCGATTTTGCGAATCCGATTACCGGCAAAACCAGAATTATGTTGGCGAAACGGTCACGCCCTTGCAGGAAAAGATTCATTACATCACTCCAAAACCCGAAGACTTGACCGGCCTGATGAATGGTCTCATCAGCACCCATCGCAAACTCAAACAGGAACGAAACATACCCGTCGTCGTTCATGCGGCGATCATCGCCTACGGCTTCGTCTTCCTGCATCCATTCGAAGATGGAAACGGGCGCATTCATCGTTTTCTGATCCACAACATACTTGCTCAAAGAAGAGTGGTTCCCGAGGGACTCATGTTTCCGGTATCGGCAGCCATGCTCAACAACCCGATTCTGTACGACCGCTCGCTCGAAGCATTTTCGGTTCCACTGATGAGACTCGTCGATTACGAACTGGACGATTCCGGCGACATGACCGTTTCCGGTCAAACCGGCATCTGGTACCGCTACATCGACATGACCGCGCAGGTCGAGGCTTTGTACGAATTCATCATCAAAACCGTTGACGAAGAGCTGAAAAAAGAGCTCAATTTTCTGGTCGGTTACGACCGCACGAAAAAAGCGCTTCAGGAGATCGTAGATATGCCGGATCGCCAGATCGATCTGTTTATAAGACTTTGCCTGCAAAACAATGGTTATCTTTCCGCAGCCAAACGGGAATCCGTTTTCAGCGTTCTGACCGATGAAGAGATCGAACGCCTGGAAGCCGCGGTGAGAATGAATTATGCGACCTAAGCATTGGCCACTCACAAAGAACAAGAAGCAAGCTCACACCGCAGGCGGGCATAAATATACATTGTGCGCCGTGGCCAAAGACGATATACTTGTTGGTGTTTTGAAATATCTTTTGAAGATTCAAAATATATATATTCATCAACATTTAGTTTCTCCTTTTTCAGAGAGGTTTGAAATGGAAAACATCAATAGCAGCATGTTCTTTGTTAGTTTTAGAGCAGTTGCTGGATATATTACATTCAATTATTTTTTCAAAATATACGCTCTATAAGCCGAGATTCACAGAAGAAACGCAATCGGCATTGTCCTACAGCATTCGCATCACAATCAAAATAATCATTGGTCTTTGTCACATCATTCCATCGGTTTGAGCATTCCGAACAGCTTTATCAAATCTCCAACCGTCAGCGCTTCCGATCGTAGCTTGAGCGTTGCTTCGGGCACTTCGGAGGTGTTGTAGTATTCCTTCAGATTGTTCCAGAGCGTTTTTCTTCGCTGGTGAAAAGCTCTTCGCACAAACAGACGGAAGCCTTCGCTGTCCTCGACGGGATCATCAGCTTTCGGCACCATGCGGATGACGGCGCTGTCAACCTCCGGGCGGGGTTTGAAGACGGCGCGGCCTACTTTGAAAAGGTATTTTACGTCACAGAAGGCCTGCATCTGCACGGCGAGGATGCCGTATTCTTTCGTGCCAGGCACGGCGGCGATGCGCTGGGCGACTTCGTGCTGCATCATCAGCGTGGCGGACGCGACGAGATGCCGGTTGTCCAAGAGGCGGAACAGGATCGGGCTGGTGATGGAGTAGGGGATGTTGCCGAGCACGGCGAGTTTGCCCCCCGCCGCGAGCGGTTCGAGCGGGACTTTGAGGAAGTCGCCTTCGATCAGCTCGATCTGCGGGTGCTCCTCCCGGATGAACCGCGCCAGTTCGCGGTCTTTCTCGATGGCGGTGAAGGATGGCACCGCTTCGAGAATCGCCGTTGTCAGAGCGCCGAAGCCAGGGCCGATTTCGAGCACCCTGTCGCCCGCCCTGACTCCAGACTCACGGACGATCTTGCGCGGGATGTTCTTGTCGAGCAGGAAGTTTTGGCCTAATTTTTTTTTTGCCGCTATATGCGTATGCTTATATTCAACTTTCGTCATCGGAATGGGCTTGGTGAGCGCAACTTACTATTGAGAGCGGGGTTAACCCGGCAGACACTCAGGTCCTGCTTAACTTTTTCAAATTTAAGGTATTCTGTCATTAATGGGAGAGAAAATCACCAACGAACAGACTGAGAAGTACGCTTCCCGGGGCAACAAGGCTACCCGTACCGGATTTGGCGAGGCGCTGCTTGAAGTTGGCCGCCAGAATCCGTCGATTGTCGCTCTCTGCGCCGACCTGACCGGGTCGCTGAACATGAACCTCTTCCGTAAAGAGTTTCCGGAGCGATTCATCCAGACCGGCATCGCCGAGGCGAACATGATCTCTATGGCGGCGGGGCTGGCCACCACCGGCAAGATCCCCGTGGCGTCGAGCTTCGCCGTTTTCGCGACCGGCCGCGTCTTCGACCAGATTCGCCAGTCGGTCTGCTACTCCAATCTCAACGTCAAAATCTGCGCTTCGCACGCCGGTCTCACCCTCGGCGAGGATGGCGCGACCCACCAGATTCTCGAAGATATCGGTCTGATGCGTAGTCTGCCGCGCATGACAGTCGTCGTCCCGTGCGACTACAGCGAAACCATACGCGCCACCAAGGCAATTCTTGAACATGTTGGTCCGGTCTACCTCCGTTTTGGACGCCCGAACGTGCCCGATTTCACCACCGACGAGGACGGTTTCGAACTTGGCAAATCCATCGAGCTGCATCCCGGCAAGGACGTCACAGTCATCGCTTGCGGCATCATGGTTTGGAAAGCGCTCGAAGCGGCCAGAATCCTTGAAAAAGAGGGGGTCGGGGTGCGTGTCATCAACATGCACACCATCAAGCCGATCGACACGCTCGCTATCGTGCGCGCAGCCAACGACACAGGCGCGATCGTCACCGCCGAGGAGCACCAGATGTACACCGGTCTCGGCGAAGCCGTGGCCAACGTCTGCGCCCGCAATATTCCGGTGCCGATCGAGATGGTTGCCGTCGAGGACACCTTCGGCGAATCGGGCAAGCCCGACGACCTGCTCAAGAAATACAAGCTCACCACCGAGGATATTCTGGAGAAGATTTACCTCGCGCTGAGAAGGAAGAATTGAATTGAAGATCTGTCGGATCGGACAGATCAGTCCGGTCTGACAGATCATTTATCCCCGATTACAGCAACACCCAGGAAATACACCACGATGGCGATGCCCAATTTCAGTGATATGATGAAGCAGCTCAAGGATGCTGGCGCGAAGATGCAGGATGTCCAGAAGCAGCTCGAAAAGCTTGTCTCCGAAGGCGAGGCGGGTGGCGGCATGGTCAAGGCGAAGGTCAACGGACGGCAAAAGCTGCTCGAAATTTCCATCGATCCTGAGATCATGGACGATGTCGATATGGTGCAGGATCTGGTCGTGGCTGCTGTGAACAAGGCGCTCGAAGCTTCGGCACAAATCGCGCAGAACGAGATTCAGAAAGCCGCTGGCGGGATGATCAATCCGGCCGACCTGATGAAGCACTTCGGTCAGGGCGAGTAAACCGTTTTTCATGCGTTACAGCTCAGGAGCCGTCGAGGCGCTCATCGAAGAGTTCGCTAAGCTGCCCGGCATAGGCCGCAAGACCGCTCAGAGGCTGACCATGCATGTCTTGCAGACGAGGCGCTCAGAGGTCGAGAAGCTTGCCAATGCGTTGATCGACGTCAAGGAGAAGGTGATTCGCTGCTCGGTTTGCCAGAACATCACCGATCAGGGCATCGATCCCTGCCACATCTGCACCTCCAACGGGCGAGACCGCACGGTCATCTGCGTTGTCGAATCTCCCACAGAGGTGCTCGCCTTCGAAAAAACCGGCCACTACAAAGGATTGTATCACGTGCTCCACGGGGTGATTTCGCCGCTCGACGGCGTCGGCCCCGACGACATCAAGGTGCGCGAACTGCTCGCACGGATCAGCCCCGGCGCGTCGGACGAAGTTCGCGAGGTGGTGCTCGCGCTCAATCCAACCGTCGAGGGCGAAACGACATCGCTCTATATCAGCAAACTGCTCAAACCGCTCGGCATTAATGTCACCCGCATCGCCAGAGGCATTCCGGTCGGCGCGGAGCTTGAATTCATCGACGAAGCGACGCTGTCGCGGGCGATGGAGGGGCGCTCGGCCATCTGAGCCGCAGCGGTCAAAACAAAAGTCAGTCATACACGCAATTCATGAACGGAGAGAAAAAAAAGGTACTGATTATCGGCGGCGGTCTCGCCGGTCTGACTGCCGCAAAGAGGCTCGTGGATCGCGGTTTTCAGGTCAAGGTGCTCGAAAAGCGCCCCATCTTCGGCGGCAAGGTTTCCGCCTGGAAGGACGAGGAGGGGGATTGGATCGAATCCGGCACCCACTGCTTTTTCGGCGCGTACGGCGTGCTCTACGATCTCATGAAGGAGATCAAGAGCTACCACGCCGTGCTCTGGAAAGAGCATCAGCTCACCTACACGCTCGAAGGGGGCAACAACTTCACCTTCAGCACCTGGGATTTGCCCAGTCCGCTGCACCTGCTTCCGGCGATAATCAAAAACGGCTACTTCACCTTTGGCGAGATGGCCGCCTTCTCGAAGTCGCTCATTCCGCTGGCGCTCCAGAAGGCGAACTACCCGCCGACGCAGGATCACCTCACCTTCGCCGAGTGGGCGCAACAGAAGAAGTTTGGCCAGCGGCTGATGGACAAGATGTTCCGCCCGATGGCGCTCGCGCTCAAGTTCATTCCGCCGGAGGAGATTTCAGCCAAGATCATTCTCGACGTCACCGAGACCTTCTATCGAATTCCCGATTCGTCGTGCATGGGCTTTCTGAAAGGCTCGCCGCAGGAGTACCTGCACCAGCCGCTCGTCGATTACTCCACGCAGCGGGGCGCGGTGTTCCAGAACAACGTTGCGGTTGAGGAGTTGCTTTTCGACAGCCAGCAGATTCGTGGCGTACAGTTGCGCAATGGCGAAATTCTCGATGCGGACTACTACGTCGCCGCGCTGCCGATCCACAACCTCTGCAAGGTGTTGCCGTCGTCGCTCAAGCAGCACGACCGCTTTTTCGGCGACCTCGACCGTCTGGAGGGCGTACCGGTCATTTCGGTGCAGCTCTGGTACGACCGCGAGATTACGCCAACCGACAACGTACTTTTCAGCCCGGATGGCGTGATTCCTGTGTTTGCGAACCTCGCCCGCACCACACCGGACTATCGTACGCTGCGAGGCGAACGCTTCGAGGGCAAGACGCGCTTCGAGTTCTGCGTCGCTCCGGCGCGGGAGCTGATGGGGCTGACCAAAGAGGAGATCATCGCGCGGGTTGACCGGAGTGTTCGCGCCAACTTCCCGAAGGAGTCGCAGGGGGCGAAAATCCTCAAATCCACGCTGGTCAAGATTCCGCGCTCGGTCTACGCGCCGCTGCCCGGCATGGAAGCGTTCCGCCCGACGCAGAAAACGCCGGTCAGCAATCTCTTCATTGCGGGCGGCTTCTCGCAGCAGCTCTACTACGATTCGATGGGCGGCGCGGTCATGAGCGCCAATCTGGCGGTCGATGCGCTCACGAAAGCGGCGTCCGGCGACGGGTATTGAGAGTCGAAAAATTTCGGGAAACTTTTCGATACAGCGCGAAAGTTGTTCTTTTTCTCGATTTAAATGTTATCTTTGCATTCCTGTTTGAGTGACCCAAAAGGTCGCGAAGCCCTTGTAGCTCAGTGGATAGAGCAGCAGTTTCCGGAACTGAAGGTCGGCAGTTCGAATCTGTCCAAGGGCACGAGGTTCAACAGGACACCAATCGGGGTGTGGCTCAGCTGGTAGAGTGCTGCGTTCGGGACGCAGAGGTCGTGGGTTCGAGTCCCGCCACCCCGACACAAGGGCGGTTTCAGCAAGTACTGAAGCCGCCTTTTTCTTTTTGTCCTTCCTTTTTTGTGAAATGTCTTAGAAAATCGATACCATAAGCCAGTACCCCTGTCATTGGATTACCCCTTTCATATCCAGCTTTGATAGAATTTCACCAATCGAATCTCAATCGTCTCTCAGTCCATCAAGTCACGACCGCCTGTAAGGTTGCATAAATATCCTTCGTTCTCCATCACGCCCACATCGTCCGCTACTTTTTCTGCAATAACCCTTGGTTTACAATCAGTTTATTGTTAAATACTCAGTATTCACAGTGTACTGATTCTTGTTTGCTCAACCTCAAACTTCCTACCTGCAATGTCACTATCATCAGCGCGTCTGTTCCTCGACAAGCTCATGGCTGAAGAGGAGCTTGGGTTACGGTTGGCCAGCGAGCTTGCCAAAAAAAGAATCGAGTTGATCCGGGAGGCTGGCTTCGAGTTTACCGAGCAGGAACTCGAACAGGCCAAGTCGGCCTTGTCGCCCGGCGCTCTCGGTCATGTCGCCGGATGGCTTTGCGAGACGCCGACTAACAATCCCGCTTCGCGTGGCAGATGTTGCGGCGGCGGTCTCTGGCATTGACGCGCCTGCTTTTTTCACTGAACTGCCGTTGTGGTTCCATACACATAATCAGCGTATCCGTACGCATCAAAAGGAGGTTTGTCCATGTATCCGATTCAGATTGGCAACTACGATTTCAAGAGGATCTACCTCTGGCTGCAATATTCCGACAAGCTGCCGTTTTTCACGGAGGTGGTCATCGAGGTTTTCTATCCGAACAACAAGCAGGCAGATGGACTCGTGATGTTCAACCACGGATTCCTGATCGGCTTCGATCCTTTGTTTTATCCCAAACAGCTCCTCAGCAAGCTCACCAATCAGGATACGCCGCTCTTCGAGGTCAACCCTTCGTGGTATTACAACTACTCCCAGGCAGCCATCGACAACAACTGGGCGCTCGCGTTCGTAACCACGGTACATCAGCAGATCGACAGCATGCCCTGGACCGATTTCGGCGGCAGTCCGAGGCCCGGTCAGGCGGCTTACGCTGCGGCCTCCTATCTCATCCACTACGGCGCTACGCATAAATACAACGACGACGAGGCTGTAAGGGAGTTCCAGTTCCTGAAACAGACTTCATCGCGAGAGGGACTCAGCAAAGGGAACCGCGTGCTTTTCGCCGGTCATTCGGTTGGCGGCGCTCACGCACAGGCGGCGGCCACCGGTTTCGCGAACCTGCAAGCGATTGGCGGAAAGAATTTCACGCCCTACGATCCGATTTTCTACAACCGTGAAGTCACCCCAGATCATACGCCTCCGTTGTCGAAGTGGAAGCCGGAAGAGATGGCCGATCCGGTCGGAGTGCTCCAGCTTTCGCCGGTGGACGGCGCTGGCGGCAAGATTGTTCCGGTTTTCGCTCCCGGCATGAAGCCTTACCGTGAGAAGCTCGCGGAGATGAAGATTCCAAACCTGATGGTTGTTGGCAATTGCGACAGCGCGTGCCTGACCAATTCCTCAAATCCTCCAGCATGGAACGCGACGGACAGCAACAACCAGTACGCGCAGATGACCCCTGCTGGCAAGGAGTCGTGGGGTGCCATCTGCATGGTCGAAGATGGCGGCCATTGCGGTTATCTGCTGCATCGCAACGACTTGTGCTCGATGGCGGACACACAGCAAGGCAAGCTTGCCGGTTGCAAGGAGGCAACCGTCTGGCAGGCGGGAGAGGCGGAGTTCCACTTTACCAACGAACTGATGAGGCGCTATATCGATCAGTTGGCGTCGGACAAGCCGCCAATCGACAGTTTCGATGACTGGAAAGGGTGCGAGCTGGTCAGTTGGCTCAATGACGAGACCTCGGACAAACAAGGCATCAGCCTCACGAAGTTCGGTGATGGCCAGTATGTTCATTTCTCGCACTGATCGCTGACAGTCTTCCGACGGAACCGTTCGCTATCTTCGGCGGTTGAGAAGAGGATCGGATGCATTCTCTTTCGACCTCGTGGACAGTCAAACAGTTGCCGTCATGCCTGAAGCATTTTATTGCCAGCCTCTCGACACACTTTTCGATCAGCTCGGTTCTTCGCGCGACGGTCTCTCGGAAGAGGAGGCCGCTGCGCGTCTCGGGCGATATGGCCCCAACCGCCTTGAAACCGCACCATCCGCAAGCCCCTGGAAGCTGCTCGCCGAACAGTTTCGCAACGTCCTCATCATCACTTTGCTCATCGCCACGGTGCTGTCGGCCTTTCTTGGCCACGGCATCGAAGCGATAGCCATCGCGGTGATCGTGCTCTTCGCCGTGCTGCTTGGCTTCGTTCAGGAGTACCGCGCCGAGAAGGCCATCGAGGCGCTTCGGAAGATGGCCGCACCGGCTTCGAAGGTGATTCGCGACGGGCGCGAACAAATGATTCCGGCTCTGGAGGTGGTGCCGGGCGACCTCATCGCGGTTGCCGCCGGAGACCGCATTCCGGCGGACGCGCGGCTCGTCGAGGCGGCGAATCTGCGCACGGACGAGGCGGCCCTGACCGGCGAATCGCTGCCGTCCGAAAAGGATGCCGCCGCGATTCTTACGTCCGACACCTCAGTCGGCGACCGGCGCAACATGCTCTTCGCAGGCACCTCGGCAGTGCACGGGCGCGGCCTCGCCATCGTCACCGCCACCGCGATGGAGACCGAGTTCGGGCGCATTGCCGGGATGTTGCAGCGGGTCGAAAGCGAGAAGACGCCGCTCCAGAAAAACCTCGACAAGGTGGGCGTTTCGCTCGCCCGCGCCGCGCTCGTGATCGTGGCGGTGATCGTGGCGCTCGGCATCGTGCGCGGCCAGCCCTTCATCGACATTCTCATCTTCGGCATCGCGCTCGCCGTGGCGGTGGTGCCGGAGGCGCTTCCGGCGGTGGTCACGATCTCGCTTGCCCTCGGCGTGCAGCGCATGGTCAAGCGCAACGCGCTCATGCGCCGCCTGCCCGCCGTCGAAACCCTCGGCAGCACGACGGTCATCTGCTCCGACAAGACCGGCACCCTGACCCGCGACGAGATGACCGTCCGTCGGATATACGCCGCCGGAAACGATGTCAGCGTAGCCGGGTCGGGATACCGCCCGGAAGGCGAGATGAAGATTGACGGCGTCTCAGGCGAGTTGCCGCCGCCTGTGCGCGAACTGCTGCAAGCCGGAGCGCTTTGCAGCGATGCGATGCTCGGCCGTTCTCCGGAGGGGGAGTGGAGGATTTCCGGCGACCCGACCGAGGCGGCGCTGATCGTCGCGGCGCGAAAGGCGGGACTCGACGAGATCGATCTCCGGCAGCGCTTCCCGAGAATCGACGAGCAGCCCTTCTCATCCGAAACGAAGCGGATGACTACCGTTCATCGTTCGGAGGCCACGACCTTCGCCATCGTCAAAGGTGCGCCGGAGGTGCTCTTGCCCGCCTGCTCGTCTGCTCTCGACGCATCGGGACAACCCGAAGCGCTGGATGATTCCTCGCGCCGCGACATTCTCGAAAAGGTCGAAGCGATGGGGCGCGACGCGCTTCGGGTGATCGCCATCGCACGGAAAGAAAGTGCTGGCATCGCAGACGCATCGGACGGCTTGACCTTCCTCGGTCTGGCGGGCATGATCGATCCGCCGCGCGAGGAGGCGAAAGAGGCCGTCGAGCGCTGCCTGGCGGCGGGCATCAGGCCGGTGATGATCACCGGCGACCATCCCGTGACGGCGAGGGCTGTGGCGCGTGAACTCGGCATCCTGCGTGATGGCCATGTGCTCTCCGGCGTGGAGATCGAGGCGATGGACGACCGTGCGCTTGGCGAGGCCGCAGGAAGCGCCGAGGTGTTTGCGCGGGTCTCGCCGGAGCACAAGCTGCGCATCGTCGAGGCGTTGCAGAAGCGCGGCGAGGTGGTTGCCATGACCGGCGACGGGGTCAACGACGCCCCGGCGCTGAAGAGGGCGGACATCGGCATCTCGATGGGCATCTCGGGCACCGACGTCTCGCGCGAGGCGTCGGCCATGACGCTGCTCGATGACAACTTCAGCACGATCGTGGCGGCCATCGAGGAGGGGCGGGGCATCTACGACAACATCAAAAAGTACCTCACCTACCTGCTCTCGTCGAACATCGGCGAACTCGGCCTCATGGCCGGAGCGACGCTTCTCGGCATTCCGCTCCCGCTCACGGCGGTGCAGATTCTCTACGTCAACCTCGCCACCGACGGCCTTCCGGCGCTCGCCCTTGCCGTCGATCCCGCCGAACCGGGCATCATGCAACGCCCGCCGAACGATCCGAAAAAGGGGATATTTTCCCGCTCCGTGCTCGCCCTGATGCTTGCGGGCGGCCTCTGGTCAACGCTGGTGAATCTCGTGCTTTTCGAATGGTCGCGCCACTCCGGGCGTTCGCTTTCCGAATCGATGACCATGACCTTCGTCTCGCTCGTGCTCATCCAGTTTTTCAAAGCCTACAACTTCCGTTCGGAAACGGAGCACGTTTTCCGGAACACCTTTTCTAACCGCTGGCTGAATCTCGCCATTCTATGGGAGCTATTCATGCTCGCGGCAATCATCTACGTCCCCGCGCTGACCGCGCCATTCAGCACCTTCGCAATGCCGCCCGAAGACTGGCTGATCGTGATTTGCGGAGCTTTCTCGGTCGTACCGGTCATCGAAGCAGTCAAATGGCTGGTCAGAAATGGGCGGCTTTGAACGAGTGCCGCCCATGCTCCTTATTGCTCGAAACCGGCGTCATTTTTTGAGTTTGATACTGACGGGATAATGATCGCTAAACCCG
Organism: Chlorobaculum sp.; assembly: GCA_013334655.1. Classification (GTDB taxonomy): domain Bacteria; phylum Bacteroidota; class Chlorobiia; order Chlorobiales; family Chlorobiaceae; genus Chlorobaculum. Next base: position 11,234 of record JAAXXD010000014.1, on the reverse strand, counting down.
TCCTTGTCCCACTTGCCTGGAGATATGCCAAATCGGCGCGGCCCGGTCTTTTTGGGAATCGACATCAGCGACACCGCCTCGATCTGCGCATTGCCCCCCTGCTTCCAGCCGCTTTTGCAATTAACTATTCCCTGGCTGATCATGATCTGATCGAGCAAGTTCCAGTCACTGTCGAAATAGTGCGTGCCCAAACCCTCAGGGAGCAACGGCCAGATCGAAAAGAATAGAAGTCGATACATGGTTGTATCAGGGGCGAAACTGTTTTTAAAAAAACCTTTCGTCGTTATAAGATGTTTAAAATATTTATTAGTTTCCTTTTTGACGTGTAATGGAGTTAAGGGATAAATAAAATTGCTTTTTATATGAGAAATATATTGTTTTTACTCTTATTAATATGGCTTTCAATTCAAAGCACTTGTGATGCCGTTACCTCTAAAGAGATATCTCTAATTCAAAAAGGTGCGGCACAGGGTAATACAGAATCAGAATATAAGCTTGGGACTATTTACCTGACGGGCGAAGGGCTTCAGCAGAACTATGAGGAGGCATTGAAATGGTTAAGACGATCCGCAGATAAAGGAAACGCGAAGGCTCAGAATAATCTTGGAGTTATGTATGAAAAAGGTCAGGGGGTAGCTCGGAATTATGATGAAGCTTTGAGTTGGTATCATAAATCAGCGTCACAAGGAACAGTGTATGCAATGATTTCAATCGCAGATATATATTATCTTGGAGAAGGTGTGAAAAAAAATTATGCCGAAGCCATGAAATGGTATAGAAACGCTGCGAATAAAGGTGACGCCAGTGCAAAGTTTAATATAGGATCAATGTATCAAAGCGGAGCAGGAGTAAAGCAGGATATCAATGAGGCTTTGACGTGGTATAAGTCTGCAGCAACGCAAGGTTATACAGATGCAATGAATAATCTCGGGGTGATATACAAGGAAGGGAAAGGTGTTCCTCAAGACTATAAACAGGCATTGAAATGGTTTCGTCAGGCAGCGGATCATGGTTCTCTATTCGCAATGAACAATATCGGCCTTATGTATATACATGGTGAAGGATTCCAAAAAAATTATGCAACAGCATTGAATTGGTTCCTCAAATCAGCGGTTAAAGGAGATGCGTATGCTCAGAACAATGTCGGCTCGATATATTATCTCGGTGAAGGCGTGAAAGTGAACTATGCTGAGGCATTGCGATGGTATCGGAAAGCGGCGGAGCAGGGAAACGCTGAAGCTCAGCAAAATTTAGGTAAAATGTATCTTTATGGTCAGGGTTTGCCAGAAAACAAAAATGAAGCTGTTAACTGGTTCAGACAGGCAGCAGCGCAGGGATATGCAGATGCACAATGCAGTCTTGGTATGCTTTATCATTATGGGGTGGGAGTATCGCAAAACGATGTCGAGGCGATTAAATGGCTCAGACTGGCTGCTGCTCAGGGACAAGTTGACGCCGTTAAAAAGCTTGCTGAAATTGGAAATAAAGGTGCCGGTTCACGTTGAGGATTTCATCCTTTAGCCAACAGGATTGTCCAAATCTCCTTATATTCAAAAGTTTTGCCAATTCCGCCCGCGATTCGGGGTGATCATTCAACCTCCAACCTGCATCTGCCCGTGAAAAACAGCTTCAGAAAAAAGCCGCTTTCGCTGCTGCTCGAAGAGATGAAGAGCGAGCACCGGCTTAACCGCGTTCTCGGCCCGCTGGCGCTGACCAGCCTCGGGGTCGGCGCGATCATCGGCACCGGGATTTTCGTGCTCATCGGCGTGGCCGCGCACGACAAGGCTGGCCCGGCCGTCACGCTCTCCTTCGCCCTGGCCGGACTGGCTTGCGTCTTCGCGGCGCTCTGCTATGCTGAATTCGCTTCGATGGCCCCGGTCGCCGGTTCTGCTTACACCTACGCTTACGCCACCCTTGGCGAACTTTTCGCCTGGATTATCGGCTGGGACCTCATCCTCGAATACGCCGTCGCGTCGGCCACCGTGGCGCATGGATGGTCGCACTATTTTCAGGATTTCATAGGCATATTTGGCCTTCGCATACCGGAAATATTCTCGCGAGCGCCGCTCGACTTCGATCCGGCAAACGGTTTGCTGGTGTTGACCGGCTCGATGTTCGACCTGCCCGCGGTCGTGATCGCCCTCATCGTAACGGTGATTCTGGTCAAGGGCATCCGGGAGAGCGCGGGCGTCAACACGGGCATGGTGATCGTCAAGGTGGCTATCGTGCTGCTGGTGATCGTGCTTGGAGCGCAGTACGTCAAGCCCGAGAACTGGCAGCCGTTCGCGCCGTTTGGCTATTCGGGACTGAGCGTTTTCGGCCATACGATTCTCGGCGAAACCGGTCCGGGCGGAGCGCCGATTGGCGTGCTTGCCGGCGCGGCGATGATTTTCTTCGCCTACATCGGTTTCGATTCGATTTCGACCCATGCCGAAGAGGCGCGCAATCCACAGCGTGACGTGCCGATTGGCCTGATCGCTTCGCTCATCATCTGCACGGTGCTCTACATCGCCGTGGCGGCGGTCATCACCGGCATGGTGCCTTACGACAAGATCAACATCGACGCGCCGGTGTCGAACGCTTTCAAGCAGGTCGGCCTCGGTTGGGCGCAGTTCCTCATCTCCCTCGGCGCGATTACCGGCATCACCTCGGTGCTGCTTGTGATGATGCTCAGCCAGCCGAGAATCTTTCTGGCCATGGCTCGCGACGGCCTTCTGCCGAAAAGCTTTTTCGGCGCGGTTCACGAAAAGTTCAGGACGCCGTGGAAATCGACCATTCTTACCGGCATTTTCGTGGCAATTCTCGGCGCGTTTCTGCCGTTGCGTCTGCTTGCAGAGCTGGTCAACATCGGAACGCTTTTCGCCTTCGTCGTCGTCTGCGCCGCCGTGCTCATCATGCGCCGCACCAATCCCGACGCCGAGCGCCCGTTCAGAGCGCCGCTGGTACCCTTCGTGCCCATCGCGGGCATTCTGACCTGCCTTCTGCTCATGTTCTCCCTGCCTGCGGAGAACTGGTGGCGGCTCATCATCTGGCTGCTCATCGGATTCGTCATCTACTTTTTCTACGGACGCAAGCACAGCATCCTGAACCAGCAGCAGGATTGAGCACGCGGCTTTGGGAGCCATCTCCTTTTGTGAATGGCTCCTGATACGGCAGTTTTTCGCCCGATGCGAGCAATGTTTTTTTACGCATTTTTAGGCCACTATTGTCACTTTGTGTATATTGGTGCGCCGATTTACGCATCTTCAGGAAATACAAAACCTATTCCCCCCGGAGGAAAACGATATGCAGACCATTTATGCCGATGGTATCGCGAACATGATTCTCGTTGACGGCGTTGTACGCCTCGATCTCATCAACGTCACTTCAGTCGAGCAGGGCAAAGAACCCAATGTCGATCAGGTTGGACGACTCGCTCTTTCGCTGCCAGCTTTGATCCGCATTCAGGACCAGCTTTCCAAAATGGTGGACAAAATGGTTCAGGACGGCATTCTCACCAAGAATCCTTCTCCGGCCAACTGATCCTCCTCAAAAAGGGACTGAAAGGACTCAAGGGACTATAAGGACGAAGAACCGGCAGCAGCCGTTTTTTCTGATTTGCCCTTGCGTCCTTTGCTCTTTTTCATGTGCCCGCTTACCTCTCCATCACTATTCCCGACTCTGTTTCTGCCGATCCTGAGCACGACTTCTTCTATTCCTCATTATCTTTCATTCAGCAAGAACTTTGCATGAGGGCGAAGCATGGAAACTGAAATGAGTGGAATGCCTTCGGGGCTTTCGGCTGCCGAAGTGAAGGCGCGGATCGAACGCGACGGGTGGAACGAGCTGCCCTCTTCGAAAAGGCGCTCACGTTTCGCCATGCTCTTCGGCGTGGTTCGAGAGCCGATGTTCCTCATGCTGATCGCCTGCGGGCTGATCTATCTTCTGCTTGGCAGCCTGGAGGATGCCCTGATGCTGCTGGGGTTCGTGGTGGTCATGATCATCATCGCCGTCGTGCAGGAGAGCCGGACGGAGCGTGCGCTCGAAACGCTGCGTGACTTGACCAGCCCGCGAGCGCTGGTGATTCGCGAGGGGCGGCAGCAGCGGATTGCCGGGCGTGAAGTGGTGCGGGATGACATCATCCTGCTCTCCGAAGGTGATCGCGTGCCCGCCGATGCCGTGTTGCTCTTTTCAAGCGGTCTCAGCACGGACGAGTCGCTGTTGACGGGCGAGTCCTTCGCCGTGCGCAAGGCAGTTCGCAAGGACGATTCCGGGCCGGAGACGCCCGGCGACGAAGAGCGCTCCAGCGTCTTTTCCGGCACGCTCGTGGTCAAGGGGCGGGGCATGGCGCGGGTGGTGGAAACCGGCTCTCGCACCCGCATCGGCATGATCGGCTCGGCGCTTCGTGACGTGGAGCCTGAGGATGGGCTGCTTCAGAAGCAGATGCGCCGGATCGTGCGGACGATCAGCCTTTACAGCGTCGCGCTCTGCGTGATCGTGGCGGTGGCCTACAGCCTCACGCGCCACGACTGGCTCAACGGCCTTCTCGCCGGGCTGACCCTCGCCATGGCCACGCTGCCGGAGGAGTTTCCGATGGTGCTGCTCATCTTTCTGGCCATCGGCGTGTGGCGTATTTCACGTTATAAGGTGCTGACCCGGCGGCTGACGGCCATCGAGACCCTTGGTGCGGCTACGGTGCTTTGCGTTGACAAAACCGGCACCCTGACCGAAAACCGCATGAGCGTCCGGCGAATCTACGCGGACGGCCAGTTCCACGATCTCGACGGACGGGATGCGGCCTTGCCAGAAGCAGTGCATGAGACGGTCGAGTATAGCATTCTCGCCAGCCCGCCCGATCCCTTCGATCCGATGGAGAAAGCGATGCGTCAACTTGGCGAGCGAGCGCTTGCCGATACGGAACATCTGCATCGTAACTGGGAGCTGCTGAAGGAGTACCCGTTGTCGGAGCGTTTGCTCGCGATGTCGCACGCCTGGCGATCGAAGAGCGGCGCGGAGATGGTGATTGCCGCCAAGGGAGCGCCGGAGGCGATTGCCGATCTCTGCCATTTCGACGCCGGTCAGCTCGCCGCGATTCAGGAGGCGGTCGAAGCGCTCGCTTCGGACGGGATGCGGGTGATCGGCGTGGCGAGGTCGCTCTTCGCGAACGGCCCGCTGCCGGAGGAGCAGCACGATTACGACTTCACCTTCGTCGGTCTGCTCGGACTCGAAGACCCCGTCAGGGAGGGGGTGCCCGAAGCGTTGCAGGAGTGCCGCGAGGCGGGGATGCGCATGATCATGATTACCGGCGATTATCCGGCGACGGCGCGAAATATCGGCGAGCGGATCGGCCTGCCGGAGACGGATCATCTCATCAGCGGCGCGGAGCTTGACCGCATGGATGAGCACGAGCTCGACGAGCGCATCGGTTCGACATCGATTTTCGCCAGGGTGCAGCCCGCAGAGAAGCTGCGCATCGTGCAGGCGCTGAAAAACCACAACGAAGTGGTCGCCATGACCGGTGACGGCGTCAACGACGCGCCCGCGCTCAAGGCGGCGCATATCGGCATCGCGATGGGAGCGCGAGGCACCGACGTGGCGCGCGAGGCCGCGTCGCTCGTGCTTGTTGACGATCACTTCGACTCGATTGTCCGTGCGGTCAGAATGGGCCGACGCATCTACGACAACCTGCAAAAAGCGATCGCCTTCATCCTCTCGGTGCATCTGCCGATTGCCGGTATGTCGTTGATTCCGGCGCTTTTGCACTGGCCGCTGGCGCTCTTGCCCGCACACATCCTTTTTCTGGAGCTGATTATCGATCCATCGTGCAGCATCGTTTTCGAGATGGAGCGCGAGGAGGCGTCGATCATGAAGCGCCCGCCGCGACGGCTTGACGAAGCGCTGCTTGGCCCCAAGGTGCTTGTCCGCTCGCTGGTGCAGGGGATTTCGATTTTTCTCGCCGTGCTCGCTGTCTACGCGCTGATGATCCAGAGCGGCTACGGCGAGGGTGAATCGCGGATGATCTCCTTCACCGGTATCGTGATCGGCAATATCGGCCTCATCTTCTCCAATCGCTCATGGAACGAGAGCATGTTCCGCTCGATGAGGACGCCAAACAAGGCGCTCTGGTGGGTCACCGGGAGTACGCTCTTTTTTCTTGGCATCGTGATCAGCGTACCGACGGTGCGCGAACTTTTCCGATTCGCCGCGCCTGAGTGGCATCAACTGCCTCCGGCGCTCTTTCTGTCGATGATCTGCTTCATCCTGCCCGACATCGTCAAGCGCCCTCTCTTTCAATCTTTTTTGCCGGGATAACTCTGATGAGTCGAGCCGGACGGACGGCAGGCTTCCACCTCAGTGCAGGATGCCAGCGAGAATCTCCGCGATTTTTTCGTGACCTCTCGCATTGGGATGGTCATCGACATCATAATAGTTTTGTACGCGGAGGTGTAAATCCACGAATCTCAGATTTTTCTCTTTCGAATTGCTGGTTACTTCGGCGAAGTTTCGGAACTTTCTGCCGTATTTGTTCGAGTAAATCACGATAATCTGCCTGCTTTCCAGCCATGGAAAGAGCGCGAACATTTTTTTCATCGTGACGTAATCCTTCTCGAAATCGTATGATTTGTCGTAAGGCGTGAACATGGCGACTACCGACTGAACCGGCAGGGTGAAGGTTCCTTCGAGCCAGATATTCAGCTTCTGAAGCATGATCGCCATCGCATCCGGTTTTACGTTCGAGCCGAACATCGCGTTGAATTACTCGGGACGGGCCGGGCTTCGGTCAACGAGCTTCGCTTCGTTTTCCTCCAGATCGTTTTCGCAGTACTGGATGACGACGGTGTCGATTCGGTCGAGCAGCCCCGATTTTTGCAGACGCAGCAGCTCCCGGTAAGTGCCATAGCTCGACACGCCGAGGTTGTAGACGCGCCGGTTGAGCTTCTTTTCCAGCCGCGCGGCAAAGGTTTCCGAATCATTGACACCGAAGCCCATCGCGTGCGAATCTCCGAGCACGGCGATGCCGGGGCGGTTGTTGCTGATCGTGTTGCCGCTGATACGCCCTTCAGGGCCGAAGGTGAGAAAGGTTTTGTATTCGAGGTTATTGAAGGCGAATTGGCCGTACTTCGGCTTGTAGAGAAGCTCCTCGTCGAACTCCATCCGCTCGCGCCTGCTCTGATAGACGTCTCGCCACCCTTTATGATAGAGATAGCGCTGATAGGTTCTGAGCACGGCGTCCGAATGCGGCACGCCACGCTGAATTTCGATCATGCTGAAGGTAAAGAGCGATAACGAAATGGTGACGTAGAGGATCACGAAAATGAAGATAGAGGCGACAAACCTGACGCTCCTGTTTTCAGTCGAGCTCATAGGCGTTTTTGTAATCCATGATTAGCGTTGTATCCTGATCCTCCTTTCTGAGCAGGCAGTTGCCGACCACGAGCAGCTCGATCTCCGTGCCCATCAGGTAGTGAAAAGCGTCTTCCGGCGTGCAGACAATCGGCTCGCCACGCACGTTGAAGGAGGTGTTGATGAGCACCGGGCAGCCGGTCAGCTCCCGGAATCGCGAGATAAGGCGATGGTACTTCGGATTGGTTTCGCGATGAACGGTCTGCACACGGGCCGAATAATCGACATGGGTGACCGCCGGAATCTCCGAGCGGGGCACGTTGAGCTTGTCGATGCCGAAAAGCTTCTGCTCCGCGTCGCTCATCGGGCGCTGTTTCGACTTGGCCACGTCGGCGACGAGCAGCATGTACGGGCTGTCATCGTCGAGCTGGAACCACTTCGCGACCTGTTCGCGAAGCACGCTGGGCGCGAATGGGCGGAACGATTCGCAGTATTTGACCTTGAGGTTCAACTGCTTCTGAACCGAAGCGGAGTGCGGGTCGGCGAGGATCGAACGTGCGCCGAGAGCTCTCGGGCCGAACTCCATGCGCCCCTGGTGCCATCCGACAGCCTTGCCCTCCGCCAGAGCATGTGCGGTGATTTCGATTATCTCCGCCTCCGGTACCGTGGTGAACTTCGCCCCCGCGAGGCTCAACCGCTCTTCGATGTCGGCTTGCGCGAACTCCGGGTCGAGATAGGAGCCTTTCATGCTGTCGGACGCCCTGACCGTTCGCGGTCTGTCGAGCATCATGTGGCAGACGCCGAGCGCCGCCCGCATCACCCGCCGCAGGCTGAATCCAGATGCGGTCGAACAGCTTTTTTCTCAGCAGCTTGCCGTTGGCCAAGCAGTTCAGGGCGACGCCGCCCGCCAGGCAGAGGTTTTTCTGGCCCGTGTATTTGCGCAGACCGCCCGCGAGTTTCAGCACCACCTCCTCGGTCACCTCCTGAATCGAGGCGGCCAGGTCCATTTCGCGCTGGGTCAGCGTGCTTTCGGATGCGCGGGGCGGCCCGCCGAAGAGCCTGTCGAAGCGCTCGCTCGTCATGCTCAGGCCGGTGCAGTAGTTGAAGTAGCTCATATCGAGGTGGGTTCTTCGCGGATGTCGATCAGGTGCTTCCTGATTATATCCGCGTATTTCGGTTCGCCATACGGGGCAAGCCCCATCACCTTGTACTCGCCCGAATTGACCTTGAAACCGGTGTAATAGGTAAAAGCGGAGTAGAGCAGGCCGAGTGAGTGCGGAAAATGAATCTCCTTGTGCATCTGGAGCTTGTTCCCCTTGCCGATGGCCATCGAAGTGGTCGTCCACTCGCCGACGCCATCCATCGTCAGGACGGCGGCCTCCTCGAACGGCGAGGGAAAGAAGGCGCTGGCGGCGTGGCTGAGATGGTGCTCCGGGAAAAGCAGCCGCTCCTGCCAGTCGATCTGTTTGCCGAAATGGAACTTGAGCGCATCGGTAATCACCTTTTTCTGAAACAGCTTCTCCTTCAACCAGACCGGCAGAGAGGTCGCGAAACTTCTGAACCCCTTCGGCGAGAATCGCCGAAATCATCAGGGAGGAGTGCCGCATGACTGATATTCCGTCGAGGTTTGGAGGGGACGAATTCGCCGTGCTGTTTCCGAAAACTGACCGGGCGACTGCGCTGGAGATTTCCGAGCGCCTGCGCAGCATCATCCGCGCCGAACCTTTCGAGTACGAAAGCAACCAGCCAGGCGGACAACTGACGGTGAGTATCGGCATCGCCTCATGGCTCGACGACGCCACGGACGGCACCTCGCTGATTACTAATGACGACAAAGCTCTATACAAAGCAAAACAAGCAGGACGAAATATAGTTTTGGCTTATTCGGCAGAGGGGATAAGTGTCGGGGAGGTGGGATAGTGCCTTGAACAGAACCATTTCAGGCAACAGCTTGTTTTACGAAATTACGAGTATTATCATGTTGATGTAAGTAACCCAGGTGGAGAATCGTTGGCGAAAGCCAATCAAAACGGGCGGGATGCGTTGGCGGAAACGATTACAGCATTAGAAAGTCTTGGTCAACATGTGCCAGAGCCAGGAAGCGGCGGAGATTGCTGCATTTAAAGAGTGCCTAAGTTGATAACGAAAAATGAAGAGAGGTTGATATGACGAAAGAGGTAATAGAAAAAATGATTGTCGAGGAGACAAAAAATCTTTCAGTTGAGACATTGCATGAGGTTTTGGATTTTATTCAGTTTATAAAAGCTAAAAAATATCAACATCTGTTAAATGAGGATTTTAAAAAGGATGTTGATGCTGATTTAAGTAAGCTGAATAAAGTGTCTCTTTTGCATTTAGAGGACGAATTTGCGAATTATAAAGAGGAGTATCCTCATGAGTCATAGTTATGTGACGGATACGATGGCAATTATATTGCGACTTGAGCGGCGACGGTTGAGTCAAAATGTTAAAAAAATATTTGATGAAGTTGAGGACAGTGGGTTGAGTTTGTTTATTCCTGTGATGGTTTTAGCTGAAGTTGGATATTTGGCGGAGAGAAATAAAATAGATACAAGTATTCAAGAGATAAGTGATTATTGCGAAAAATACCCAAGCGTAAAATATCAACCAATCACTGATAAGATAATAATGAAGAGTTTTGAGATAGAGGATATTCCTGAATTGCATGACAGAATTATTGCGGGCACAGCTCTTTATAAAAATCTCGAATTGATTACCAATGATCCAGTTATCAGGGCTTCAAAACATTTATCAACTGTTTGGTGATCATGTTATTCACAACAAAAAATCACGATATGCATGACAGCAGTAATCTTCAATATCAGTCCAGAGCAGGTAATCATTGCGACAGATACACTTGCAATGACTGGCGATACACGTACGCCATATTTTTTTACAACTAAGTTCTATCCATTGCCCCATCTCAACGGCGTGATGTTTGCTACAGGTATTGGAGACCTTGCAACCAAGTGGTTTGTGAGCTTGGAAAGGTTTTTAGCTAGAGATATTCATCATTTAGATCAATATGTTACATCAAGCCTTCAAAAATTAGGGCATGAGTTTATGTTGTCAGAGAATCGGACTACTACTGTGTATCATGTAGAATTCTCAGAGATGGAGTCTCAGTATGTAGGTTTTGCCTATAGATCAACCAACTCTTTCAAATCTGAGCGCCTTGCGTACGGATTACGTACAAAGCCGGGTATCCCAAAGGCTGATATCAAATCGTATCCTGATGACTTTATTCTGTTGATGGAGCAGCAACGTGCAGAAGACAATAGGCTGCCTTTTGGTGAGCGAGCCTTTATTGGAGGTGAAATACAGATGCTAATCATGCAAGAGAAGAATATGATAATTCGAACTGTCCATCGTTTCTCAGACTATGAAACGCTCTATAACCAAATGTGCGATGAGTTACCTGCTAACAAGTAGTGAAGTCTAAAATCTTCCATTCTTATTAATGACTGATTATGAAAACAAAGCAAAATACAATGACCACAGCAGATAGAATCTTTCATGAGGCGTCAGCCCTTAGCCCGATTGAGAAGGCTTGGCTTATTGATAAGCTTATTTCCGATCTTGACAAGTCTGATCCTGAAATCAATGAGATGTTGGTGAAAGAGGCTGAGGACAGGATCGATGCTTATGATCAGGGAAAGATGAAAGCGATTTCTCTGGAAATGAGTCTGTTCACCCAAGTGTGTAAACGGTCGTTTTCAAAGGTGGACTCGTCCTTCGAATTTAATGGAAAACTGATTGATCACCGCTTTATGTCAATAGAGATGTCGTCTTTTTTTGAAAAAAATATTCACTTTTTGTCCGGGTTCAGCACCACTTCCCGGTTCGTCTCCCACACTCTTGCCGGTCTTGATCCCCAACGTTCGGGATGT
>JAAXXD010000090.1 GCA_013334655.1 Chlorobaculum sp. | reverse complement strand
CAATATAACCGATACGTTCATGAAATGGTTCTTGCGGATCGGGGCCGGTCTTGCTTTTTGACAATCTGGGTTGAAAAAGTCAAAAAGCAAGACGCAATCCCGGAGGTTTTCACTCCCACTCAATCGTGGCTGGCGGCTTCGATGAAATATCGTAAGCCACGCGGTTGATGCCTCTTACTTCGTTGATGATGCGGTTCGAGACTTTGGCGAGGAAGTCGTGGGGGAGGTGGGCCCAGTCGGCGGTCATGCCGTCGGTGGATTCAACGGCTCGTAATGCGAGCACGTTTTCGTAGGTGCGTTTGTCGCCCATCACGCCCACCGACTGCACCGGCAGGAGCACCGAGAAGGCCTGCCACACCTTTGAGTAGAGGCCGCTCGACTTCAGCTCGTCGATGAAAATCTGGTCGGCGTCGCGCAACACGTCGAGCCGCTCGCGGGTGAGCGAGCCGAGTACACGCACGGCGAGTCCTGGGCCGGGGAAGGGGTGGCGCATGAGGATGTCCTCGGCGATGCCAAGCTCGCGTCCGACGGCGCGGACCTCGTCCTTGAAGAGTTCGCGTAGCGGCTCGATCAGCTTGAGCTTCATGCGCTTCGGCAGGCCGCCGACGTTGTGGTGCGACTTGATCATTTCGGACGGCCCCTTGACGCTGACGCTCTCGATCACGTCCGGGTAGAGCGTGCCCTGCACGAGGAACTTCTCGTCGTGGATGTTCTCTTCGAACACCTGAATGAAAGTGCGCCCGATGATCTTGCGCTTCTTCTCAGGCGAGGCCACGCCTTTGAGTCGTCCCAAAAAGAGGTCGGAGGCGTCGGCGAGCGAGATGTTCAGGCCGAGCGGCTTGAGGAACTCCATTACCTTGACCGCCTCGTTCTTGCGGAGCAGGCCGTTATCGACGAAGACGCAGTGCAGCTTTTCGCCGATGGCCTTGCTGACCAAGACGGCGGCCACCGTGGAATCGACGCCGCCGCTGATGCCGCACACCACCGTCGAGTCGCCCGCGACCTTGCGAATCTCCTCGATCTGGTGCTGGATGAAGCTCTTCGGCGACCAGTCCGGCGTGATGCCCGCGATGTCGATCAAAAAGTTCGAGAGGAGCTGCTTGCCGTAGAGCGAGTGCTGCACCTCGGGGTGGAACTGCAAGCCGTAGACCTTCAGCGCCGCCTTCTGGCCGAAGCTCTCGATGGCGCACATCTCGGCGTTGGCCGTGCTCGCCGTCACGCGGAATCCCTCCGGCAACTGCGTCACCTTGTCGCCGTGGCTCATCCAGACATCCGAATCGGGAATGTCCTTGAAAAGAGGGCTTTCGTGCTCCTCCTCGTGGCTGACCAGCATCCGCGCTCGTCCGAACTCCTGCTTCGACGAGCTTTCGACGTTGCCGCCGAAGTGCTTGGCGATGGCCTGAAGTCCGTAGCAGATACCGAGCACCGGCACACCGAGGCTGAAGATTTCGGGATCGGGCATGAAGGCCTTTTCGTCATACACGCTGTTCGGGCCGCCGGAGAGGATGATCGCTCTCGGCTGGTGCGCCTTTATCGTTTCCGCAGTCGTGTGGTAAGGCAGGATTTCGGAGTAGATGCCGATCTCGCGGATGCGCCGCGCGATAAGCTGGGTGTACTGCGAACCGAAGTCGAGCACGATGACCGATTGAAGAGATGTTGCCATGATGAATCGTTGAAACCGTAAAGTGTAATTATTTAAAACTGTCGTCCAGGCGCGGTTGGCGGTATAGGCATTTGCTGTGTGTCGGTGCTGTCGGGAAGCTCGACCGCGCCGGAGTTCACCGGGGCCGGGGCGCTGTTGAAATCTCCGGCATGGTAGCGGGCGTACCCTTTTGGCGTATAGTATTCAACCGAGATGTTTCCGTTCAGCACGCCGGTCGAATCGCTGCTTGCCGCGCTGCCTCTCGGTTCGGCGATGACGTTTTCGGGCGTCTGGAAGTAGCGGTTTTCGAGCTTGGTCAATGGATCGGAGTAGCACTTCTTCATGAAGGTCGCCCACGCCGGAAGAGCGGCTCGCGCGCCCTGTCCATACTCCATCGAGGTGAAGTGAATCCGCTCGTCGTCGAATCCCGCCCACACCACGGTGACAAGCTGCGGCGTGAACCCGGCGAACCAGGCATCGCGTTGACTCTGGGTCGTGCCGGTTTTGCCCGCGACCTCGATGTCGAGGCCGTATCTCGCCCTGGCGGCGATGCCCGTGCCGCGGTCGATCACGTCCTTGAGCATTGTGACCATGACGTAGTTGGTCGCCGGATCAAGGCCGAAATGGCTGCTTGGCTGGTGCTCCGCGATGACATGGCCGTTCTTGTCGAGCACCCTGAGCACCGGAAGCACATCGCTCCAGACGCCGTTATTGGCGAAGGTGGTGTAAGCTCTGGCCAGTTCAAGCGGCGAAACCTCCGAGGTACCGAGGGCGATGGAGAGGTTTGGCTGCATGGGGGAGCTGATGCCCATGCGGCGGGCATAGCTGATGATTTCCGATGGACTGAGGAACTCGTACGCCAGCCTCACCGTGACCTGGTTGAGCGAATGGGCGAGCGCATCGCGCAGCGTCGTCATGCCGCCGGAGCCGCCCTCAGCGTTGCGGGCGATCCAGAGGCTGCCATTGCCGCTCTTCAGCGCAAGCGGCTGGTCGAGAATCATGTAGTTTGCCGGTACGCCCTGATCGATAGCGGCGGCATACACAAATGGCTTGAAGGAGGAGCCGGGCTGACGGCGAGCCTGCCATACGTGGTCGAACTGGTAGCGGTAGTCGTCAGGCCCGAGATTGGTGCCGCCAACCCACGCCTTGACATGGCCGTTCGTTGGGTCGAGAGCGACAAGTGCCATCTGCACCCTCGTTTTTTCATGCAGGAGCGTGTTCAGCCAGACGGCATCGGCCTTCAGACGAGCCAGCGCCACTTTTTCGGGCATTCCCTCCTCGTTGACCATCTCCTTGAAGCGCGGACTCTCTTTGATGAACTGGATCTTGAGCGACTCGGGGCAGCGCCAGCTTCGGTCGAACTGCGCCTGCAGGATCGCCGCCTGTTGGGCGACAGACTCCTGCGCATATTGCTGCATCCGGCTGTCGAGCGTGGTCTGGATGGTCAGGCCATCGCGATAGACGTTCACGCCGTCGAGCATGGAGGCCGATTTGATGGTCTGCCGGAGGTATTCGGTGAAATAGGGGGCGAGGCCCTGGTGGTTGACGGGCGTATAGTGCAGCACCAGCGGCGTGGCTCTGGCGGTGATGGCCTGGGCATGGGTGATAAAGCCCTCTTTTTCCATCAGGCCGATGATCAGGTTCCGACGTGAAACCGATGAGGTGGGATACTTTGATGGATCGTAAGCCGTCGGATTTTTCAGCGTGGCGATCAGCGTGGCGCTCTCGGGAATGGTCAGCTGGCTGGCTGGTTTGCCGAAATAGGTCTGCGCCGCCGTTTCGATGCCATACGCGCCGGAACCGAAGTAGACCGTGTTGAGGTAGAGGGCCAGAATCTCGTCCTTGGTATAGGTTCGTTCGATTTCGATGGCCGTGATAAACTCTTTTGCCTTGCGGCTCAGCGTGCGCTCCTGGGTGAGGAAAAGGTTTTTGGCGAGCTGCTGCGTGATGGTGCTCGCCCCCTGCCAGCGAGTGCGTCCCTTGATGATATTCTCGCCGAACGCGATGGCCAGACGCCGGAGATCGACTCCCCAGTGCTGGTAAAAGGCGACATCCTCGGTCGCTACGAGCGCCGCCGGAGCCCAGCGCGAAATCGAGCGGAGCGGCACGAAGGTTCTGTTTTTCAGGAAAAACTTGTGCAGGAGCACCCCATCCTCGGAATAGACGAGTGAGGCCAGCTCCGGTTTGGGATTCTGAAGCTCTTCGACGCTCGGAAGACCTCTGAAAAGGTCGAAACCGAACAACGCCCCAGCGCCGAAGAGGATGACGAGAAAAATACTGGAAATTTTCATTGTACTGATCTTGCTCACGTTGACACGGGTTCAGGATGTTGAATCATAACTGCTTGTTTTCAGCCAGAGTGCTTGTCCCGCTGAATTGTTTCATTGAATCTGCACCCGTTCAGCCAAAGGCGTCGAGGGCGGTGTCTTTTTATAAAAATGTTCCGCAAAATCAAAATGTTTTTTCAGCTCTTCCACAAATCGCAGTGTGTCTTCGAGCATCGGAAGGTGCCCGAGGCGCATGAACTGCACGAGGCGCGTCGGCGAAGCGGCTTTGGCTTTGCGCGTTTCAAACAGCGTGACGGTGCCTTCTGGCGGAATGGTGTGGTCGGCCATGCCCACGCAGCAGAGCACCGGCGAGGCGATCTCGATGACGCTTCGCGTGTAGGCGCGCAGCGCTTCGGGATCGATGGAGAAATGGCCGACGGCGTTGGTCGCATCCTTGTCAGACGAGGTGAAGTCCTCGATGATGATGTCGCTGTACTCCTTGCTGATATGCCCGGTGGCCGCGCGTTTGATGAAGAGCGTGCGCAATGGCTCGACATTGAAGATGCTCCTGAAGCTCATCGACACGTCGATCAGCCCGCCGAGAAACATGAGGCCAAGCGAGGTGAAGGGCGTCTCCTCGAAGATGCCGCAGGCAAGGATGGTCGATGAGAGCAGCGCGTCGCGGTATCGCAAGCACAGCTCCGTGGCCACCATGCCACCCATCGAGTGGCCGATGATGTGCAGGTTCCGCGACCTGTCGAGGCCGAGATGCTCGATCAGCGCGCCAGCCTCGTCGGCAAATCCGCGAATCGTGAAATCGGGCCGGAAGCCGTCGATCGAGGTTTTGCCGGTGCCGCTCTGATCGTACGAGACGCAGCGGAATTCGCTCTTCAGCCGGTCGATGGCCGGTTTCCAGTAGCGGGACGAAATCGCCCAGCCATTGACGAAAACAATCGCCGGTTTCTCTTTCCCCGAAGGGTCGTTCTCCGCCGTATCCTCGTAATAGAGACGGCAACGCGAAGTAGTCAAGTAACTCATAGGCCCGCACGGTATTTTGCGCTCTGTAATAAAATTGAACTTAAATATACCATATTGGAGTGATGAATTGTGAATGATGAATTATGAAGTAAGGGAGCGCAGGATTGGGCGTCTGTAGGGCTGCCCCTGAGTGCTTGACGGGGAACCATCCAGAAAGCAAAAAAGCAGGCCCGGATTTTCGCTGCCAGCCCGCGCCGTTCACCAAGTCCACATTGTTCATTCAGTCAATCGGGGTAAGCCGCTTTCGAAGCTTCAGGATATTGATTTTATACCCGTATATTGCCGCTTGCCTCCCTGATTTCGACAGAGCTGTGAATGCCGTTGTAATTCTTTTATTTTAAAAAACTTACCATAGATTTTAATCCCATGGGGCTTTTCTCGACACTCGCCGATTTCATTCTGCATATTGACGGGCATCTGCAGCTTCTCGCTTCGGAGTATGGTCTCTGGTTGTACGGCATCCTTTTTCTGATCGTATTCTGCGAGACCGGACTGGTGGTTTTTCCGCTTCTGCCAGGCGACTCGCTGCTCTTCGCCGCCGGATCGCTCGCCGCGATTCCGATGTCGCAGCTCAGCCCACACTGGCTCTTCGTCATTTTCACCAGCGCGGCTCTCCTCGGCGATACGCTCAACTACTGGATTGGCAGGGCTCTCGGGCCGAAGGTGTTTCACTTCGAGAAATCAGCGTTTTTCAACCCGGAGCATCTGCAAAAAACGCACGCCTATTTCGAGAAATATGGAGGAAAAACCATCATCATCGCCCGTTTCATTCCGATTGTGCGCACCTTCACGCCCTTCGTGGCGGGCATCGGGTCGCTGCCTTATCCGAAATTCATTTCGTTCAGCATTGCCGGGGCGTTGCTCTGGGTTGGATTCTTCAGCTATGGTGGCTACTTTTTCGGACAACTGCCGGTGATCAAAAGCAACCTGAAACTGATGATCGTGGGTATTATCGCCGTATCGCTGATGATTCCGGCCATCGAGTTTCTGAAGCGCCGCCTGCGGAAGTGAGCATCTCGGTATCGATTGATCCCGAAAAACGTGTAAAAAAATATTATGGTAATTTCGTGAATCTTCTTATACTCCAGTCCTTCATCGGCGTATAGCGCAGCCTGGTAGCGCACTACCTTGGGGTGGTAGGGGTCGTGGGTTCAAATCCCGCTACGCCGACAAGTTTTCCCTCCTTAGTATCCGGAAGAGTTTCTTTCTCAACAAAAACCGGAAATTCATTATGGACTTTGAATGCCAATTCGTGTGCGAGCTGAAAGCGCTTGCGCCGACATCGGCCATCTTCATTCGCGCAAGCACGACCATGAGCGAGCTTGGCGAGCTGTTTGAAAGCGGCTATCATGATATTCTGCAACTACTTGCAAGCCAGCAGAAGGCACCGTCCGGGCCGCCCTTCGCCCGCTACTTCGGCATGAGCGCCGGTACGTTCGAGATCGAATTTGGATTTCCCGTCGAGGGCGGTGTCGAGGGAGACGGAATGATCATCACCGGCTCGACCCCGTCGGGCAAAGCCGCGAGCTGCATGTACATCGGCCCGTATGGCGAGATCGAAGCGGCGTACGATGCGCTCATGAAGTGGGTCGAGGATAACGGCTTCGCTCTGAGTGGAGAGGCGTATGAAATCTACCTCGACAATCCCGCCGAAACGCCGCCCGATCAGCTCAGGACGCGGGTCTACCTGATGCTTGCCGAGGGGTGACGGGAATTGTCTTTCCGTCGCGGTGATTATGAAGAGAGCAATCTCTCTGACTTTTCACCGTTTGCCTCATGGAACTTCGTGACCTGAATTGCATCGTCATTGGCGCCGGAATCGGCGGGCTTGCCGCCGGAGCGCTGCTTGCCCGCCAAGGCGTGCAGGTGGTGGTGCTCGAAGCGCAACGCTATGCTGGCGGCTGCGCGGCAACGTTCTCTTTTGGCGGATACCGCTTTGACGCGGGCGCGACGGTTGGCTGCGGCTTCCACCCCGGCGGGCCGCTCGACAAGCTTGGCCGCGAACTCGGCATCGAGTGGCCGGTGCAACGAGAGCCGCTCGCTTGGCAGTACCGCCACCGCGACCTTCGCCTCGATCTTTCGTCCTCCCGCGACAACATCATCGCCCGTTTCCCTCGCTCGAAAAGATTCTGGGAAGAGCAGGCCCGCCTCGCCCGCACGCTCTGGCGTTTGTCCGCCGATGGCCTGCCGTGGCCCGTCTCCGGTGGCCAAGACCTTTTTGGCATCGCTGGCAAGGCGCTCGCGTCGCTGCCGGATTCTGTTCTCCTTCTGCCGTTCGCGCGGCAAACTGCCTGGGAGTGGCTTGCCTCGCACGGCCTCGAAACCGACGCTGACTTCACGCGCTTCATCGACGCGCAACTCTTGATTTCCGTCCAGACCACCTCGCGCCACGCCAATGCGCTCAACGCCGCGATTGCGCTCGACCTGCCGGTTGCCGGAACATGGCGCGTCGAGGGCGGCATCGGCGCGGTGGCGCGGCGACTCGCGGAGTCCATCGAGCGCGACGGCGGGGCGGTGCTCTACGGCAAAAAGGTGACGCGCCTCGACACCATTCAGAAAGAGGCGCTTGGCGTCGAAACCGCCGACGGAGACGCGCTGGCCGCCAATGCCGTCATCGCCAATCTCACGCCCGACTCCTTCGCGCTGCTCGATGACTCCCCTCCAT
>JAAXXD010000089.1 GCA_013334655.1 Chlorobaculum sp. | reverse complement strand
AAAGCATCAGCGATCGGTTGGTGAGCATCAGTCAGCCGCATGTGCGGCCATTGGTACGAGGCAAGGCCGCCGCCCGAACAGAGTTCGGCATGAAGCTCTCGATCAGTGTGGTCGATGGATTGAGCCTACCGGAGCGGATGAGCTGGAGCAACTACAACGAAGGGTGCGATCTGGTTCGGGATATCGAGCGTTATCAGGAGCGATACGGCAGCTACCCCGAATCGGTGCACGCTGACAAGATTTATCGGACCAAGGCGAACCGGATGTGGTGCAAGGCACGAGGCATCCGGTTGAGTGGCGTGCCGCTGGGCCGTCCTCCGAAAGACGAAGAAAAGAACCGGGAGCGTCGCCGACAAATCAGGAGAGACGAAGGCATCAGAAACGCCGTCGAAGGCAAGTTCGGACAAGCAAAACGCCGGTACGGGCTGAACCGGGTGATGGCACGGTTGGCAGAGAGCAGCAAGACCGTGGTTTCGATCATTTTCCTGGTCATGAACCTGGATCGATTGCTCGCCAGTTCCTTTTTGCGTCTGTTTGAGTGGATGCTTTTGGCGTTTTGCGACAGGAGAACATTATCGTTTTGGCCAACCTCCCCTGTGGAGGTTTACTCCTGCTCATCTATGGTCTGATTTTTTCAGTAGACCCGAATTAATAAATCGGGGCTTTAGCCAAATTTCTTTTTCTGGGTTGGCTGTGCTCTTCCTCGAACAAATAGACACACTGTTCATTGTCCGTTTGCGGTATCGGGCTGGATACGGGGGACTCGCAATGACGGAGAATGTACAAGACGGTTTAGTGTTGACTTGACTCTACATTACGGGAAGCTATTCTTCACCCATCTTTTTCCCGGAGTTATCGAATGCCGTCACTGGACTGGATTGGCAAGAAGGCTGTCGTCAACCATCAAATGGAGGTTCCATTTCACCCGCTACGGTGCAATGCCGCGCTGTCTGCGAGCGAGCCGGAGAGCGGGAATTTCCTGGTTCAGGGCGACAACCTGATCAGTGCCGGGTTTTCAATTGTTCGCTGATCCAGTCCGGGTTTCTGCGCATAGGCAATACGGCGGCAACAAGCGCCTTGCTTTCGGCGATGGTATAGTAAATCGTGTAGGGAAAACGTTTTGCGTACATCTTGTGAAATCCTGATACTGTCTTGTGTACGCCTGCATAGATCGTCAGTGATTCGAAATCGGAGGTGAGGCAATCCCAGAAGTAATCGCCAACACCCTGTTCCTGCCGATTGTAAAAGTCTTTGCCTTTATACAGATCAATCAGCGCATCTTCCGATATGAAAACATCATAGGTTTTCATTATGAATGGCGTTTTTTCAAATCCGATAGCGGAATGAACCCGACTTCGCCAGCCTCGATGCGCCGCTTTCTTTCCTGAAGAATCGGCTTGTGCCAATCAGGAGTTTCGAGTTCCTCCGGTTCGTTCACGAGGCTCTCCCAGATTACCTCCATGACCTCCAGCCGCTCTTTCGTACTCAGCTTTTTTACTTCAGCAATGTTCATCGTGTTCTCTCCGCTCTATGGTTTTTTATCAGCACAAGGCAAGTTACTGAAGAAAGCGAGACGGTCAAACAGCGTCACCTACCGTGAAGACACCACCTACGGGATGATCCGCACCGAAGTGCTCTGCGGCCGCTGCGACGCCCACCTCGGCCACGTATTCGACGACGGAGAGGCGATTTTTTGATTTGACAATAATATTTAAAAATGAATATATTCAATCGTGAATATATTATTATCAAATGACAAGGAGGCGTTATGAAGCTTGGCACCCCTGCGACTGGCGCAGACTTCTTTGGGCGCGATCAGGAAATGAATGATCTTTGGCATTATCTGGAGTCCGATCACATTCGCTTTCCCGGTGTCCGTCGCCTCGGAAAAACCTCGATTCTGCAACGGTTGGCCGATGATGCCGCCGACCACGGTCTTTTCGCTAAATGGCTGGATGTTTCAAACATCGATACGGCTCAGAATTTTGTGACGCTGTTGGATCAGGTTTTTCCTGAAAACGGCATCAAACGTTTTCTTGACGACCGGGCGCAACAGGCTAGTCGTTGGTTCAAGCGGATTCAAAAGATCGAGGTGAACGCCGGAGGTGTTGGTTTCGGAATGGAGTTTAGCGATGATCCGGCAAAAATGTGGCAAAAAGCTGCCTATGAACTGTATGCCCGACTCCAAAGTCAGCCGTTGCTGATTCTGCTTGACGAGTTTCCGGTAATGCTGGAAAAGCTCGTTCAGCGTAATCGCGAGGAGGCCGGGCAACTGCTTGCATGGCTGCGTATCTGGCGGCAGTCGCAAGGTGCGTGCAGGTTTGTCTTTACCGGTTCGATTGGTTTGCAATCGTTGCTCGAACGCCACGGGCTTGGCGAAACCATGAATGACTGCTACTCCTATCCTCTCGGGGCTTATTCGCGCAAGGATGCGCGAGGCTTGTGGCGGCATTTCGCTCCGATTGCCGATCCGAAGACTTCGTGGCAGGTCGAAGATGCTGTCATTGACCATGCGCTGAGCCGCGTTGGCTGGTGGTCGCCCTATTTTCTCAGTTTGTTGCTCGATGAAAGTATGCGAGCGGCGCGGGATCGGTTGGAGGAGTGCCCTGCCAGCGCGACAGACGAAGCGCGGATTGAGGTCGCGGATGTCGATGATGCGTATGAAAAGCTGCTTGCCGAACGTTCTCGCTTCCATTATTGGGAACAGCGACTCAAAAAAAGCCTTGAGCCTGCCGAGCTTGATTTCTGTCTCAAATTGCTCACTGTTCTTTCCCGCAGTTCGGATGGCCTGACTCAGCGCCAGTTGAGCAGCCGTTTGAGCAGGCGAGAGCCTGATCCTGACCGCCGAGAGCAGCGGTTGCAGGAGCTGCTGGTTCGCCTGACTGACGAAGGCTATACCAGCCCGCCTGATGGTGACAGCCGTATCCAGTTTCTTTCATTTCTTTTACGCGATTGGTGGAATCGAAACCATGTCTGACGCTTTTTCAACATACAGCCAGCCTGAAGGCGGATTCGCCGCCATCAGCAAGTACAATCCGCATCTCTGGAGCGCGGAGCAGTTACGCGCCATTTTTGTCGCCCGTACGAACGAACTCGCCGATTTGCTGCACACGTTGCGAACCACGAAGCCGGATACGGTGGGTCAGCATGTGTTGCTGGTCGGCGCTCGCGGCATGGGCAAGTCCACGCTGATGCGCCGCCTCGCGTTGGCCGTCGAGGACGATTCCAATCTCTCTGCGGACTGGTTGCCATTGCGCTTTCCGGAGGAGCAATACACGGTCGCCACGCTTGGCCAGTTCTGGGCTAACGTGCTCGACAGCCTTGCCGATGCGCTGCAACATCAGGGCGAATCGGTCGCCGAGCTGGACGCCGCCGCCGAACGCATCGCCGCGTTGCCTGCCGCCGAGCAGGCCGAGGCATGTCTGGCCGCTATCGACCGTTGCGCCGATGAACGCGGCAAGCGCCTTCTGCTCTTGGTGGACAACACCGATCTGCTCTTGCGAAACCTTGGCCGCGACGCCCATTGGGCGCTTCGAGCCACGCTGCAAAGCAATCCGCGCCTGTTGTGGATTGGCGGCAGCTACCAGACGCTCGAAGCGGAGAGCGATTACCACGACGCTTTTCTCGACTTTTTCCGCCCCATCCACCTGCGCCCGCTGACGGTCGAGGAGATGCGTCAGGCGTTGCTCGCGCTGGCCGAAACCTTTGGCAAGACTGAAGGGCGCGACGCTATGAAGCGCCAGCTCGATGCCCAGCCGGAGCGCTTGCCAACCCTGCGCCAGCTCTCCGGCGGCAATCCGCGCACCACGGTGATGCTCTACGAGATTCTCGCCAACGGTCAGAAAGGCAGCGTGCGCAGCGATCTCGAAGCCTTGCTCGACAACATGACGCCGCTCTACAAGGCTCGCATGGAGGCTCTGGCCGATTTGCCGCGCAAGCTTTTCGCCCACATTCTGGAGCATTGGGCGCCTATCTCCGTCGGCGATCTCTCGGCGGTTTCGCAGGTGCCCAATACCACCATCAGCGGGCAGTTGAAGCGCCTTGAACTGGATGGCCTGATCGCCAAGACCAGTCTGCACGGCACGACTCGCAGCGGCTATCAGGCTGCCGAACGCTTTTTCAACATCTGGTACCTGATGCGCCTCTCGCCTCGCAGGCAGCGCAGCCGATTGAACTGGCTGGTAGAGTTCATGCGCCTCTGGTTCAGCGCCGACGAACTGTGCGCTCTGGCCCAACAGCGGATGCGCGATGGCCGCTCTGCTTTGCGTTCATTGCATGAATTGGAATACGACCGCGCATTGTCCGATGCCCTGCCGGATTATGCACCTGAACGCCACGCTCTGCGCTGGTCTCTCGTCAAGCAGTTGAAGGAAAATAAAAGCCAATTTGCAGAACTGTTTGATCTTGAAGGAGAAGATGCCGAGTTCAAGGGAGCGGATGATTATCTGCGTCGATTATGTGCTTTGGCGTCTAAATTGCGCGAATGTCCATATGTTGAAACGGAAGAGAATAAAAATCATTTGGTTGAAGCGGTTATTGGTTCTATCAGTTTGAATTTGGCCCAGAAAGAGCAAATCGCTGAATTGTTTAAGGCTTTACCACGCCGGGTTGAATATGACAAACTACTGGATGTGTTTCACAAAGAGAGCCGAAAGTTGAAAGAGGTATTTAGTGATGTCGCCGTTCAAGCCGTTAATAATGCTGTGTTTAGCCATAATTTTTTCCTTGACATGCCAGACTCACATCTGGCATACGAGCAGATACGAACTTGTTTTGCTGACAACAAAGATGCATTGCGTTTGGTCAGCCAGTTGTTTTTCGATCTGCATAAAGACGAGTGGTGCTACAAAGCTCACAAATTAGCTCAAAATGCTTTGCCGCAAGATGCAGAAATTGCGTATCGCTGTGGAATATTGCTGCATTACAATTTGTCTCGTTACGAAGAAGCCGAATTGGAGTATCGTAATGCGATTCTTCTCAACGAACAGAAGGCCGAACCTTGGAATGACTTAGGTATACTATTGATTGATGGTTTGGGCCGATATGAAGAGTCCGAAGAAGCTTTTCGAAAGGCGGTAACATTGAACAATAAGTCAGTGTATTATTGGAACAATCTTGGCCTTTTGTTGCATAACCATCTTGGTCGGTATCAGGATGCAGAGGTAGCTTATCACAAGGCTATCGAAGTGGATGAGAAAGACCCGCAGCCTTGGAATGATTTAGGTACCTTACTGTCTACATATCTTGGGCGGTATGAGGAGGCGGAGTTCGCTTATCGAAAGGCTATCGAGTTAGATGAGAAGTTTGCGCTTTTTTGGAGTAACTTGGGTTATTTGCTAACTGAGCATTTTGGACGATTTGATGAAGCGGAGATGTCATTTCGTTACGCTATCAGCTTAGATAAGAAATTTGCTCCGCCATGGAAAGGCTTGGGTGATCTGCTATCGACCGACCTTAAGAGAGCAGATGAGGCCGAATTAGCATATCGCCAAGCTATAGCAATCGAAGAGGGAAATGCTTTTTTATTACAAGACCTTGCCCGATTGTTGGCTCGTCTGGGACGTAAGGAAGAAGCAGAATCGCTCTTTCGTGAAGCTATAATCAAAACAGCAATTGACAATCAAGAATTACTTCTGCAAGCACATCTTTATCTCGATAACCGTCAATTGGCAATGAATGCTTTGCTGGAAATTGCAACGAAGGCGCAGGCAGGCGATCAAAATGCATTTTTCCTCCTCAAAGAGCAAGTCTGGGAGTGCAGTGAGCTTGGGCTTGGGGAGAGGCTTGCGGATTGGATGGCGGAGAGCGAGGCGGCGGGGTTTCTTGCGCCGTTCATTCAGGCGCTGTACACGCTTGCGGGCGCGGATGGGAAGTTGCGTGATTTACCGGTCGAGAGCCAGCAGATGGTTGACGAGATCGTCCGTCAGGCTCGCTTGAGGCAGGCGAAGAAGTGATGATAGAGCGAAGCCGCAGTGTGATTTTCTGCGGCTTCAGTTTGATCGTTGCGCGGCGCGTCCGGCGCGGCGTTCATATCGAGACGTTTTTCAGTGCGCCGACGAGATGTCGGCTTTTTTGTCGTTTTTGTCAACCCGGATGAAGAGCAGCAGCGGCATACAGATGGCGAACAGGATGGCGATAAGTTTGAAGGCGTCCATATAGGCAAGGTGGTAGCTCTGGGCGGTGACGATGCCTTCGAGGGCTTTCCATGTTGCTTGCTGGGTTTCGACCGGCGAACTCATCCGTGAA
Source organism: Chlorobaculum sp. (assembly GCA_013334655.1). Classification (GTDB taxonomy): domain Bacteria; phylum Bacteroidota; class Chlorobiia; order Chlorobiales; family Chlorobiaceae; genus Chlorobaculum. Next base: position 1,699 of record JAAXXD010000089.1, on the reverse strand, counting down.
GAGAGCGCCTGTTTGATCCCCTCCATTCTTGCCACCAGGTTCGGGTCGTAGGGCGAGAGGTTGCCGAGCAGGTTCATGCGGTGCGCGGCCACGCGCTGGGCAATGTAGGTGTTGGTGATGGCGATGCCGAAGGAGCCGCCGAGCTGGCGCACCATGTTGTTCAGGCCCGTGGCCTGGCCGATGTCGCGCCCGTGCAGGCCGGTGACGGCGAGCAGCGTGACCGGGATGAAGATGAAGCCGAGCGCGATGCCGCGAATGAGCAGGATCAGGAAGAAGTTCTCCGCGCCTGACTGCATGGTCTGCATACCGAGGAACCAGCAGAAGAAAAAGAATGATCCCATACCGACAGTCATGAGCAGTTTCGGCGACGCGCCTTTCTGCAACGCGATGCCGAGCGGCATGGAGATGACGCCGGTGAGCATGGCACTCGGAAAGAGCACGAGGCCCGTCAACAGCGCCGTGAAACCGAGCAGCCGCTGCACAAAGACCGGAAAGACGAAGAGCGATCCGTACAGTCCATAGCCGACGATGAAGGTCAAGACGGCGGCGATGGCGAGGTTTTTGCTCCGGGCGAGCACGCGCAGATCGACCGCCGGATGCTCGGTGTGCAGCTCTCGCCAGACGAAGGCGATGAGCGATACTACGGCAAGGATGGTGAACCAGACGATGTAATCGGTTTCAAACCAGTCTTTCTGCTCGCCCCGTTCAAGCACGAACTGCAATGAGCCGATGCCGACGGAGAGCAGGCCGATGCCCGCCCAGTCGATCTTTTCAACGATATGCTGTACTTTCGGCTCCTTGACGAAGGTCAGTGCGGCCCATGAGGCGAGGATGCCGATCGGGATATTGACGAAAAAGCACCACTCCCAGGCGAAGTAATCCACGAGCCAGCCGCCAAGCAGCGGGCCGATGGTCGGGCCAAGTACGAGGCCCATCGAGAATATTCCCGTTGCCGTGCCGCGCTCCTCCGGTTTGAAGGTCTCGTAGAGGATCGCCTGCGAGGTTGGAAGCAGGCCGCCGCCGCCGATGCCCTGGATGAACCGGAAGAACACCAGCATCCAGATGTTGGTCGAGAGGCCGCAGAACAGCGATGCGACCGTAAACAGGATGATCGAGCCGACGAAATAGTTGCGGCGTCCCATGAGGTTGCCGAGGAAGCCGGAGAGCGGAATGACGATCACGTTGGCGATGGCGTAACTCGTCACCACCCACGAGACATCCTCGATGCTCGCGCCGAGGTTGCCGCTGATGTGGTTCAGGGCGACGTTGACGATGGTGGTATCGATCAGTTCGAGCATGGCCGCCACGATGACCGTCACCGTGATGATGATCTTTTTGATCCCGGTTTCGTAGTGATGTGTCGGGGCCTGCGCGCCGGGAGCTGCGATTGTGTTAGTTTCTGACATGATTACTTCGGCGATAAAACGCCGCAACTTTTCTCGATAAAAGAAATTGGGCTAAAGCCCGGAAATTTTTTTGGCCTGAAGTACCCCGGACTAAAGTCCGGGGCAATTATTATCGACGGGCCAGAACTGTCGGAAGGAGAGCATAACCTTGCTTTTCATTCAGGACGGTTTTAACCCGACGGATATTCAGCAATCTTACATTCTCATTGCCCCGGCTTTCAAGCCGGGGTTCAGTCATAACACAAAATAATTCTGGGCTTCAGCCCAATTATTCTTTGATGTTTGGGTTTACA
>JAAXXD010000140.1 GCA_013334655.1 Chlorobaculum sp. | reverse complement strand
TCGCATCACAGGTAAGGGGGTGAATTTCATTGGTCAGCGTTCAGGTAAATGATAATGAATCGATTGACAAGCTGCTCAAGCGTTTCAAAAAGAAATACGAGAGAGCGGGCGTTCTGAAGGAGTTTCGCAAGAAAGCATACTTCGTGAAACCTTCAATCGACAGCCGTCTGAAGCGTTCAAGAAGCAAGCGTCGCGCACAGCGCGCTAACGAAGAGCGCAATTCCTGATTTTTCAGGATGTCAGTATTGAAAAGCAGCTCCCCGTCGGGGCTGCTTTTTTTTATAGAAAACCATAACCAGCCAACCATGAGCGTCTTTCAGGGCGAAGTTTCAAGCCTGCCGCCGGACAAATCGATTTCCCATCGCGCCGCGCTTATCGGGGCGCTTGCCGAAGGCACGACCGAGATTTCCAACTTCTCGGGCGGATATGACAACCAGTCAACCCTGTCGGTGCTGCGGGATGCCGGTATCTCCGTTCGCCAGGAGGAGCTTGCCGCCGGTGACGGGCGGATCGTCCGCCACGTTGTCATCGAATCGAATGGCCTGTGGAGCTTCCGCGAGCCGACCGCGCCGCTGATGTGCAACAACTCCGGCAGCACGATGCGCATGATGGCGGGCATCCTCGCCGCGCAGCCATTCCGGAGCGAGCTGGTCGGCGATGCTTCGCTGATGAAGCGCCCGATGAAGCGCGTGGCCGATCCCTTGCGTCAGATGGGGGCGGAGATTTCGCTCTCAAGCGCCGGAACCGCACCGGTGGTCATCAACGGCACCAAAGCGCTGAAGACAATCGAGTACCATCTTCCGGTGCCCTCCGCGCAGGTGAAGTCGCTCGTGGCCTTCGCGGCGCTGCACGTCGACGGCCAGTCGAAGATCATCGAGCCGATCCGCTCGCGCGACCACACCGAGCTGATGCTCGGCCTCGAAACCATCGACCGCCCCGACGGCGTGCGCGAAATCATCATCGACGGGCGCAAGCCGATTGCCGCCAAGCCCTTCAGCGTGCCTGCCGATCCGTCGGCGGCCTGCTTCATGATCGCCCTCGGCCTGCTCGGCGAGCGCTCGGAGATCGTACTGCGCGACGTTTGCCTCAACCCGACGCGCGTGGCCTACATCGAGGTGCTTCAGGAGGCGGGCGCGGGTCTCGGCATCGAGAACGTGCGCTCGGAGGGCGGCGAGCCGGTGGGCGACATCGTCGCGCGGAGCTGCTCCGGCCTCAAGCCGCTGCGCATCAGCGACCACGGCGTCGTGGCGGGCGTGATCGACGAGGTGCCGATGCTCGCCGTGCTCTCGGCCTTCGCCTCGGGCGAGTTCGAGCTGCACAACGCCGCCGAGCTTCGCACCAAGGAGAGCGACCGCATCGACGCGCTTGTCGTGAATCTGGAGCGTCTCGGCTTCGAGTGCGAGCAATATCCCGACGGCTTCGTGGTCAAGGGGCGTCCGAAGAGCAATCAGCAGGAGGTGGAGATCGAATGCTTCGACGACCACCGCATCGCCATGAGCTTCGCCATCGCCGCCGAAGCCGCAGGCGCATCGCTGCGCCTCTCGGATCGCGAGGTAGCAGGCGTCTCGTTCCCGAACTTCTTCAGCCTGATCGAGTCGCTGAAGCAGTAAGAGAGGAGAAGGACGAAAGGGAATTTCCCCTGGGAGCGCCGAGCTCCAGCTCGGCAATGTTGATGGATAAGACAAAATAAATCAGGGCTTTAGCCCAATTTCTTGTTCCGGTGACTTTCATGAGTATCACTGCCGGAGCAATAAGGTGAAACCCCGACTGGCGTGGACTGGTTGGGGTTTTTCGCGTTTCTGAGAAGGAGTCTCCGGTGTTTTTGACGAAGTGCGAATGTTGTTTACACTTTAAAATGAATCAGATTTTATTAATCCGGTCAATAAAATCATCAAACAATTGCCCCGTCCCGAAAGCCTTCGGGACGGGGTTGATGGATAACGCAAAATAAATCAGGGCTTTAGCCCAAGTTCTTTTTTTTGTGATTGCGATTTATTATCGATGATGTAATAATAAAGTGACTTGACCAATGAGAATTGCAGAAGTTCATCCGCAACCGGATTGGGTGTTGTCGATTATCGCGGAAGATGGCCGCGTTGGCCTTTTCGATGTTTCGCCTTATCTGGAATATGAAGCGTTTGAAGAGCTTCGAGACCATGCCGAATTTATGAAGGTAAGTAGGGTCTGCTGAATTAATATTAACTGATTATATAGCAATGATATAGGCAGTATATTGTGTATTTTTTGTGCAAGGAAATCTCCGTAACAGCCTCAAAATCCTTGCACTTCGAAAACGCCGAT
>JAAXXD010000088.1 GCA_013334655.1 Chlorobaculum sp. | reverse complement strand
GGTAAACATTTAACACCCAAGCACACACTACCATGGGACAGACAACCACCAAAGCCGACCTGGTGAACGTGATCGCCCAGCGCACAGGTCTGACCAAGAACGAAACCGAAGCGGTCGTAGACTGCCTTTTCGAGAGCATCATCGACTCGCTCAAGGCAGGAAAACGCATCGAAATTCGCGGTTTCGGATCGTTCAACATCCGCTTCAAGAATCTGAGGCAGGCCAGAAATCCACGAACGGGCGAGAAGGTGACCGTCGAGCCGAAAAACGTGCCGACGTTCAAAATCTCCAAAGAGTTCAAGCTGGCGGTGAGCGAAAGCCTGAAAAACGATGAGTAGCTTTCCCTGCTTTCTCCGCCTGGCGATGACAGTTCAGGACAAGGCGGATACGGCCATCACCAAGGGACAGGACACTATCCAGGTTCGCGGAAAACTGCCTGTGCAAAGGCGGTAGTTACTCCATTGTAAGTTTCTGATGGATTGCGCGGTTCTCATGTTCAATCCTGCCGTTTGCTGTATGGGGCGGCAGGGGTGGCGGCCTACCGGTTGAAGATGAAATACCAGAGCACTCCGAACACCGGCAGGAGCACGGGAATCGAATAGCGATACACATATTCGACAAAGCCTGGAACCTCGGCTCCGGTCTGTTCGGCAATATTCTTGACCATAAAATTTGGCGCGTTGCCAATATAGGTCATCGCGCCAAAAAAGACCGATGCTGCCGATATGGCGAGCAGATAGAGGGTCGAAGAGGCGTCCCCGGCGACCGGCGACGGTGCGCCAGTGGCAAACTTCAGCACATCGGCGGTGCTGTCAGGATCGAGGCCGAATTTGCCGAGCGCTCCGGCCAGGAAGTTCAGATAGGTTGGCGCATTGTCGAGTACCCCTGACAGAAAACCGGTGAACCAGTAAAACTTCGTGACGCTGAACCCGGCGGCGTGTTCCCCCGCGTACGCGCCGATGAGCTGCAAGGCGGGAATCATGGTGGCGAAAATACCGATGAAAAGAAACGCAACCTCCCTGATCGGCTCGAAGTTGAACTCGTTGCTCTTGAGCGCCTGCTTGTCCGACATTTTATACGCCGCAATGGCAATGCCAAACATGATCAGTTCGCGGATGCCGAACGGGAGATGAAAAAGCTCCTGAAGACTCGGAAATCCGTCAATCACGGCGGGATCGAGAAAGACCGACGCGATGAGCAATGCAAGCCAGAGAAAATTCCTCTTCCCCTTCAGCTCGATCCACCGCAAATCCCCGCGTTCAATGTCGGATGCATCGGACCTTTCGGCGAACCGCGCATCGAGCACCATGAGAATCAGGCAGAGCACCACAATCACCGCCAGCCAGTAGAGACCGAAGTGGCCGATCACCCAGAAAAACGGCACGCCTCGCAAAAAGCCGAGGAAAAGCGGAGGGTCGCCGATGGGGGTCAGTCCGCCGCCGATGTTGCTGACGATGAAGATGAAAAAAACGATATGAAATGGCCTGAGCCGCCCCTCGTTGATTCTGAGGTAGGGGCGGACAAGCAGCATCGACGCGCCGGTCGTGCCAACGACGTTGGCGAGCATCGCGCCAAAAAAGAGAAGCGCTCCGTTCACCAGCGGTGAACCCCGGCGTCCGATGGTAACGAGAATCCCGCCCGCCACGACAAAGAGCGACGAAATCAGCGCGATGAAGGAGAAATACTCTTCGAGAGTGTGCAGCAGCGCCCGCAGACCGTTCTCCATCATGAAAGCGTACCAGAGCGACACCGCCGCGCCGAGAAGGATGGAAACTTTCTTGTAGTGATGCTCCCAGAATCGGGGATAGAAGAGCGGGCCGGTGGCGATCATCAACAGGAGCGACACGAATGGCAGCGCCATCCAGAGCGGCGGCAAGGCGGCGTGCTCCGCGCCTCCGGTCGAGCAAAAGGCCACGGACGGCGCAGCGCAGAAGAGCGCCATCATTGCCGCCGTGGCCCCGCCACGTGTATGCAAGCCTGCGCGAGACTTCATCACTCGTTCAGATTTCGAATGGCCTCAGTCGCCCTCGAACTCCGTCTGAGCATAGATGTTGTAGCCCTTCTCGCGGATTTTCTTTTCGCCGCCAATATCGGGCAGATTGACGATGAAGGCCATGCCTGCCACGACGCCGCCAAGCTTTTCGACCAGCGCCGCCGCGGCCAGAGCCGTGCCGCCGGTGGCGAGCAGGTCATCGACCAGAAGCACGCGCTGTCCTTTGACCAGAGCATCGGTGTGCATCTCGATCTTGTCGCTGCCATATTCGAGTTCGTATTCGAACTGCACCACATCCGCCGGAAGCTTGCCCGGCTTCCTGACCGGCACGAATCCCTTGCCGAGCGTGTAGGCCAAGGCGCCGCCGATGATGAAACCCCTGGCCTCGATACCCACGATCACATCGAAATCGACGCCGTTGGACAGGTAGTGCTGGGTCATGTTGTCGATAACGAGGCGGAAGCCGACCGGGTCCTTGATCAGGGTGGTGATGTCACGAAACATGATCCCTTTTTTCGGATAATCTGGAACGGTGCGGATTCTGGATTTGATAGGCATGGATGTGGAGATTTTACGGAATTGATGAAAACAGCCCGATACAGGAGGCCCCGGGCGGCAGCCCCCGGACACTCGCCTTCTGCTTGCAAAATTTTAAGATAAGAGTCTCCCCTGTAATTGCAAACCCTCGCCGAAGCCCTCGACGAGCACCTCGCGCACCTGCCCCCTCAGATCACAAGCGACGATTTCAGCGCAGGAGTCGACGCTCACCCGGAGATAGTTTTCGCTGTATCCGCTCCAGCGCACCACTCCTCCCGCGACTGTCGCGGCTTCTTCGAACAGCACCTTCAGGCGGCTGCCGATGTACGCTTCTGCAAACCGCCGCTCGATCCACTGGCCGATCTCGCCAAGCCGGGCCGCCCGCGACGACACTTCGGGGGATGGTACGCGAATCAGCCTCTTTTCGGCGATTTCCGCGAAGAGCTTCGTGCCGGGGCGTGGCGAACAGGTGAACACGTGCAGGTAAGCCGTCGGCAACTCCTCGATAAACCGACACATCTCTGCGAAATCCTCTTCGCTTTCACCTGGATACCCCACCATCACATCCGCGCCAATCGCGCACGCTTTGATTGACGAGACCGCCTTCATGAGTCGCTCGCGATAAAACGCCGTATCGTAATGCCGCCTCATGCTGCGGAGTATCTTATCGGATGCGCTCTGCAACGGCAAATGAAAGTGCGGCATGATTTTAGAGGAATTCGCGACGATATCGATCAATTCGTCATCGAGCAGTTGCGGCTCGACCGAGCTGATGCGAATCCGGCTAATGTCAATGGTTTCGAGCTGCCTGAGCAGAGCGGCGAGCCGGATATCGCCATCCCGGTAATCGGCAAGATTGATTCCCGTCAACACGATTTCGCTATATCCGGCATCGACAATGCTTCGCGCCTGATCGAGCAGTTCAGGAAGCGGCACCGAGCGAGAACGTCCCCGCGCCAGTGGAATGGAACAATAGGCGCAACCACAACTGCAACCATCCTGAATTTTGAGAAACGCCCGGGTTCTTCCCTTTTCCGGCTGGGAAAGCATCGAACATGCTGAATGCGCGATTTTCGCTTCATCGACTGGCGATACTTTTATCAGTGGAACATGACTATCAGGAGATGGCTTATAGCTGTACCATGATATATCAAATTTGTCGGTTGTGCCGAGTACGAATGAAACTCCCTCGATGGCGGCAATTTTTTCGGGATCAAGCTGCGCGTAGCAACCGATCACTCCGACCCTGCTTCCCGGATGATTTCTTATGATTTTTCGAATCTGCTGCCGCGACTTCCGCTCCGCCTCGCCGGTAACAGCGCAGGTATGTATAATAATAAGCTCCGCTCCATCTTCGAGAGCATTCAGTCGCCATCCCTGGGAAACCAGCATATCGACAATGGACGATGTTTCGGCATAATTCACTTTACAACCAAGAGTTACAGCAGCAACACGTTTCTGTTTCATAAAACACACCATCTTTTATTAACATTGGAATAATCAGAGATACACGCCCAGTTGAACACTACGTTTATATACATCCATACTACCGCATCTACACAACAAAAATAAAAAAAACAGTTATTTTTTTTTATTGCACTATTGCATACAAAGCTGTTATATTTCTTTTGTTTTCTTTCGCATCTATCACAATGAAAATCATGAACACAATGAGAAAAGAATCTGCTCCGGACAAATTCGACATGTACATTGCAAATGTCGATGAATTCAAGTCTCTGAACCAGCAGAAGAATGAACTGAAGGAAAAAATTGCTGAATTGCAGGTTCAGTTTGAGGAAAGTATTCGCCCTTACGAAACTGAATTGAATTCCATTATCAAAAAGCTCGAAAACAATCTTTCGAAGATGGAAGGCGCTCCCGCAGCCAAACCCGCACCGGCAAAATTCGGACGCGGAAAGCTCGGCATATCGATCAAGACCCTGCTTCAGGCAAATCCCGACAAAGCATTCAAACCGCGCGAAATCGCGGCTGCTCTTCAGACGAAAGGCACTGCCGTCAGCCTCTGGTTCAACAAATACGGCAACCAGGATGCAGAAATCGAACGCATTCCTGTCGGTGAAGGCGGCAAACGCTTCATCTATCAGATCAAGAAATGATCGAAGTAAAAACGAAATAAACCACATAGTTTTTTCGACAAAAAAGGCTGTCCTGAACGACGGCCTTTTTTGTTTATCATAATTACCGTACATCTTCAATAACCGATATGCCTCCGGTTTTTCGAAAAATTCATGGCAAGACCGACCATCATCATATTGGCGACAAGAGAGGATCCTCCATATGAAATAAACGGCAGCGGCACGCCAATAACCGGCATGACGCCGATGGTCATCCCGACATTGATCACTACATGGGTGAGAAGCAACGATGCGTATCCGGCAAGCATCAGCTGGACGAAACGGTTCTTGATAGCACCGACCATCCAGATCAAACGGAGAATCAGCAGCAGAAACAATAGCAAAAGCAATGTCGAACCCAGAAAACCGAGTTCTTCAGCAACCACGCAGAATATAAAGTCGGTCCACTGCGCGGGAATATAGCGAAGCTGCGTCTGGGTGCCATGAAGAAAACCTTTGCCGAAAATTCCGCCTGAGGCGATGGCAATCCTTGCCTGAAGCGCATTGTAACCCGCTCCCTGTGGATCGGATGTTGGATCGAGAAATATCTGGATTCTCTTGATCTGATGAGGTTTGAGAATCGAAGCCGTAAACTTCCAGGTCAGCAATCCGCTCAGAAAACCTCCTCCGGTAACCAGCAACTGGTGTAAATAAAACTTTCTGCTGAGCAGCAAAAACATGATAAAAGAAACAATGGCAATGGTCGCGAGAATGGTGAAACTGAAAAAACCAGATAACATCAACGTAACCGGAACCACTGCGAGAAGAATATAGTAGAGATCGAAACCGGCAAGCACGATCATGGGGACGATAAATGAAAGACAGGTCAGGGTCGTGCCCATATCCGGCTGAAGCATGATCAGACCCGCGGGTACCAGCGCTATCGCAAGCGCCTTGCCCAGGTCCATCATGTTTCCTATATCGGTCTGGTCATCGGAAAGAAACCTCGCCATCGCGATGATGGTGAACATCTTGGTAAGCTCAGAGGGCTGGAAACTGAACATGCCGATCCGCACCCAGCTGGTCTGCCCGGCAATTTTCCTGCCGAACACCAGTACGACGACGAGCAGAAGAATACCAGCGGCATAAATGAAGTAGGAATTCTCTTTAATGATACGATAATCGAGATAATAGAAGATCGATGCGACTATCGCGCCGCCAACAGCCCAGGAGAGCTGCTTGTAAAACAGGGAAACCGCTTCGGACGAACCGTTGGTCGCGCTGTACACCGCCATAAGCCCCATGACGATCAGCCCGGTCATGGGCACGAGAAGCCATAAAAAATCGAGTTTGTTGTACTTTTCCATGACTTGAGAGCAAAGAGGAGGTCTATCATGTTATCTTGACGTGAAACAGAATCAAAGACAGCCGGAACCGCATTTCAAACAACATCCCGGCAACGAAAACATACAAGGAACATCATCACTGTGCAGCCATCGTCATTCTCATGCGGCCATGTCGCCTTTGTCGGCGCGCCGAATGCTGGCAAATCGACCCTGCTGAATCGTCTGCTGGATCATAAGCTATCGATTGTAACACCAAAACCGCAAACGACAAGAAAAAAAATTACCGGCATCTATCATGACGACCGCAGCCAGATCGTCATTCTCGACACGCCGGGCATCATGGATCCGAAGCAGTCGCTGCACGAGTCGATGCTTGAAATCACGCGGAAGTCGTTGCGGGAGTGCGACCTCATCGTCGGCCTCATTCCTTTCCAGAAAGACGATGAGCTGTTCGACAGAGTGTTTGCCGATGAGCTGGTCAACAAGTGGATCAAGCCCGCCGGAAAGCCCTTCATCATCGCCATGAACAAGTGCGACCTCGCGTCGGAAAGCGTCGTGAAGGAGGCGCAACGCGAAATCATGGAGAGCTTCAGGCCAGTAGCGGTTTTAGCGGTCTCAGCGCTCGATGGCCGCAACATCGCCGAACTGGTCGATCTCATCCGCCCGCTGCTGCCACTCGACGAGCCGCTCTATCCCGATGACATCCTGAGCACCGAGCCGGAGCGCTTTTTTGTCGGCGAAATCATCCGCGAGAAAATATTTCTGATGTACGGACGAGAAATTCCCTACTCGACCGAGGTGGTGATCGATGAATTCAAGGAACAGCACGAAAACGATCCGCGCCGCAAGGAGCTGATCCGCTGCTCGGTGATCGTCGAGCGCAACAGCCAGAAGCAGATTATCGTCGGCGCAGGCGGCGCGGCGCTCAAGAAGCTGGGCCAGGCCGCACGCAAGGAGATCGAAGAGCTGCTCGACCGCCCGGTATACCTGGAGATTTTCGTGAAGATCCGCCCCGACTGGCGAAAGAAAAAGAACCTGCTGAAAAGCTACGGCTACTGAGCGACGCGGGTGAATGTAAGAAATGGACGGGAATGGACTTGGTGGACGCAATGGACTGAGTGGACATGCTTTAGAAATCAGTTCATTATCAATTATCCATTATCCATTATCAATTCTCTTCCTTCCCCAAAAAGAAAAACCCCTCCACGAATGAAGGGGTTTTTCTGCTTTAGCTGTAACAACCGGTGAAAAATCAGCGGCCTTTCGGCTGAGGCTCCAGCTCGGCGCTGGCGGCTTCGATCTCTTTTTTCTCGTTCGGATGCGCCTGGAGATAGGCTTCGATCTCCTCTTTGCTCTTGTCTTTGAAATATTCGAGCGCCGAGAGGATGATGCGCTTGTTCTCCTTGTCGAACTCGATGACGCGGAGCGGCAGCTCGTCGCCGATCTTGAAGGAGGAGTGAATGTCCTTCACGCCACCCTGCAACAGGTGCGACACTGGAACGAAACCATCGACTTCGCCGGGGAGAATGACGATGACGCCCTTCTCGATGATCTGCGAAATCGCGCCGTTGCATTCAGCGCCGACGGCATACTTCTGCTCGAACTCGCCCCAAGGATCGCTGTTGATCTGCTTGTGGCCGAGAGCGATGCGGCGTGCGTTGACGTCGAATTTCAGCACCTTCACTTCGAGTTCCTGGTTCTTCTTGACCAGCTCGCTGGGGTGGCGGATCTTCTTGGTCCATGACAAGTCAGAAATGTGCACCAGACCGTCAACGCCAGGCTCCAGCTCGACGAACACACCGAAATCGGTGATGTTGCTGACCGTGCCTTTGTGCAGTGAACTCTCAACATATTTCTCTGAGAGGGCGATCCACGGATCTTCCGACACGCGCTTCATCGAGAGCGACAGCTTGGTGTGCTCCTTGTCGATGTTCAGGATGACGCACTCGACCTCCTGATTGAGCGAAACAAACTGGCTCGGGTGCTTGATGTGCTGCGTCCAGCTCATTTCGGAGATGTGCACCAGACCCTCGATGCCCTTCTCGATCTCGACGAAAGCGCCGTAATCGGTAATGGAGACCACGCGACCCTGAGCCTTGATGCCAACCGGATATTTGATTTCGATGTTTTCCCACGGATGGGCTTCGAGCTGCTTCATGCCGAGAGAGACACGCTTGGTGTTCTCGTCGAAGCCGACGACCACAACCTTGATC
>JAAXXD010000013.1 GCA_013334655.1 Chlorobaculum sp. | reverse complement strand
AGTTTTATGGATTTTGCTATGTTCATATTCTTGATTCCTTTGTCAGTCAGTAATTCTTTTGAGACGGATAAAAAAAAAGCCGGTTTGCTGTTCATGTGTCAGTAACCGGCGAATGCAAGAGAGGTTGTACAGCCTCATTTCTGTCTGCCGGAAGTTGGCGTGACGCCGGTACAGCACCGACAGCTCGAACCGCAATTCCATATCGTCATGCTTTGTGACCGGATGCTGTCGTTGTCATGAATCATGCCGAATCCTTGCAAAAGCTGCTGCTTCATAGTGGTCATGGTTTTTTCAGGTGAGAAAGATTTCAGGATTCTTTTGCGCGAACTCTCTGATGATCGTCTCCTCCGCACTCTCCGGCGTCTGTGCAGAGCTGTAGCTGCGGAGTCTTGCAAGCTGTTGCAGCAGCCATTCCGCGCTGTTCGTCAGCGTTTTGAGCCGGAATTGCTTGATAATGCTTTCCGTCGATCCGGTCGCAACTGGACGTAGCAGTTGTTGTTCGGTTGCTGGTAACATAGGGCCGTTCTCCTTGAATGATCGTTTTCTTCATGGCCTCAAGTTCATCAAAAACAGCCCCCCATTCAATCCCGCCTATCCGGTATTTTCCCTACCGCAAATGGGTTAGCCTGCCGATGTCGAAGAGTTCCCGGCCAGAACGCGACGACGCGGACGACTTCGAGCTGGCCCGCATCTCGACGAGATCATCGGCATCGCCGAAGGATTAGAAATTATCGCAGGTTAAGAAGATATTTAACTTATTATAAAATATAGGGTTAATGATTTTTTTATCCATAAAAAATAGTTTGATTTGTTTAGTAAAAAGAAATACATTGAAGACGTGATAACCTCTTCATGATTTTTTGTTTTAAAGTAGTTGCATTTACTGTGTGTTAAATAAGTGCCGAATTGATGAGTGCTAGATTGATATTTAGTGCCTTGTATTTGGTTCAATATTTAAATGCAATGAAATCATATGAACTTTTTTCTTTATCGATCATTATTAGAAGATAAAAATATATTTTTGTTTTCTGGTGAATTGTGCGATTGTTTATTTATGGTTTGATGCGTGGTTCTTAATATAAAAATTGCGCTATAAAGGAATGTAAGAGAATTGTTTTTTATGGATTAAATGTATGCAGCTTAGAGTGATTTTATAATATTTATTAGGGTGATCTATATGAATTTAGATATTACAAACTATTCATCATATGGTGGGTGCTCTGCTAAGATTAGTGCAGATAAACTTAATAATGTTAAGCGTGTTTTATTAAATAAAAAGAAAGATGATAATCTGTTGATTGGAATAGATAATAATGAAGATGCAGCAGTTTACAAAATAAATGATGAATATGCCATAATTACCACTGTTGATGTAAATACACCTTTGATTAATGATCCATATTTATTTGGTCAAATAGCTGCTTGTAATGCTTTGAGTGATGTGTATGCGAAAGGAGGAACACCAATTACATGTTTAAATATATGCGGTTGTCCTGAGCAAATCAGTGATTATGTTTTACAAGAAATATTTTCAGGAGCTCAAGAAAAAGTAAATGAAGCGGAAGCTTTAATAGTTGGTGGTCATACAATAAAAGACCCACAGTTATGGTATGGATTGTCAGTAACTGGAAGCATAAATCCAAAAAATTTATGGCAGAATAGTACATTGGAGATAGGGGATGTGATAATAATTACAAAGCCTATTGGTACAGGGATAATGTTTTCAGTTAATAAATTTGGGTTATTATCAATTGATGAGCTAAAGCCTTGTGTTAAAATAGCAAATACTTTAAACAAGTATGCGACTGAAGTATTAAAAAAATATAAAATAAATGCGGTTACAGATGTGACGGGTTTTGGTTTAGGAGGACATTTGCTGGAAATGCTTACGTTAAAAAAGCATGGTATTGATCTTGATGTTAAAGGGATCCCTGTTATATCGAATGCTATGCGATGGTATGATGAAGGATATTCTACAAGTTTAACTCAAGATAATATTAGACATATCGAAAAGTATGTTGAGTATGATGAGCAATATGAGAGCTATGTTGGGCGATATATAAAAATATTGTCTGATCCTCAAACGAATGGAGGGTTACTTATTAGTATAGATAACAAAAATGCCTCAGCACTTATTGCTGAATTAATTGATGCAGGATTGGAGAGCTCATCGATAATTGGATTTGTTACGAATTCTGGTAAAATAAATATGATATTATGAAAAACAATGATTTTTATTGTGAAATGGTTTTGTCAAACAAAATTAATGTTGATATCGTCTGTGAGACAGAACACTTTATGGCTTTTCATCACACAAAGCCAGCTTTTGAGAGGCATATTGTTGTGATACCAAAAAAACATATACAATCAATAAGGGAATTGTATTTATATGAAAAAAAATTGATAATTGAAATGCATAGTATAATTGACGAGGTAATGAGGTTGGTTGAGAGTGAATACGGCGGGTGCAGATTGACAACAAATATTGGAAATTTGCAAGAAACAAAACATTTGCACTGGCATGTTTATTATGATAAGCAGATGATATGAATCTTTTAGCGAAACGAAAAAAAATATTGAAAATAAATACGTGTAAAAGATAAATGGGGGTATTATGGAATATGAAGTAGGAATGATTCATGGTAGATTTCAGCCCTTTCATAACGGGCATATGGATTATTTAAAAGCCGCATTGAAAATTGTAAAACGTTTGTATATAGGTATAACTAATCCATATCCTGATGTGATTGTGAAAGATGATACTGATTCTCATAGGCATAATCCGAATTCAAACCCATATACCTATTTTCAGAGGTTAATGATGATACGGAATAGTATCTTGTTGGATGATAAAATATGTGATAGGTATAAAGATATAGTAATCATTCCATTTCCTATTAGTAATCCTAAATTATATAAAGATTATGTTCCTGACAATGCTGTTCAGATTATGCGTCTTTTCGGTCAATGGGATTATAAAAAAGAAAGAATGTTTAAAGATAATGGCTACTCTACAAAAATATTGAATGGAAGAAGAATAACCAGCGGAGAAGAAATTAGAGGGATGAATGATAAAAGTATTGATGAATTAAAGATAAAAGTGCCTGAGGGGACTGCTGTAGTATTAAGTGATATTATGAATGAGAAAATAATGAAAGATAATTATTATGAATATGGTATGATTCACGGTCGATATCAGCCATTTAATACTGAGCATAAAAATATTGCAAAAAAAGCATTGCTTTCAGAGAAAGTAAAATATTTAGTTATTGGTATTACAAATCCTGATCCACAGTTGACAACGAAAGTTGAAGAAGATAATGATAGAGATTCAGAAGAATTTAACAGATTTACGTATTGGGAGCGTATGGAGATGATAAATAAAGGGATATTGCAAGATAAGGATATGAATGGCAAATATAATAATATCATCATTACTCCGTTTCCTATCAGTATTCCTAAATATTGGAAGTACTTTATTCCGCAATATTCATGTTTACAGTTTGCAACAATTCTTAAATCTTGGGATGAGAAAAAGATAGAAATGTTGAAAAATGCAGGATATGAGGTGGAGTTATTGCTTGGTAAAAAAATTGAAAATGAAAATGTTTATAAATGTCAAATTGATGAAAATTCATATGATAAAGATAAAGAATGGATACCAGAAGGTTCTAAAGATGTGTTGAAAAATATTGTTATAGGTACTAAAAAAAAGGAGAATAAAGCTTTTAGGCAAAATTGCTTAAAAAAATTAAATTTATATGGTCGGTCAAATAATGTTGAAGAAATAAAAGAATTAATTTTAAAAGGGAAAAAATCCATTGTGATTAGAGGAGTTGGCGGAGTTGGAAAAAGTGCATTAGCATCAGTTATTGGTAGAGAGTTGTATTATGGAAAAAAAGAATATGATTTATATGTATGGATAAATTTAAAGGAATATTATGGAGGTTGTAAAATCACTTTTGATAATATCTTGAATGAAATATTACTTACAATTGCTGCTGCGGTTGGAAATGAGAGTTTAGAGATAAAAAAAGATAATATAAAAACAGCATTGAACGAATACAGAAGAGTGCTGATTATATTAGATAATTATGAAACAATAAATAAAAGTGAAGAAGAGAAGGATATTAATGAATATATTATGGAAGTCCTTGGTGATGAATTATTGTCTGAAATAGTTACTGTTATTATTACAACAAGAGAGTATTCGCCATTTTGGAAAAATAGCTCGATTGATGCATGTTTAAAAGATTATAATTTATTGAAATTAAATGAAGGCGATGCAGTCAAAATGATTATTGAAAATGTTAGAAGGAGGGATGTGATGAGTATTAAGCAATGTCAAAAAGTGGCTGAATTAGTAGATTATTTGCCAAAGATTTTAAAAATAGCAATAGATCAATTGAGCAGTCCAATTAACGTTGAAGAGTGGATCGAGTCAATACAAAAAGCTTCTTCAGAAACAAAAGTGATGTTTGATGATTTTTTTGGGAGAACATGGAATGGATTAGATATAAATGGGAAAAAAATGATGATGGCTCTAACATATTTCTCGGATGGCGCAACAGCAAATCAAATAGGAAAAGTTTTAGGTCTCGAGAAAAGTGATGTTTTTAGTTTGATTACATCAATGAGTGATGCATACCTTGATAACCAGTTCGGGTTTTACAAGCTTCATCCTATTACATATAAATATTGTTTGTTTATGTTGCAATCGCAAGAGAATATGGATATAAAAAAAGAAATAGATTTTGGATATGTAAGGTTATATTTAGAATATTTAAAGAATTACTATGATGATAATTGTGAAGATATGGAAGCTCAATTAAACAATATCAAGACAGCTGTTGATATATGTATAAAAAGTAAGGACTGGGATGCGGTTATCAAGTTTTGGGAGAAATCTATGATGCCAATGAGATTTATAAGGTGGGCTGAAAGAGAAAAAATCGTAGATTGTGCTATAGAGGCTTTAGAAAAAAAGAGAGATAAAGAAATGTTAATAAAGTGTTTGGTGGAAGATAAAATATGGATAGGGTTGAGACTAGAAAAAGAAGATGACGTTGAGAAATATTTAGAACAAGCATTTAGTCTATTAGGTGAACAGAAAATAAAAAGTTTATTACCGCTAGCGTACAGACACAGAGGAAAGTTAAATTTGATAAAAGGATTGGATAAGTATTATATCCCAAAAAGAAATTGCTTTGAAAAATATTTTAAAAAGGCAGAAGAGGATTATAAAGAGAGCCTAAGGCTATGTGAAGAAAAAGATATCGATAAGGGAAATTTATATTTAGATTTTGGGCGTTTATACTGGCTGTGGGGTTTAGGGTATGATGATATTGAAGTGTATGATAGGGCGATTGAATTATATCAAAAATCAAATCAGTATACAGAGTATGCACAATTGATATTTGATAAGAATACAGAACAAATACAGAAAAAATTAGGATTGGCAAAAGCATACGGGAATAAAGGAAATGTTTATAAATCCATGGCCAAAATGGGAAAAAAATGTAATGTTAAAAGTGCCGAAGAAGAAGTAAAAAGGAATATAAATCTTGCAGTCGAAAATTATGAAAAATCTTTAAATTTGTCTGAGGAGACAAAAAGAGAAGATGAGATAGCTCATGCTCTATGGGGATTGGCTGATATTATATATTTTAACGTAAAATATAATAATTAATATGTCAAAGCAAAAAGATGATCTTGAGGTTGCTCTAAAATATATAAACAGAGCGTATCAGAATTATTGTAAAAATGGTGGCGAAAAAGATATAAATGCAACAGGGTTACTTAGGAGCGAAATAGTTAAGCGAATAAGTGAGATAAATGATAATGATGACTATGATGTAAATGATATGCAAAGATTGAGGAGCTTCTTGATGAAAAAAAATATCCTGAAGTCAGGATGTAAGATGAATGTCATTAAGAAATATTCTGGTGTTGCAGGAAAATCAAGAGTATATTTTGTAAAAATAATTTCATGTAATGAAAGTTATTATATTGCAAAGTTTGATGAAGAGGATAGATTAAAAAAAGAAAATGATTTTTGGCGCTCAATAAAAAAAACAAGTTTTTCCATCCATATGCCGAGAGAGGTGCTGTGTCCTGAACATTCTGATGAAGATATAATAATATACCCCGCTGCACATTCATATTCAACATCAGGTTATGTTTGGAGTTTTGCAGAATTGATTAGGAATCAATTATCAACAAATACAGATAACTGTTTAGATGCTTTAAAAAAAATATATGATGCTATAGATTTATTGCATAAATATGCTCCGGGAAATACTAGTATACTGAGGTGGAGTGATGTTTTTACAAAGTTATCGTCGAAAATAAATGATATTATAAATTATGTTAAAATTAAAATGGTTGAAAATGATTGGCAAAAAAAAGAGACAATATATATTTTAAGTAAAGAATATATAAATCCAATAAAATATCTACGTGAAAAATTGGATAATAATTCAGGTGGTATATTTGCCTCAAGAATACATGGTGATTTAAACTTGACTAATGTATTGGTGTCACTATCAGGTAAAATGAGTCCTGAAAAAATATTTATAATTGATATGGCTGAATCAAGGATAGCTATGCCGTCATTATTTGATTATGTAAGAATTGAGACGGAGTTGTGGACTGAGGTGTTTGCTAATTATGTTGATAGGGAAGCATATACAGAAGGTGAAATATGTGAAATGTATGTAAGTGCACGAGAAATGCTTGATGGTTATTCAAAAGAAATGATGTGGTCGGATGCTGTGTTAACACCAACAAGTAGAATGGTTCAAGATATAAGAGATAGAGTAAGAAAAATAAATTCAACAAATATCCCGGATTATCGCATGATAGATTATTATAATATATTATATTTTACGCATGTATATTCATTGTCATATGAAACGGTAAAAAAATCTGATATAAAGATATATATTGCTTTAATAGGGGCATCTTTAGCGTTGAAAAAAATAAACGCAATCTATCAAGGCGTTGAAGTAAAATAAAATGAGAGTCATTAGGTCTTAAGAAATATTATTTAGTTGAATAAGTTTAAAGATGGATATTTACACTTGCCTTAAAAAAAGTTTAGGTAACTGATCCTTAGCTGGTTATCAATCATTATGACAAACCTAAAGAGGTTCTGTTGCCTTTTGAGGGGAATTGAAATATGGCATAAAGAAAATATTTCTAGGATACGTCGCATATGAGGTTAAAAAGAAATATGCATGGAGCTGCACAGAAATGAGGAGGTTAGAACAAAAATTGATGAAAAGACGCGGATTAAGAACCATGAACCTTGTCTGGGTATCTGAAGCTCTCGTAAAACTGTATTATATACAATGGGCTTCAGCTTCAATGAAGTTTAAGATACCCAGCGATCTCTGTCAGGATTATCGCCGGATTCTCGAAAGATGATGTTTTCCAACTATCCTGTTTTCACCCCCCCCCGCGAGGGCATCGTCGAGGGCGGTGATGAGGTCGTCGCGGGGTGTTCCAGGCCGATCGAGAGGCGGATGAGGTCGCTTGACAGGCCGCTGGCGATGCGTTGCTCTTCGGTCATCTGGCTGGCGGGGTGCAGGATCAGGCTCTTGATGTCGCCGAAGTTGGCGAGGTGCGAGAAGAGGTCGATGGTGTCGATGATCTTTACCGCCGCGTCGTAGCCGCCCTTCACGCCAAACACCACCATGCCGCCGATCCACTTGGTGAGCGAGTTGATGACAATGTCCGCGCCGAGATCGATGGTGCGCAGCAGGTACGGGGTGGAAGTTCAACCGGCAATCTGGTCAGCTATGAAGCCGGGAATTGTTTGGTGCTCCTGAATCGATGGCTATATTAAGGTGTGAATAATGGTCTGAATACGACTCTGAATTAAATCTCTTCGTATCATGAAAAGCATTCGGATTTCAAGCGATATTATCCCGTTGGGTGAGTTCAAGACGGGCATTTCTACCTGTCTGAAAAATGTTCAGGCAACGGGTCATCCGCTGATTATTACCCAGAACGGCAGACCTGCTGGCGTTCTTCTGTCGCCCGAGGAGTATGACAATCTTGTTTACAGCAAACAATTTACAGAATCCATAGAGCAAGGACTGACGGCGGAAGAGGCCGGGGAGGTGTATAGTACTGAGGAGGTTCGAACGAAGCTTGCGGAAAAAAGAGCTTCCAGAAAGCCATGAAAGTAGTCTGGTCATCCGAAGCTCTCGGAAAGCTGGATGAAATCGAGCGATTTATCGCGCAGGACCATCCTGAGCGGGCTTTCGCTTTTATTGAGTTGCTTCTCGACAAAGGCGATTCGATTGCATCGTTTCCTGAAATGGGAAGAGTGGTTCCCGAGTTTTCACGGTTTGACATCCGGGAGATACTTGTCGGGAATTACCGGATAGTGTACAGAGTTAACCCGACGCAGGTTGTCATTCTAACTGTTTTTGAAGGGCACCGGGCACTGCGTTCCGAAGAGTTTGATCTGTGACAATCGATCAGCCCTCATTTTTTTTGCTTCCGCTACGATGGAATTGTCGATACCCGGCGATCTCTGTCAAGAGTATCGCCGGGTTTTCGAAAAATGATGTTTCTCTACTATCCTTTTCTCACGCCCCCGCCAGCGCGTCGTCGAGCGCTGCGATGAGGTCGTCCGGGTGCTCCAGTCCTACCGAAAGGCGGATGAGGTCTGAAGACAGGCCGCTTTGCAGACGCTGCTCCTCGGTGAGCTGGCTGTGCGAGGTGCTGGCGGGGTGCAGGATCAGGCTCTTGGCGTCGCCGACGTTGGCCAGGTGCGAGAAGAGGTCGATGGTGTCGATGATCTTCACTGCCGCGTCGTAGCCGCCTTTCACGCCGAACACCACCATGCCGCCGAAGCCGTGCTTCAGGTCGCGCGAGGCGAGTTCGTACGACGGGTCGTCCGGCAGGCCGGGGTAGCGCACCCAGGCGACTTTCGGGTGGTTCTTCAGGTGTTCGGCCACCTTGAGAGCGTTTTCCGAGTGGCGCACGATGCGAACCGGCAGGGTTTCGACGCCCTGGATGAAGATCCACGAGTTGTCTGGCGAGATCGCCGCGCCGAGGTTCCGGAGCGGCACGGTGCGCACCCGGAGCGCGAAGGCGATTGGCGCGAGCGGCTCCGGCAGATCGAGCGCCCAGCGCAGGCCGTGGTAGTTGGCGTCCGGTTCGGTGAAGAGCGGATGGCGTCCGGCTTTCCAGTCGAAGCGCCCGGCGTCGGTGATGATGCCGCCGATACCCGCGCCGTGGCCGCCGATCCACTTGGTGAGTGAGTTGACGACGATGTCCGCGCCGAGATCGATGGTGCGGAGCAGGTAGGGGGTGGTGAAGGTGGCGTCCACGATGAGCGGCAGACCGTTGCGATGCGCCACGTCGGCCACGGCGCGGACGTCGGTGTAGTCGAGCACCGGATTGCCGATGGTTTCGATGAAGACCGCCCGCGTCTTGTCGTCAATAGCCTTCTCGAAGTTCGCCGGATCGGAGGGATCGACGAACTTCACCGTGATGCCGAGCTTCGGCAGGATAGCGTCGAACTGCGTGTAGGTGCCGCCGTAAAGGTTGTTGGCCGAGACGATGTTGTCGCCCGCTTCGGCGAGCGTGATGATGGCGTAGAAAATCGCCGAGGTGCCGGAGGCGAGCGCCACCGAGGCCGCGCCCCCTTCGAGTTGCGTGATGCGCTGTTCGAGCACGTCGGTGGTCGGGTTCATCAGGCGCGTGTAGATGTTGCCCAACTCCTTCAGCGCGAAGAGGTTAGCCGCGTGTTCGGTGTTTTTGAAAAGGTACGAGCTGGTGCGGTAGACCGGCACGCCGCGCGAAAAGGTCGGGTCGATCTGCTGGCCTGCATGAAGGGCGAGGGTTTCGGGATGGTACTGTTTCGTATTTGCCATGATAAAATTACTTTTTTTTATCGGTTATGTGTTTCTCGCGACGGTTCTGAAGCCGTCCGGCAATGCTCTCATCGCCTCTGGATCGAACGGACTGCATCGACAAGGCGGTCGATTTCGGATTTGGTGTTGTACAGGGAGAGCGAGGGGCGAACGGTGCCCTCGACGCCGAATCTTCTCAGCGATGGCTGGGTGCAGTGGTGGCCGGTGCGCACGGCGATGCCCTCGCGGTCGAGAAAGCGCCCCACCTCTTCGTTCGGCACGCCATTGAGCACGAAGGAGAGCACGCCGACCTTCTCTCTCGCCGTGCCGATCAGCCGGAGGCCCGGAATTTCAAGCAGCCGCGCCGTGCCGTACTGCGTCAGCTCGTGCTCGTACCGGGCGATATTTTCCAGCCCGAGCTTGCTGACGTAATCGAGCGCTGCGCCGAGGCCGATTGCGTCGCCGATTGACGGTGTTCCCGCCTCGAACTTTGCCGGTGCGTCGTTGTAGATGGTATGCTCGAAGCGGACATCCTTGATCATGTTGCCGCCGCCATGCCACGGCGGCATGATGTCGAGCAGCTCCTTTTTGCCGTAGAGTGCGCCGATGCCCGCCGGGCCGAAAATCTTGTGACCCGAAAAGACGAAGAAGTCCGCGTCGAGATCCTGCACATCGACAGGAATGTGCGCCACCGACTGTGCGCCGTCCACCAGCACTTTCGCTTCATGGCGTTTGGCGAGCCGGATCATCTCCCGCACCGGCAAAATCGTACCGAGGCCGTTCGATGCCTGCGTCAGCGAGACCAGTTTCGTTTTAGGGCCGAGCAGCCTCGCGTACTCTTCGAGGATGATCTCGCCGTGGTCGTCCACCGGCGCGACCCTGATGACCGCCCCTTTCTCCTGAGCCAGCATCTGCCACGGCACGATGTTGGCGTGGTGTTCGAGGATCGAGAGCACGATTTCGTCGCCCGGCTGGATGAACTTCCGTCCCCAGGTCTGCGCGACGAGATTGATGGCTTCGGTTGTGCCCCTGACGAAGATGATTTCGGAAGAAGAGCCTGCGCCGATGAAGCGGCGGATTTTCTCGCGCGACCCCTCATAGGCGTCGGTCGCCCTGGCCGCCAGCGTATGCGCGCCACGATGGATGTTCGAGTTGTCGGTAGCGTAGAACCTCGATAAGGCTTCGATGACGCTCAACGGCTTCTGCGTGGTGGCGGCATTATCCAGCCACGCCAGTGGTTTGCCGTGCACCTTCTGGTGCAGCGCCGGGAAATCGCGCCGGACGCTGGCCACGTCGAAAATGTCGGTGCTCGCCAGCTTCGGCGAAGAGACGCGCGGCGCTTCGAGATACGAGAACGGCGACAGCTCTGGTTGCGGAGTTTCGACGGCTGACGGGTTGACCGAGGAACCGGAGGCCGCGCGTTTGAGCAGCTCCTCGGCGATGCAGGTGGTATGGTCGAGTCCGGCGGCATTGCCGATCGGCGCGAAGAGGTCCCGAAGGAACGCGAAAGAGATTCCCTCGTCGGGATTCAGGGCGTCAGGAGTGAGATTGGGTATTCCCGCGAGCAGCGATTGCGGATCCTGCGGGCGGTTCAGTTGCTCTTCCAGACCGTACGAGCCGTTCCTGTTCGCGGCATAGGCTTGCTGCTCGGTCAGCCGTTCGGCATGGGGTTCAAGCTTTTCGTCGCCTTGCCCTCCAGGTTTCCTGACGAAATACAAGGCGTCGCCGCTGCCTGCTTCCCCGGACTCGGGCGGAAACCACGGCAACCCGGTTTGCCATGCAGGATCGCCGGGAATCGCGGCATGGTTCGCGTGCTCATGGGCGCTGGCGGCGGAAGTTTCCGGGAACGCCTGCACCTCCGTTTCGCTCCGGGGCGCATCGGCTCCACCCGGAACTTCATTGAACAGGCGGCTTGCCACCTGCGCGATGAAGGTCGGGTTCAGCAGTTCCGGGATGCTTCCTTGCGGATAGATTTCTTTGCTGGTCACTGGCATGGATGTATCGTTGTGCCCGGATTACTTTGTTTTAATGGCTGTTTTCCGATGCTCGTAATCGTGGTAGTAGCCGACTTCAACGTTTTCAAGCACGGCGAGCGCATCGTCGGTCAGCACGGCGAGTGATGAATACTGGGTCAGCAGGTACGAGGCCACGCCAAGTTTGTCGAGGCCCATCAGCCTTGCCGACAGGCTCGGGCTGATCTCGCCCGGTATGCCCGCCTGATGCAGGCCGACGATGCCCTGTTCGGCTTCGCCCACCCGGACGAGCAGAATGTTGGTCGTGCCGAGACCCGATTTGTTGTTCTTGTTGATTTCGAGCTTGTCGCACGGCACGATGGGCACGCCGCGCCAGGTGATGACCGGAGCGCCGAAGAGGCTGATCGTCACCGGCGGTACGCCGCGCCAGGTGCACTCACGCTCGAACGCGGCAATCGCTTTCGGATGGGCAAGGAAGAACGCGGGCTTTTTCCACACCAGCGTCAGGAGGTCGTCCAAATCGTCCGGTGTCGGGGTGCCGTAGCGGGTGCTGATGCGCTGCACCGGATCTGCGGAGTGCAACAGGCCGAACTCGCGGTTGTTGATGAACTCCCACTCCTGTCGCTCGCGGATGCCCTCGATGGTGAGCCGCATCTGCTGCTCGATCTGGTTGTAGGGATCGTTGTAGAGATCGGAGACGCGGGTATGCACCCTGACGACGGTCTGGATGGCGTGCAGCGAGTATTCGCGCGGCTTGTTGGAGTAATCGACGTAGGTTTCGGGAATCTCGACATCTTCGGCGAAGCCGGAGACCAGGTCGATGTGTTTTTCGCCATGCTTGTTGACTGTCGAACGGACTTTCAGGTATTCATCTACCGCTGTCTGGAATGACTCCCTGAGCGCCGGTTTTTCACGGAAAAGCTGCTCGACCTCCTGGCTGGAGACCGAGAAGATGAGGCCGGGCGTGATGGTGCGAATCGTGACCGTCGAAGGCTTGCCCGATACCAGCTCCTCCTCGCCGAAATATTCGCCATGCGACAAGAGCGCGATACGCAACTCTTCGCCATGCAACCCCTTGCTCAGGATTTCAAGCTGACCGTGAGCGACAATGTAGAGCTTGTGCCGGTCTTCGCCTTCCAGAATCAGGGTTTTGCCCAGTTCGGCCTCTTCGAGCACGAACTTGCGGCCGAGACCCGAGATGATCTCATCGCCGAGCGCTGAAAAGAGCGGAATGCTTTTAAGCGATTCGGGCTTGAACGAAGGAATGCCGTGATGAAAATCGATGCCGATCCGCTCCGGCTTCTGAAGCTCGATTTTGGTGCGATTGACCCGGTAGGTGCCTGAAGCGACATCAACCCAGGGCAGGAGTTTGAGCAGCCATCTCGGGGTGATGGACATCATCTGGGGCACGGTCTTGGTCGTGTTGGCCAGATTTCTCGCGACGGTTGTCGTAACGCTTCGCTGCAACAGGCTGCCGGATTCAGGTAGTGTATTTGACATTGGTAATGGTTTGGTTATTGATTGATCTCAGATGCCCAGGCCGTTGATAAAGGTGCTTTCGACAGCCTTCTGCTGCTGAAGACGCGAATCGCGCGGCACGCTCCGGGTGACCCAGACGCTTCCGCCAATCACCGAATTCCGGCCTATGGTGATCCGGCCAAGGATGTTGGCGTTCGAGTAGATCACCACATTGTCCTCGATGATCGGATGCCGGGGCAGGTTCTTGACCGGATTGCCCTCCTTGTCGAGTTCGAAGCGCTTCGCTCCAAGCGTCACCCCCTGGTAGATCCTGACGTTGTTGCCGATCTCGCAGGTCTCGCCAATCACCACGCCCGTGCCGTGATCGATGCAGAAGTACTCGCCGATTCGCGCGCCGGGGTGAATGTCGATGCCGGTTTCGGAGTGCGCCATCTCGGAGATGATGCGCGGGATGAGCGGCACGCCGAGGTGCAAGAGGGCGTGCGCGGTACGGTGATTGATCATGGCGCGAATCGACGGGTAGCAGAAAATGATCTCCCCGTGACTTTTGGCCGCCGGATCGCCATCGTAGATCGCCTTCACGTCGGTGCAGAGCACCCGCCGTATCTCCGGAAGCCTGCCGATGAAGGCCCGCGCCGCCGCCGAGGCTTCGTCAGCCGTGATCGCCTGCCGGGTATTGCCGGTTTCAAACTGCCGGACGCTCTGTATCTGGCCGGTCAGCAGATCGTAGAGCTTTTCGATCCTGACTCCGATGAAGTGGGGCAGCGATTCCCGGTGAAGAATCGGCGCGCCGAAATAGCCGGGAAAGACAATCGCCCGCACCAGATCGATAAACTCACGGAGCTTGTCGATCGATGGCAGCAGTTGCTCAGGATGCGGCGCATAATCGCATTCGGCGCTCCGGTCGCTTGCAAGAAGCGTGATCGCCTGCTGGATGAGGTCAAGTCCGTTCTCTGTGGTCTCCATGAGTCTCGATGTTGTCGTTTTTCAGATGGACACCGCTTCGTTCTCAAACTGGTAGAGCAGCGTGGAGAGGTAGCGCTCGCCGGTGTCGGGCAGGATCACCACGATTCGCTTGCCTTCGTTCTCCGGTCGCAGGGCCAGTTGAAGCGCGGCGTAAGCGGCTGCTCCAGAGGAGATGCCGATCACCAGTCCCTCGGTTTTGGCCAGCTTCTGGCCGGTACGGAAGGCATCCTCGTTCCTGACCGTGATGATTTCGTCGATTACTCCCGTGTTCAGGATGTCGGGGATGAATCCCGCGCCGATGCCCTGAATTTTGTGCGGGCCGGGCTTGCCGCCCGAGATGACCGGAGAGTCGGCAGGTTCGACCGCCACGATACGAACATCGGGGTTGCGCTCTTTCAGCACCTCGCCCACGCCGGTGATCGTGCCACCGGTGCCGATGCCCGAGACGAAGATGTCCACCTGGCCATCGGTATCTCTCCAAATCTCCTCGGCAGTCGTTCTGCGGTGAATGTCCGGGTTTGCCGGATTTTTGAACTGCTGCGGCACGAACGAGTTCGGCAGCGTCTCTTTCAGTTCGTCGGCCTTGCGGATTGCCCCGCCCATGCCTTCCGGGCCAGGAGTGAGCACCAGCTCCGCGCCGAGCGCCTTGAGCAGGTTGCGCCGCTCGATGCTCATCGTCTCGGGCATGGTCAGGATCAGCCGGTAGCCCTTGGCGGCGGCGATGAAGGCCAGCGCGATGCCCGTGTTGCCGCTGGTCGGCTCGATGATGACCGTATCGGCGTTGATCAGTCCGGCTTTCTCCGCCGCCTCGATCATGGAGAAACCGATGCGATCCTTGACGCTGCCGCCCGGATTGAAGTATTCGAGCTTGGCGATGATCGTGCCGTGGGCGTTGTTTGCCCGGCCAAAGTTCTCCAGCTCAAGAAGCGGAGTGTTGCCGATCAGGTCGGTGAGTTTTTTCGCGATGCGTGCCATAGGTGTAGATGATTTGGTGAACGTTCGTTGGTTGCTTTTAAGATCGTTAAGCCATCCCGGACTGGAAATCCCGCCGAAGCGGTATTTTTCATACCGTTAAAAGGGTAGGAGGAAGTCATATCTGCGTTTGGATACAAAAGCGAAGTGGATCAAATGCACTCAAGAAGCTCATGGATTGCCACGTCCTTTCGCGCCTTTCAATGACAAATGTTTGTCGGGCAGTTTTCCGTTGATTTGTCAGTATGTCAGATGTGATATTCGATGTTGTCGATCAGCCCCGCCTTGATGGCGAGCAGCATCATCTCCTGACTGCTCGATACGCCGAGTTTGCGGAAGATATTCTTGCGGTGAGTCGTCACCGTGTGGAAGCTGAGATGCTTTTTCGCGGCGATCTCCTTGGTGGAGAGGCCAGAGGAGATGAGCCGCACGATCTCGATTTCGGAGGTGGTGAGCTGGCAGGCATCCTGCGCGGGTGTCTCGTCGTGGAGCAGCAGGTCGAGCACGCTGCTCGTGTAGGCTTTTTTCTTTTTCAGCGCCGAAGAGACCGCCTGAAGCAACTCCGACCGGTCATCGGTTTTGAGCGCGATGTTTCTGATGCCCGCCTGGTTCAGCTCGCGAATCTGCATCTGGCTCATCGAATTGCTCATCACCAGCATCGGGATTTCCGGTTGTCCGGCGATAATCTCCTTCAGGTCGTTGATCGAGCGGTAGTCGAACAGGATGTAATCGGTGACGATCAGTGATACGTCACCGCTCTTCAGTTTGCCGATCAGCTCGTGCCGCGATCCCGCTGTTTGCACCGTGTAACCGTTTTCGAGAAGCAGCGTGGTCAGGGCGGCAGTCGTGAGGTACTGGCTGTCCGCTATGAGAATCGTTTTGTCATTCGCTTCAGCAGTTTGTCTCGACGATGGCTCAGCGGATGGTGAAGCGGAAAGACGTCGCATGGTTTGATTTCAGGATGGTTTATCGCGTTTTCGTCAAATGGCTTTTGCGGTGTATTTGCCTGTGGTGACAGCGGCGCAGCTGTCGCAAATACAGCGTCGTGATGGCGTGATTGGCTGAGGGGGGAGGCATTGTCTCGGGGCTGCCTTCATATCGGAGAAAAGATGTATCTGAATTGCCGGGGCTGACTCGACTGGATGTCCGGTCGAGTCGGATTTTCCTTCGCTCAATGCTCGATCTGCAAGGTATTCGCACCGGAATTGTTCTTGCTGCCAAACAGCCGGTAGCGTTGCAAGTTGAACTGGAAATAGAGGAAGCAGCCGAAGCAGAAGCCGCAGAGCGCCACGAAGGCGGCTACGGCGACGATGCTGGAGAGCACCCAGCCAGCCGTTGTCGCGTTGAAGAGGAAGGCGAGCTGCGCCATGCCGAGCATGATGACGGCAATCGAGTTGTTGAACCGCATCAGAATCGGGCTTTCAGTATTGGCCGTCTGGTTCTGCTTTCTGAACAGGCGTGATCCGATCATGTAGATGAGGCTTGCTTTCTGTCCCCAGAGCACCGCCGGAAGCACGATGAGGAAGAGCGCTGTCGTGAAGAGCGGCTGATGGAGGATGATGCCGAGCGCGATGCCGGTGAGGAGCATGCTCCTGTTGAGGCTGACGATGGGCATCGGGATTCCGTTGCTGGCGTGGTGTGTAGACATGGTATCAAAAGTTAGAATTCATGAAGTAGCGTGAGTTTATACGCTGTACGTCAAAAAAAGGGCGATTTTCTTTTTTTGAAATTAACAATCGTTAATTACATTTCCAAAAAGTTGCCCATCAATCCAGTTTTTGTTCAGAGTGGCATTTGGATCATCATCGATAAAAAATCAGTAAAAGCACTGCCTTCATGAGTTTTCAGACCGACACCATCCATGCCGGAGTGGCTCCGGACAAGGCGTATGGCGCGATAATGACGCCGATTTACCAGAGTTCAACCTTTGTTTTTGAAGATATCGGCAAGCATCGCGGCTTCGATTACACCCGAAGCGGCAACCCGACCAGAAAGGCTCTCGAAGACAGCCTCGCGTCTCTCGAAGGGTGCTCCAGCGCGGTTGCCGTGACCACCGGCATGGCCGCTGTGGCTACCACGATGAATCTGTTCCAGAGCGGAGACGAGATCATCTGCACCGATGATTGCTACGGCGGTACGGCGCGACTCCTCAGCACCTTTGCCGAGCATTTCAACATCCGCGTCCACTTCATCAATCTGCGGAACCTCGACGGCATCGAAGCGTATGTCAATGAAAAGACCAAGGCGGTCTGGATCGAAACGCCATCCAATCCGCTTCTGAACCTTGTCGATATTGCCGCCGTGACCGCTTTCGCGAAAGAGCGGGGATTGCTGTCGATCGTGGACAACACCTTTTTGTCACCCTATCTCCAGCAGCCGTTCAAGCTCGGGGCGGATATTGTCATTCATTCGACCACCAAGTATCTCAACGGCCACTCCGATGTGGTGGGCGGCGCGATTCTCTCCAACACTCCCGATCTCGACCAGAAGGTCAAGTTCCTCGTCAATGCGCTTGGCACCTGCGCCCAGCCCTTCGATTGCTGGCTGGTGCTGCGCGGCATCAAGACACTCGTGCCGAGGATGAAGGAGCACGAGCGCAATGCGCGGATCGTCGCGGAGTTCCTCGACGGCCATCCGAAGGTGAAGCGCGTCTTCTATCCCGGCCTCGAAAGCCATCCGCAGCACGAGCTTGCCAAGCGCCAGCAGCGCGGCTTTGGCGGCATGGTGTCGTTCGAGCTCGACGGCGGGCAGGCGGCGGTCGAGCAGGTTTTGCGAAGCACGCGGATTTTCGCGCTGGCCGAAAGCCTCGGTGGCGTCGAGTCGCTCATCGAGCATCCGGCGACCATGAGCCATGCTTCGATGTGCAGCGAACACCGGCTGGCGGCTGGCATCACCGACTCGGTGATCCGTCTGTCGGTCGGCATCGAAGACCCGGACGATCTTGTCGCCGATCTGAAGCAAGCGCTTTCATAAACTACCGTTTCCCGGATATCCCCGTTCAGCCCTTCCCTGTGCAATGCAGGACTCCCGGTCTTTTGCTGTCGGACAGCTACAGCATGAGCGCCGTGAAGCTGGGGATATCCGCTTTTTTTATCACTTCCGGCTGACTATACTTCTACACTATTCCAGCATTTTTCATCGCATCCCGGATTCGTATGTCCACTCAATCCTTCAGAGGCAACTCATCCGGCATTCAATACATCGTCAAGGTCAGTCGCAGGGCGCGGTATGCCCGGCTGAAAATGTCGCCTGAGGAGGGACTCACCGTGGTCGTGCCGGAAGGGTTCGATATAAAGCGCGTGCCCGCTCTGGTCGAAAGCAAGATGGAATGGATTTTGAAAGTGCAGAGCACCTTCGCCAAACACCGCTCAGCCGAAGCCGGGCAGGCCGGGGTGGCGTTGCCCGAGGTGATCGAGCTTTGCGGCATCGGCGAGACGTGGCGGGTTGGCTATCGGGAGGAGTGTCGGGAGAGCGTCAAGATCACCGAGCTTGGCCCGGGTGAGCTGGAGCTTTCGGGCGCGGTCAGCCATCACGCATTGTGCCTGGCGTCGCTCGAACAGTGGCTGAAGCGGCGGGCGAAGCTGCGGTTCGAGTCTCAGCTCAATCGGCTTGCTTCGATTAACGGCTTCAAGGTTTCAGGGATTTCGGTGAGAAAGCAGCGGAGCCGGTGGGGGAGTTGCTCGACGCGCGGCAACATCAATCTCAATCTCAAGCTGATTTTCCTGCCGCCGCTTTTGGTGCGCTACATCATGATTCACGAGCTTTGCCACACCGTTCACATGAATCACTCCGCCCGGTACTGGGAGACGGTCGCGCTGTATGATCCCGATTATGCTGCGCACGATCGCGAGATGAAACATGCGTGGCGCTTTGTGCCTGCGTGGTTTTCCGGCACTCGTTGAGCGTGGAGGTCGGATTCATCGCTCTTCGAAGCGCTGGTTCGGCATCGATTTGATGCCTGAAAAGATCAGCGACGCGACGAGGAGGACGACGCCCCATGCGCCCGAAATCAGCGTCGTCGCAAGCGCTGGCATCGCGCCGAAGCGCCAGAAGGTGGCGGCGCAGAGCGCGAGCCAGAGCGCCGCAATGGCGATGAGCCGCATTTTGCCAATCGAGCGCGTCAGCGCCGGAATCGAGGCGGCGCACAGGCAGCCCGTCGTCAGGATCCAATATGCCGGGTCATGCAAAAGAGTCATCATGCTGAATTTCGTGGGATCATTCGGGACGCTTGTTCACCGCGCCTGTTCCGGAAAAGAGGCTGAAGCTTTACATTGATGGAGTCGGCGGATAACCCTCATCATTTTTCTGCCATGAATATAGGAATTCCAAAGGAAATCAAGACCCGCGAGACGCGCGTTGGCTGTACGCCTGCAGGCGTGAGGCAGCTTGTTGCGGCGGGCCATCGCGTGGTGGTCGAGCGTGGTGCGGGCGCGGCGAGCGGCTTCAGCGACGAGAAGTACCGGCTGGCGGGCGCGGTGCTTGCCGATTCTGCGGCGGAGGCTTGGAAAAGCGAACTCATCGTCAAGGTGAAAGAGCCGCTGGAAGGGGAGTACGGTTACTTCAGGAAGGAGCTGATTCTTTTCACCTATCTGCATCTGGCCGGAGTGCCGGGTCTCGCGCAAGTACTATCGGATGAAGGAGTTACGGCGATTGGGTACGAGACTGTCGAGGTTGGCGGGCGCTTGCCGCTGCTCGCGCCGATGAGCGAGGTTGCCGGAAAGATGAGCGTGCTCATGGGCGGCTACTATCTCTCGAAGCACAACGGCGGCGAGGGGAAGCTGCTCTGCGGCGTGCCTGGCGTGCTGCCCGGCAGGGTGCTTGTGCTTGGCGGCGGGGTCGCCGGGATGAGCGCCGCGCGGATTGCCGCAGGAATTGGCGCGGAGGTGACGGTGATGGAGACCGACCAAGAGCGGATGCGCGAACTTGAGGCGCTCTTGCCGCCGGAGGTGCACACGATCTACTCGAACGAACAGCATCTCGAAGAGTTGCTGCCGGGCACCGATCTGCTCATTGGCGCGGTGCTGCTCCCAGGGGCGAGCGCGCCAAAGCTGGTGACGCGCGGCATGGTGCAGTCGATGAAGCCGGGCGCGGTGATTGTCGATATCGCCATCGACCAGGGCGGCTGCGTCGAGACCTCTCACCCGACCTCGCATCTCGATCCTGTGTTCATCCAAGAGGGCGTGGTGCACTACTGCGTGACTAACATGCCCGCCGCCTATCCTGCCACCTCGACCGAAGCGCTGACCGGCGTAACCTTGCCCTACGTCCGCCGTCTCGCCGATCTCGGCCTTGAGAGCGCCATGGTGGTCATGCCCGGTCTCGCGGGCGGCCTCAACGTCTACAACGGCGCGATCACGCAAGAAGCGGTAGCCCGCTCGCTTGGCGTGGAGTGCGGAAAGAATCCCTTTGCGTGAGGGTGGGTGGAAGAAGAAAGGGACTTAAAGGACATAAAGGACTTCAGGGACTGAAAAGGGAGAATTGTCTTATTTGTCCCTGTTGTTCCTGAAGTCCTTTGTCCCTGCTCTTCACGGCACGAGCAGCTTGAATCCGGTGGCCTTGTCGAGGAGCCGCAGGGCGGTCGAGTCGAGCAGTTCCACCAGAATGACCTCCATGACGTGCCAGACTTTGACGCCATTGCGCACGCAACCGGTGACGGTGTTCTCCCCGCGGCCACAGGCCATGTGCAGGTGGACGATGGGGTTGCCCGCGTCGTCGGGGAAGAGGGTGCCGGTGCCGACAACCTCGTGGGCGTCGTACAGCTCATGCACCATCGGATTGACCGGATAGGCCCGGCTCTCCTCCGGCCCGACGACGAGCAAGCTCTCCTTGTCCGCCCCGCCGACCACGTTCAGGTACGCCCGTGCGATCCCTTTTTCCTTCGTGAACCGCTCGATCTCTTCATGAAAAATGTCGCCATCTTCAAGCCTGATGACAAAAACCCTGCCTTGCTTTGCTTCGGAGTACTTCATTTTTTTGATAACGGATAGTGCCGGATTGAGCCGAAAAGCCCCTCCTGCTCGATGGTTACTGGATATTCTGGAATGTAGTGATTCCGTTATCACCCTTCATCATCGAAATCAAACAGGTCGCCGGTGGCTGGTTTCGCTTTCTTCGGACTACGCATAATTTCGGGGACGGCGGGGAGTTCGCCTGCACCAAAGCAGTCGCCCGCAAGAATGGTTTCGAGCAGCGCGGCTTGTTTGGGGTAGCCGTCGATGGTGGCTTCGAGCACCCAGAGGAGTTCGAGCAGTTCAGTGGTGAACTGGCTCGTCCAGCGCTCTGGGCGGATGTCGTCGAGCGGCGAGGATTTCTTGCCCGCCCCTTTCTTCATGCGGTACTTCAGCCACGATTGCACCACCTTCAGCCCCGACACTTCAAACGCGAACAGCTCCGGCGCGACGGGCGCGAACTCGCCGTCGCCGACGTGGAGCGCGAGGGTGGCGTCGTGGTACTCGAAGGTTTCGGGATAGCCGTCTGCGTCGCCGGGGACGGCTTTCGTGCATCGCGCCAAACCGTTCGGCACCTGTCCGATTTTGCGTCCCTCGGGCACGTAGCGCTCGCCGTAGGTGTGCAGCCAGAGCAGCTTTGCGCCAGTCCCGCGCACCTGCTCGAAAAGTTCGCCGTCTTTGGTGAGCGGCACGCGCAGCTCGCGGGTTTCGAGTTCTTTGTGGAACCGCGCCGTGAATGCCGGTTGCGCCAGCACGCCATAGACATAAGCGAGAAAATCCTCCGGCGTTACGGTGCGCCGGTACGTCGCGCCCAGCAGGTCAAGCAAGCCCGGCAGAATATTCGCCTCCGAAGCGTTGGCGGTGCGATAGAGAGGAATGGTGTCTTTTGCTCCGCGTCCGGAAAAATGATGCAAATCAGGAATTAATGGGGATGCAGTTAAAGCCGGTCCAAATCCAAGAACTTGTGTTAAAGAACTTGATAGATATACTTGCCGCGTTCCATGCGTCCGCCAGAGATCAGGGCCGGGTCTGTCCAGCATACGCGCATCAGCAAAAATATATTGACGGTCGAAAGAACGAAATGCGTATCTGATGATTGTTGTCGGATGTTCACCTTTGACTAATTCTGAAAGAGGTTTGAGTTTCTCACTCGATGGCGGAAGTTGCGTCGCGGATTCGTGGAGTTTGCGTCCGGTTGGAGAATCCTTGAAAAGCGTTTTGCGCTCATCTTTATCAGCATTCAAGAGCATCTTCCAGCACTTTTTGAGAGAATCCTCCTCTGGTGCAATAATCCAGGTACGACCAGCTTTAACGCCGGATTGCTGCCACGGCATGAGATCGGTCAGAAGCGGCAGGTCGAAATAATCTCCCTTGCCCGAAGGACGGAACGGCGCTTGCCAGTTGTCGGCGCACTCTTGCCAGTCGAGGGATGCGAAGTTGGCGATGGCGTCGAGTGCGGCGAGTTTTTCGTTGCGGGCGCCTTCGATGCGGGCGTAGCGGACGGTGGCGGGTTTATCCTCCCGCGCTTTGCTCGAACGCACGGCAACCGCGATGGCGACGGGGGTCTGGATGGCGAAAACGTTGTCGTCCTGCCGCGTGCCGCGCCCTTCGCCGCCGAGGTCGAGAATCCAGAGTTCATCGCAATGGCGGCGCATGTGCTCGCGCATTCCGCAAAAGGCGTCGCCGTCGAGGTAGCTCGATCCGGTGATGAAGCTCACGATCCCCGGCCCGTGCGCCGCAGGGTGCTCGAACACCTTCCAGAGCGCCCAGCGCCAGAAATAGACGTAGAGGTTGTAGAGATTCTTGACATGCACGCCATGCCCGGCGGCGACGGCGGGGTCGATGAAATCGCGGATGATCGCGTCCGCGCCGTTCGGCTTGTCGCCCCAGCGCACCCAGTTGCCGGTTCGCGCCTTGTTCACGCTGGTCGCGGCTTCGTGCCGGTCGTAGGGCGGATTGCCGAGGCAGACGATCACCGGCACGCTGTTCTTGACCTTTAGCGCCTTTTCGTGCTGGTCGGAGATCGGCTTCAGGTAGAAGGACAGTGAAAGCGGCTTGGCGTCGGGGCTTTCGAGCGTGTCGGTCAGATAGACATGCGTGCCATCCTTTGGCAGCAACGCGCCACGGTCGCGCAGGGCGCGGCTGACGCGGAGTTCGGCCACGGCGTAAGGGCCGACCATCAGCTCGAAGCCGTAGAGGTTGCGGGCCAGCCCGGTTGCCTGCCCCGCGACGGCTCCTGCGCCCTGCTCGGACTCGACGCGCGCGAGGGCGTGCTCGATGACGCCGAGCAGGTAGGTGCCGGTTCCCGTGGCGGGGTCGAGCGTGACGACGCCGGGGTCGGCAAACCCGAGTGGCATGTTCAGGCGGTTGACGAGCAAGTCGTCGATCAGGCGCACCTGGCAGCGCACCACCTCGACGGGCGTGTAGTAGGCTCCGGCATCCTTGCGCAACTTGGGATCGTAAGCGGCGAGAAACTCCTCGTAAAAGTAAAGCCACGGATCTTCGGGGCCGGTGAAGGTCGCGGGCGGCACGGCGGCGATGAGGCGAAGCAAGAGGTTCAGCGAGGCGTCCATCTCGGCGCGAGCACCGGGGTCGGTTAGCACCTGCAATGCGCGGGACAGCAGGTTGTGCTGCGCGGCGAGCGCCGCTTCGGCGCTGTCGAGCGTGAGCGGATCGGCCCCTTCGCTACGCCCCAGCAAAAGCGCGAACGCCACGGTCTGCGCGTATGCATCGGCGAACTGCTCGTCGGGAGCGCCGGGAAAGAGCAGTTGCCGCCAGTCACGCGCGAGGTGCACGAGCGGCGATTCGGGGTCTTTGAGCGCATCGGTCACGTCGTCGCGCAACATGCGCGTCAACGGCGCGAGCAGATCGGCGAAGCCCTTGAGGTCGATTTTTCCTTTGCGCCCGGTTGGAATGGACGGTTCCCATTGCAGGAATCCACGCAGCAATCGCTCGATGCCCGCCGCATCTTCGGCGGCTACGGCGCTCGCGCCATCGGTTGAAACATCGCCTTGCAACCGCGCGATCTTGTCCGCCAGCTCTCCGTTTTGATACAAAGCCCACTCGTTGCCATCGGTGTAAAGCATGTTCGGCATCGCCGAAAAGCGCTTGAACTGCTCGCGATTCCTCCCCTTGAAACGCTTCGCGTTCGCCCCCGAACCCGGAGCCTTCAGCTCGACGTACCCCGCCAGCGCCTGATTGCGATGGATGGCGTAATCGGGCCGACCGAGC
Organism: Chlorobaculum sp.; assembly: GCA_013334655.1. Taxonomy (GTDB): domain Bacteria; phylum Bacteroidota; class Chlorobiia; order Chlorobiales; family Chlorobiaceae; genus Chlorobaculum. The sequence continues at coordinate 16,754 of JAAXXD010000013.1, read as the reverse complement.
CGGTCAGGCAGCGGCGTTTCGCCTGTGCAGACCACCTTCCATCCGAAAGCCTCAGCCACGCCCGCCATGAGATTCTCGAACGGAGCGCGAACCTGCTCCTCCGGCTCGCCCGGCGTGAGCTGGTTCATTTTCTCGGTAACGGCGTCGGCGAACGCTTGCAACGCTTTGAGTATCGAGTTGGTGCTTGTCATGCCATTGGAAAGCTTGGAGATTTTTCAGCGAGCGAGGCGGGTTTGTGCTTGCTCTGTATAAACATACCAGTTTTTGCAGCATTTTCCGCCTGCGTGGTACTTCAATGTCGGAGTTCTGAGCTGCCACAGCCAGCAATTTTCGTCACCCCGCGACGAGCCGGATGGCGATCAGGGCGAGCAGCATAGCGGTTCCGGCGAGGTAGATGCGGCGGATATAGCGGAGCTTCCGGGGTGTCCGGGAGTCGAGCAGCCGCCAGACTGACCAGGCGACTGCGGCGTCGAAGGCGATGATCGGCGGAAGGTACATCCAGCCGAACCATCCGGCGGCGAACGGCGCGGCGCTTCCCGCGATCACCAGCGCGAAAATACCTGCGGCGATGCGCATCGCTTTCTCAGGGCCGAGCACGACGGCGAGCGAACGGGAGCCGGATTGACGGTCTCCCTCGACATCGAGCGCGTCTGCCGCGATCTCCTCGCTGAGATCGACGAGCATCGTCATCACGGCAAGAAAGAGCACCACCAGTTCGAATGGATTCCCGGCAGCGATGCCGCCGATGATGAAGCTCATGCCGACCGAAAAACCAACGACGAGATTCCCGAAAAGCCCGTACCGCTTGAGCTTCCAGTCATACAGCACGCCCAGCAGCAGCATCGCGCAGGCCGCGACGAAGGCGCTGAACCCAATCATCGCCGCAGAAGCGCAACCGGAGAGCGCAACGACTACCGACAAGGCGAGCGCCTCGCGTTTCGTCACCACTCCGGCAGGCAGCGGACGCAACGGCGCGTTGATACGGTCGGTCTCGACGTCGAACCAGTCGTTCAGCGCCAGCACCGCCGTCGGCCTGAACATGCTGAAGGAGCTGGCCGCGGACTGCCAGAAAACCGGCACGAAGCTGATCCTCTCCGGCGTCCACGCCCAGCCGATCTTCGCCATGCAGCAATACGGCCTGGCCGATATGATCGGCGAAGAGAACATCCACGGCAACATCGACGACGCCCTCGACCGCGCCCGCCAGATTCTCGGCCTGCCTAAAGAAGGACGCCCGGAAGGGTTCGTAGCCAGCGTGAAACGGGAGGAGAAGTAAAGGGCGATGACAGGAAAACGTCGCATCGGCAAACGACAGCGCTGATCAAGACAAATCCTCGTTCTGAAAACCGTCGGAGCGGGGATTTTTACAGTGATGATCTGTCACGAAACCAGGTGTCGAAACGTAGAAATAATATTTTTGAGAAATAAAAAAAACGCTTTGATGCACCAGAAAGCATATAATTAATATATTTCCTCAAACTTCTTGACATATGTATCATCGAAACCATCAAGATATTTCTTTTGGAACTGAATAATATTTTATAACATCCACATGTAGTATCCGATTTTGCAGTACCCTTGATTCACTGCAAACCTCTCGACAGAGCGGACAGGTAAATCGTTCAGTAGTCCTTTTACCCCTTTTTTCCGAAGAACAGCGGTTTGCGTTGCTTTTACTGATAAAGTGACGATTTGCGTGTTTTTTTTTACTTTTCGAAAGATGTACGAAAAGAAAACGTAATTGTATCGCGCACGGGTTGTTTTGTCGGTAAAGCAGTTTGCCACAACAAAAACAAAGGACGAACATGAAAAAACTCTTGTCAACCATCGGCCTCGGCATCGCCCTGATGACCGGTTTCGCGCCTTCACAGGCAATGGCAGCAATCACTTTTGTTAACACCTCGACTGGCCCTAACACTTGGACCTATGATCTTGAGATCGTTAAAGACACCTTGTTTTCAAGTACTAATGTTACACTTGTGACATCAGGTGTAATGACCGGTATTGACTCACCTGATGGATGGACGGGTGAGCTTGTAGGTGGTGGACATACGGCCATATGGACTTGGATGGACGTAAATGTTAATGTAATTGATAGTTGGGTAATACCAAATTTCCAAGTGACCTCTCCAGATACTAACGGCCCTGTAAATTGGTATGTCAGCACGGGTGGTGCGGGCTCAACGCAAGGCCCGGTTCCGGAACCTGCGACGGTGATGCTGCTTGGCATCGGCGGACTGCTTGCCGGTGGCCGCAAGCTCTATGAGAGCAAGAAAGAGGAAGCCGCCCTTTGAGGTATTGTCTTTGACGAGCGATGTTGCAAACAACGAAGACCCGGGAAATTCCGGGTTTTCGTTGTTTAACAAGTAATATACTGGTATTTGTTAGTGCAATTTAGACCAGTTGATGTTATCTTTACTTCCATGTGTATTTATGGCCATGACAGCATAATCCAATTTATTCGCAGCATGAAAAAACTCACCTCTCTTCTCTTCGCCCTGCTGCTCGGCATCCTTGCAGGATGTTCCCAGCAGACATCCAAAGAATCAGATAGCGGTGTCGCGGCAGTGGTCAACGGCGTTGAAATAACCAAGCGCCAGATCGAGTACCTCTATCAGCGTTCTGCCATGCCGAACATGAGCGACGCAGAGTCTGCCAACCTGAAAAGACGTATTCTTTCCGACCTTGTTAGTCTCGAACTGCTTGCGGGAAAAGGTAAGGAGATGAAGCTCGATAACAGTCCAGATTACAGCATTGCGCTGTATGCCGCCCAGAAAAACGTACTGGCGGGTCTGGCAGAGAGCAAGATTATGGGGAATCAACCGCCGGTTACTGCTGATCAGGCGGAATCTGTTGTTCAAAACACCCCTCAACTGTTTGCCGGACGCAAACTTTTCGTTTACGACGAAGTGCTGTTTCCCGGTGTAGACATGCCGCTGCTGGAATCGCTCGATAAAATGGCAGTAAACGGAGCGCCACTCAACACTCTTCTTGATGAACTGAGGGCAAAAAAAATCCCCTTCAACAAAACGCTCATTGCCCTGACTTCTGAAAAAATTCCGCCACAAGTTCTTTCTTTTCTCAACCAGATCAACCCAAACGTTGCCCAGGTTATCGCTCGCAAAGGAGACAATATCTCCATAATTTTGCTGTTGCGTGCCGCATATCCGACACCACTCGAAGGCGAGTCGGCCAGAAGAGCCGCAATGGCGATGATCGCATCGAATCAAAAAAACGTTGCGATGGCAAAAGCCATGAATGATGAGCTCAATAGCGCAAAAATCACCTATTATGACGAATATTTAAAGAAAGCCGATGCCAAAAGCAAACTTGTAGCACTGCCGGAACCTGACACTGAAAAAACAAAAAAGGCATTCCGAAAAAATATTCTCCTTGCTTCTGGCCTATCTCTTTCGTTCATACTGGCGGTCATGATGGTAACGGCTGTTATACGAACGCTTTACAGCATGGCTTGGTTGCCTCGACTCTGGTTTGGATCATCGAGTTCCATCGAGCGGACGCAGCATTACGATATTCGAGCTACATCGACGCTGACTCGTCGCATATATCTTGCCGTCATGGTGTTGCTGATCTCTGCGGCCATGGTTTTCTCGATCATGCTGCTATGGAACAAGATCGATGCGCTGGTGTTATTCGCAAGCATTGCAATCGGTATCATCGCCGGTATTATTGCAAGCCGGTTGCTGAATTTCGGAATTTTACAAGCGTGGTCAAGAAAAACCTACCTGATCATTGCCACGCTTCTTGGCGTGCTGGTTCTTGTCAGCGTTGTTATAACCTTGAGGATGAGCGCTGTCTGACAGAATTAACTATAAATTTAAAAGCGACGACACGTTTGATATTGCATGAGTTGACTGCCTGAAGTGCTTGAAACCAGATATTTCGGGCAGTCACTCTGCGTCATATAACCAAGGTAAGAGCTGTTTTTATGGCCCTGAATTTACTGCCATGGTCAACATCTCCCATTGTCCCGAACATGAGGCAAGTAAATGAATGTCACTCCTTGCTGCTGTAAGTCCTGATGCTGGCGATTGAATCGATGTCGTAGTAAGTGTTGACCGACACCCCTTCCGACTCCTCGGTCACACGCAGGAACAAGTCGCTGATGAAAAGCACCGCGTCTTCGTACACTTTCCCTTCGTTGATCTGAAGCTTGACCCCTTTTCGGATTTTTCTCGACATGGTTCCATGCAGTGGAACTGAAGCATATTCAAGAACCTTCTCCCATGTCTGTAATGCGCTGACCGCCATACGAGCCTCCTTTATTACATTATTGCAAGATACTACCTATCGTTTTTAGGACTTTTATCTAATTTACCTTATCATTTTAACAATAGCAACAACAAGACAAAACTAAACCGGCACAACCTTTTCAACAGACCTCGGAGACTTCCCGGAAAAAAGCTCCCACTGGTCATCAGTACATCAGGAATCATGGAAACAGAACCACTACGCCCGTTGGGCACCGTCATGGAGCTGATCGAGTCGATTGGTCACGAAGTGACTTACGCTTACGAAGACCTGGTCTTTGTCGATCACAACCACTTCCTGCTGCAATTCGGCAAGGAGTCGCATTCGCTCGATCTGTTCATCAACACCGATTGCTCGGCTGACGAAGCGGAGAGCATCTCCTCGAAAATTCTCGACGCCGCGCCGCCGATTGGCCTCACTATCCACCCGAAAGGCACCTACACGATGAAAGAAGCCGCAGACAACAGCCTGCAGATCGAGTTTCATTCGTGACCTTCGGATTGAGCTGAGCGCCGATGCCGCAGTTGACGATGGTATTAATTGCGGTATTTCCTTGCGGCGAAAAACATTTTCTCTCAGCCTGCAAGAGTACTGACGTATAAATTCCGTTTGCGATACGTTATATTGAGGTAAACACGCCTCGATGTACCTTATTCCCCAAGCATTGTAATGGCATGACAAGCACCAACTCAATCCTCAAGGCTCTGCAAGCGTTCGCCACCGCCATTACGGAGAAGATGAATCAGATCACGCCGGGCGAGCTGGAGGAGTAAATTCACGCTCCGTTCGAGAATTTCATGGCAGGCGTGGCGGAGATTTTTGGCTGGATGGTGGTCTTCACGGGCGAAACGCCGCTGCCTGACCGGCTCGGTCAGCCCGATTTCGCCATCCATCGCAATCAGGCACTGGCGGGATATGACGAACTCAAGGCTCCGGTTTCGGGCGCGAACACAAAGCGCTTCAAGGGGCGAAACCGCGAGCGGTTCAATCGCTTTTCAGCGATGGCGAACACGCTCCTCACGGACGGCAACGAGTGGGCGTTGTATCAAAACGACGAGCTGTCGGACAAGATCGTGCGGCTGCAAGACGATGTTTCGACGGGTGGCGCAAGCGCCGTCACCGCCGTCGATGCGGTGGGCGTTGAGCAACAATCGGAGGCGGTATATGCGTGGATTTCAGGATTGGGCATGGGTAGGCGCTGTCTTATGAAGGTTTCGCTTAATGATCGCTGATACGGAAAAAATCCTGATCCCGCTGCATGACGGAGAGTTTCAGGAAACCAGCAAAACACTGCACGCCCAAAGCCGTTGTCGCCAAAAGAAGCAAAAGGGGCAATATCGATGGAGTTTGAATTCAAGCCCCATAGCGCATTCAGCCAAGGATCGAACTACTACCGTTTTGAGTTGACACCTACCGTAGAGGAGGCCTTTCTTGTCAGTGAAGAACGGAAATACATCACAACGAACTGGCGCTCTTATTGCAGCCCATCACAGGAAAGTAGCCTGTACGAAAAGCGGGAAGAAACATCCGCAACAGGAACAGGACATGGCGTTGGCTATTTTGTTTACCAGTCCATAGCCAACTGGATGGTCTATCACTTTCATGATACCAGTTCATCGGCCCCAATGCGTCGTTATGAGATCATCGAAGACAATACAAAGCTCAGAAGTAACGGCGGCAACGTCGCTCCGTTTTTGCTGAAATTGAAAACCGGCTACCATTCATATTATCAGGACATCATCAATGCCGTTCGGCTGGTCATGCCGTTTTTCGACGACTTTCGACTCGATGTTCAGAAAAAAGGTGAAGCGGAAAAAGTAAAACTCGACTGGCAACAAAAAGGCTCCGACTTTCTCACCTTTCCGACGGCTCGATTCGTTTCATCTGCCTCGCTACGGCCCTGTTAAATCCGTTTCCGCCATCGGTCATCGTCATTGACGAACCGGAACTGGGGCTGCATCCCGAAGCGATCAGGATTCTCGGCGAGCTGATTCGAGACGCGGCCAAACGAACCCAGATTATTGTCGCAACGCAATCGCCCCTGCTGCTTGATCAGTTTTCGATAGAAGATATTGTCGTGGTGAATCGCCGGGAGGGACAGTCCGTTTTTGAGCGGTTGCAACGCGCCGATTTCGATGAATGGCTGAACGAATATTCCGTCGGTGAACTCTTGACAAGAAATATCATCGCCGGAGGCACCACGTATGAGTAGCTATGCGGAGGTCATTGTGCTTTCAGAGGGACCGACAGAGCAACTCTTCGTCAAGCAGTTGCTGGCTCCATATCTGGCTCAGCAAGGCATCTATCTCACCCCTGTCATTCTGGAGAAACCCGGAGAAAAAGGTGGCGATGTCCAATTTGCGCGCACCCGGAATGACATCGGGAAACATCTGAAACAAAGAAAAAACACCTGGATAACGCTCTTTGTCGATTACTACGGCATTGACAGCGATTGGCCGGGATATGCGGGATCAAAAAAACAGACAGAGCATACCCGGAAAGCCCAAATCATGAACCGGGCTACGGTTGATGAGGTCAACAGCCTGTTCGCAGATTTTGATTCCGCCCGACGCTTCATTCCTTATGTTTCCATGTACGAAATCGAAGCCCTCTATTTCAGTGACCCGCATTTCCTGGCTGAAAAGTCTGGAGTGCCGCAAAAATCAATCGAACAGATTCTCGACGAGTGCGGCGAACCGGAGCAGATCAATGATCACCCGACAACGCACCATCTAAAAGGCTGGAAAAACTCTCGAACCGGTTCAAAAAAACAACAACCGGAATTGCCATCGCCACGGCAATTGGCATCCCGAAAATGCGCCAGTCCTGCCCGTTATTCAACAACTGGATAACAGAACTCGAAGGTCTTGCTCACTGATATGGTACTTTCAACCACATCGCAGCAATACCATTCAAACTCCGAAAGCATACTCACCTGCGCTGTTACAGCATCAGCAAGCCTCCTGAGACCGGGATGTAGCAGCCGGTCACGAAACGGCTGTGGTCGGAGGCGATGGCGAGCACCACTCCGGCGATGTCTTCCGGGAGGGCGACGCGCTTCAGCGGTGCCATCTCGCCGATCATCGCTTTCTGCTCCTCGGGCAGCCAGGCCGTGGCGTCGGTGAGCGTGAGGCCGGGGGCGACCACATTGACGCGCACGCCGAAGGGACCGACCTCCTCGGCAAGCGAGCGCACGAAAGCGTCGAGGCCCGATTTGGCCGTCGAGTGAGCGATGAAACCCGGCGAGGAGTGGCGCGAGAGGGTGCTCGAAATGGCGATGATGCTGCCCGATTTCCGCTCGATCATGCCAGGCAGCACCGCCTGGCAAGAGAAAAAGATCGACTTCAGCTCGCCGGTGAGCTTGGCTTCGAACTCGCCCCAAGCGAACTGCGTGAAGGGTTTGACGGGAAAGCCGATCGATGCATTGGCGACAAGCAGATCGACCGGCCCGAGGCTTTGCTCCACATCAGCGACCATCGCGCGAACCTGCGCCTCGTCACGCGCATCCGCCCGGACGGCCAGCGCCCTGCCACCAGCCTGCGTGATTTCATCGACGACGGCGCGAGCCGCGCTTTCGCTCTGGAAGTAATTGACGGCCACCGCCGCCCCCTCGGCGGCCAGCAGCTTCGCCGTAGCCCGTCCAATCCCCCTGCTCGCGCCAGTTACCAGTGCAATTTTGTTTTTCATCATTTGTGAGTGTTGGTTATGAAATATCACCGGATTCAAGGTAGCGCAAAGAGCCGCAATCCTGAAAACAGATTGCGGCTCTTTGGCATCAGATGGAATGGTTCACGCCTGTCAGTGCGTCAGAGCAAATGCGATAGTGACCGAACGGTCATACTGGCTCTGCCGTCCGAAGCCGTTGATCGCTCTGGCGGCGACATAAACACTCGCATAGAACGCCGCGCTCGTGCAAGCGCCCAGAAGAGCCCCCACATCTTTCTGGAAGGTAAATGGGGCGAGCTGCGCCTGACCATCCACGCAACACTCCGGCACGCCAAGAACCGGCCCCTTTCCAGCTCTGCCAACGCGCCATGAGTAGGTTGCCTGAAGGGTTGGATGAGAAGCGACATACCGGATCGAGAGCTTGTCGGCAACGTTGTTATACTTGAGCATACCGCAATCGGTCGTAGCGTAAACGCCTCCGATTTCCGGCATATCCATCGCCGCCGTACAGATGTTGTTGTCGATCATGACATACACCACCTGCTGCTGCACCTTGACTCCGGCGTCTGTATAAAATTCGATTGTGAACGCTCGCTTGCCGTTCGCGACCGAGACGCTGTTCATGATGAGCCCGAGATCGCTGTTCATATAGAATACGCCCGGCTGGTGAATGAGATAACATCCATCTTTACCCCATTTGGTCTCCGGTTTGAATTCGACCGGAATTTCATATTTCCCGTTTGCCGTATTGAGCTTGAGATCCCACCAGGTATCCATTCTTGGAGTCGCATCCACCAGTACCCTGTAATACTTTACGCCTTGCTGCGATGCAAGTGGATGATTGAACTGCAAGGAAAGAACTCCACCGAATGGTGAATTTTTTGCGAACTGGTATGGGTATACAGGCTGCGTGGTGGTATCAGCGTAACCTGCGGCGGTGACAAGATTCCAGGGGACGAGTCCGATTCCCTTGAAAAGACCTGTGGGCAATGAAATTCCCGAAAGAATATCGGTCTTCTGGATCATGGTATCGCAGCAGACCAGAAGTTGCGAAGCGCCAACGCACGCCACGCTCGACGGGCGCGCTCCCGTGCCGGTGACAACCTGAACGGCGTTGCCTGCGCCCAGTTCGGTCTTGAGCAGCGTCACGCGGTTTGCCGGATCACGTTCGGCAACGAAGAAAGAGGATTTCGACGCATCGGCCCAGGTGAGGAAGAACGGATTGGTCAGCCCGGTAGCGAGCACAACCGGGGCCTTCCCCTGAAGCGAGTACTTCGTCACCTTTCCGCCACCCGACTGCTCGCTGATATAGGCGTAGGCGAGATCGCTCGACACGAGCAGACCTATGGCGTTGCTCAGGCCGTTGAGGAGAACTTTCTGCTTGTTCGTGTTCAGATCGATCTGGATCAGTCGCCCCGGATTGGCGAATTCGACCACGAATATCTGATTGTGCTGCTCGTCGAGGCACATCTGGTGCGGTGCCTGCAAACCGGCGGCGATAACCGTCGCGGCGGCCCGGTTCGCATTGTTCAAGGCAACCCTCACCAGCGATCCGGTTCGTTCCGTCACGTATGCCGTCAGTCCATTGGCGCTGGTCACGACATCCTCCGGTGTGGCATAGCCCGTTCCGATGGTATGGTACGGCGAAGCGAACTTGTAGGTCACCCACTCTATCTTGAGGTCGTAGCCATACTGCAAAACCTTGATCTTGGCGATGTTACCGGACTTTGTGCGTACCGCGAACACATCGTTTACCGTCAGCTGGTTGGTGGCATCGTTGTTGCCGGGAATCGGAGTCGAACCGTAAGAGAGAGACTGCAAAACGGCGGGCGTCAACAGATTGAAATCGACCGGCCCGAGATTGATGATACCAACCCCGGCCATCGGCACGATCTGTCTTTTGACGTTATCGATCTGTTCCCACCAGATATCGTAGATATTGGTCATATCGCCTCCGAGCGTACCTGTTTCGCAGTCAAAAATCCAGGTGCCCTTGATAATCGTCGTACCCGATGAAACGGTGCCTGTGGACGGCGCGACAAGATCCAGCACGCTAAGAGCGCCTTTCGAATACTCGGTAAAGAGAAGCTGATTGGTGTTCGGCAAATACTTGCTGCCGATTGCAGCGCCCAGATTCTCGGCAATTGTTGTCAGCATGATTCATCTCCGGTTTATTGTTTGGAAACATTTTTGAAACAGGTATCGAAAAACGAAAACCCTTATCCAGACGCTGAGCGATATATGTTCAAGGCAACAATTGCCCGATGTCCAGATAAATAACTCAACGAAGCAAAGAAGCGCTGCCCGTTCGAATAATCAGGTGTTCATTGCAAGCCCGGTATACAAAAAGCGTCACGACGGGCAAGCCTGAGGCTTCAGTGGTCACATCGTCAGCGTTTATGAACGATGCCTGCTGCTTCCGCTGTGAGTAGCAGACGCCCGTAGTCTCTCAGTATTCACGATTGTTATTTACGTAATTATGATGTCTTTTGCAAGCAATTTTTAAGAAGACCTCTTCTTGGCAGAAAAAATTATGTGTTTTATCGCGAGCAGAATCGGGTCGCGCTGTCGTCATCGGTGGGGAGTTGCGTGGGGGTTGATCGAGGCGATGATGCTCAATGTATGGCTTTCGTTGGCGTAGTTTGCCGGGGGGCCTTTTGGCTTAAATGGGCATCTCTAAAAAGTCGGCAGCGATACAACCTATAGAAATATATCGAGTCACGTTCGACTAAATTATTAAATATTAATATCTTACGCTGTGCCCATCAAGCAGAACGTACTGCAATGAAAAACATCAATCCACTTGGCTTGTTCGACGATCAATTGCGAGCACCTCTAAAAACAGTAATTTGCAACATTTCCGATTTCGTACCGTCCACGGAGTGCTGCTTTGCCCCGAATATCCATGTTCTTTGAGATGATTCCATTTGCAAAACAGGTTTTCAGTTACGACAGGACGAAGTCTGTTCAACAAACTGTGTAAATGGTCATAGATTCCCCTCAACCAAAACGGAGGACAACTATGGACAGAAAGCAAGAAAAAACACCGGATGTTGCGGGCGAGATGATCAAGCAACTACTGCGTGAAAACGGTGACCTGAAAGCCCTGTTCAACAAGAGCGGGCTGTACGACCAAATCAAAAAGCGCTTCATCGAAATGGTGCTCGACGCTGAAATGGACGCGCACCTCGGCTATCGCAAGCACCGGCCCGTCGAGCCGAACAACGGCAACAGCCGCAACGGACGCGGCAGCAAAACCATCATCGTCGATCAGGATCAGTTCGAAATCCAGCCGCCTCGTGACCGTAACGGCAGATTTGAACCGCAGTTAATCGGCAAGCGCCAGACTCGCTTCAAGGGATTCGATGAAAAAATTCTGGCCATGTACGCCCGCGGCATGAGCGTGCGCGACATGCAGACGATGCTCGAAGAGCTGTACCAGGTCGAGGTCTCCGAAGCGCTGATCAGCACTGTGACCGACGCGGTGCTCGACGATGTGCGCGCCTGGCAGAGCCGCCCGCTCGATCACCTCTACGCGCTTGCCTACTTCGACTGCATCGTCGTCAAGGGTCGTCAGGAGGGTTGAGTGAGCAACAAAGCGGTCTATCTGGCGCTTGGCATCACGATGGAAGGTCAGAAAGAACTTCTCGGCATGTGGATTTCGCAGAATGAAGGGGCCAAATTCTGGCTCGGCGTCATGACCGAGCTGAAAAACCGTGGGGTTCAGGACATCCTGATTGCCGCCGTTGACGGGCTGGTCGGCTTTCCCGAAGCCATTGGTGCCGTGTTCCCGGAGACCGAGGTGCAGCTCTGCATCGTGCACATGGCGCGCAACTCGACGAAGTATGTGTCGTGGAAAGATCGCAAAGAGCTCTGTGCCGATCTGAAAACGATTTACGGCGCATCAACCGTCGAGGCTGCGGAGCTGAACCTGCAAGCATTCGGCGAGAAATGAGATGGAAAATACGCCACGATCAGCAAGCTGTGGCGAAATCATCGGGAGTACATTACGCCGTTTTTCGCCTATCAGGCAGAGATACGGAAGGTCATGTACACGACCAACGCCATCGAATCACTGAACCGCTCGTTGCGCAAAGTGCTCAAAACCAAGGGATCATTTCCGAACGACGAATCGATCCTGAAACTGATGTATCTTGCCATGCAGAACATCGCCTAAAAATGGACGATGCCAATCCAGAACTGGGGCGCGGTGCTGAACGTATTTTCGATTAAATTCAAGGGGAGGATTCCAATTTGAAAATGGCCGTTTACACAGTTTGCTGGACAGACCCAGACGAAACAGAATCCATAAACAGCCCCCCAATACACAACAGCGTCCCGACAAGTCGGGACGCTGTTTCATCATATCATATCAATCCTCCCACTTCCAATTCCTCACTTCCGGCATATCTTCACCATACTTCCTGATGTACTCCTTGTGCTCGATCAGGCGGTCGCGGATGTATTGTTTGATGTACGCTGCCTGTGGCCTCAGACTCTCCACGCGGTTGACGACGTCGGCGACGAGGTGGAAACGGTCGAGGTCGTTCATCACCACCATGTCAAACGGCGTAGTCGTCGTGCCCTCCTCCTTGTAGCCGCGCACGTGCAGGTTCGGATGGTTGGTGCGGCGGTAGGTGAGGCGGTGGATCAGCCACGGATAGCCGTGATAGGCGAAGATGACCGGCTTGTCGGCGGTGAACAGATCGTCGAAATCGCGGTCGGCGAGGCCGTGGGGATGCTCCTCCTTTGGTTGCAGGGTCATGAGATCGACCACGTTGACCACCCTGATCTTCAGCTCCGGCGCGAGGTTGCGCAGAATCTTCACCGCCGCCAGCGTTTCGAGCGTCGGCACGTCGCCCGCGCAGGCCATCACCACGTCCGGCTCGCCCCCCGCGTCGCTGGAGGCCCATTCCCAGATGCCGATGCCGCTGGTGCAGTGGCGGACGGCTGACTCCATGTCGAGCCACTGCCACTCGGGCTGCTTGCCCGCAACGATGACGTTGATGTAGTTTCGTGAGCGCAGGCAGTGATTCGTGATCGAGAGCAGCGTGTTGGCGTCCGGCGGCAGATAGACGCGGATCACGCTCGACTTCTTGTTGACCACGTGGTCGATGAAGCCCGGATCCTGATGCGAAAAGCCGTTGTGATCCTGCCTCCACACGTGCGAAGTCAGGAAGTAGTTCAGCGAGGCGATGGGCCGCCGCCACGGGATTTCGGTGTCGGTTACCTTGAGCCACTTGGCGTGCTGATTGAACATCGAGTCGATGATGTGAATGAAGGCCTCGTAGCAGGAGAAGAAGCCGTGGCGGCCCGTAAGCAGATACCCTTCGAGCCACCCTTGACAGGTGTGCTCCGAAAGAATCTCCATCACGCGGCCATCACGCGAGAGATGATCGTCGCTCGGCAGCGTCTCTGCCATCCAGGTGCGGTCGGTCTCGTCGAAGAGGTCGCCGAGTCGGTTCGAGGCGGTCTCATCCGGGCCGAAAACGCGGAAGTTGGCGCTCTTTTCGTTCATCTTCATGATGTCGCGCAGGAAGCGGGCCATCGGCTTGGGCGACTCGACCTCAACTACGCCGGGCTTCGGCACGTCGATGGCGTAGTCGTGGAAATCGGGCATGTGCAGCTCCTTGAGCAAGAGACCGCCGTTGGCGTGCGGAATGTCGCCCATGCGCTTCTGCCCCTTCGGAGCGAGCGCCTGCAACTCCGGCAGCAATACACCGTCGGACGTGAACAGCTCCTCGGCGCGGTAGCTCTTCAGCCACGATTCGAGCAGCGCCATGTGCTCCGGATTGTCGCGCACCGTGCTGAAGGGCACCTGATGCGAGCGCCAGTTCCCCTCGGCGGGTTTGCCGTCAACCACCTTCGGCCCCGTCCACCCTTTCGGCGAACGGAAGACGATCATCGGCCAGCGGGGCCGCTCGCTCACGCCATCGACCCTCGCCCGGCGCTGGATTTCGGCGATCTCGTCGAAACAGCGATCCATTGTGGCAGCCATCGCCTGATGCATCGTCGCCGGGTCATCCCCCTCGACGAAGTACGGCGTGTAGCCGTAGCCGATCATGAGCTTCTCCAGCTCGTCATGCGAAATGCGCGACAGCACCGTCGGATTGGCGATCTTGTAACCGTTCAGGTGCAGAATCGGCAGCACCGCGCCGTCGCGCTTCGGGTTCAGAAACTTGTTGCTGTGCCACGCCGTCGCGAGCGGCCCGGTCTCCGCCTCGCCGTCGCCGATCACGCAGGCCGTGACGAGATCGGGATTGTCGAATACTGCACCATAAGCGTGCGCGATGGAGTAACCGAGTTCGCCGCCCTCGTGGATCGACCCCGGCGTCTCCGGCGCGACGTGGCTCGGAATGCCGCCGGGAAAGGAGAACTGCCGGAAGAGCCGCTTCATGCCCGCCTCGTCGAACGACACGTCGGGATAGTACTCGCTGTACGTCCCCTCCAGCCACACATTCGCCACCAGCGCAGGCCCGCCATGCCCCGGCCCGGCGATATAGACAATGTCGAGATCGCGGTTGCGGATAATGCGGTTCAGATGCACGTAGATGAAATTGAGGCCGGGAGTGGTGCCCCAGTGGCCGAGCAGGCGGGGCTTGATATGCTGTTTCGAGAGCGGCTGCTTCAGAAGCGGGTTGTCCATCAGGTAGATCTGGCCGACGGAGAGATAGTTTGCCGCCCGCCAGTAAGCGTTCATCAGTGCAAGTTCTCGTTCGGAAAGCGGAGTATGTTGTTCTGTCATCAATTGTTTCTTTTCATTTCAAAGGTCAGAACAATCCGGCAATCTTCCGGATCATCCGTTTAATTTCTCAATCCGAGTCCAGTCCCCAATGCTGTCAGAGTGGGAGTCTGGGCTTCCACCTTTTTACTCTTGCATTCATTCGCCCCGTCGCAAAAACTTTCGAAACGTGGCGAGATAATCATAATGAATCCAGGGCTTCAGCCCAATCCCTTCACACACTGTTCATTGCCAAACCGGTAACCACACCATATCGGCATCACAGTCAACCAACTTCAAGAACACTTCTCGTTTCTCTAACAATCATTACCTCTTCATTCGTTTCCATAACTCTGACGACAACCTGGCTCTCATCCGTCGAAATGATTCCGTGACGGTTCATATTTTTTTGCTCATCGAGCCTGACACCGAGGAATTCGAGGCCGGAGCAAATGCGCTCGCGGATTTCGGGTGAGTGCAGACCAATGCCGCCGGTGAAGACGATCATGTCGAGACCGCCGAGCGCCGCCACGAGTGCGCCGATGTGCTTGCGGGCGGAGTAGCAGAACAGCTCCACGGCCAGATGCGCCTGCGGATTGTCCGCTTCAGCTTCCAGCAAGTCGCGCATGTCGTCGCTCAGGCCCGACACACCGAGCAGGCCGGACTTTTTGTTCACCATGTCCCGCAATCCGGCGGCATCAAGGTGCCCCTGCTGCAAGAGGAAGAGCGCCACGCCCGGATCGAGGTCGCCCGTCCGCGTGCTCATCACGAGGCCACCCGCAGGCGAGAAGCCCATCGTCGTCTCGACGCTCCGCCCGTCGAGCACCGCCGCCATGCTCGCGCCGTGACCGAGATGCGCGAGGATCACGCGCCCTTTGCTGGCCAGCGGATCGCCCTGCGCCTTCAGCTCATTGAGGATGTACTGATAAGAGAGGCCGTGAAAGCCGTAGCGCTGCACCCCCTCGCGCCGGAACTCTTCCGGGATGGGGCAGAGCTTCGCGATGGCAGGCATGGTGCTGTGGAAAGCGGTGTCGAAGCAGGCGACCTGAAACACGCCGGGCAACCCGGATGCGGCGTAGCGGATGGCATTCAGCGCCTGCGGAAGATGTTCGGGAGCGTAAGGGACGAGTTCGGCGATGGAGTCGAGCAGTTCGGGCGTGACCATTTCTGGCGCGGTGTGACGAGGCCCGCCATGCACCACCCGGTGCCCTACCGCGTCGGGCATTCCGGGGCCGTGAGCCTTGATCCAGGAGAATACCTGCCGACACGCCGCCTCATGATCGGCCACCTCAACCCGCACGCAATCGATATACCGCCCCTCGGCATCGGTCACGGAGAAGCGTCCGTCCGGCAACCCGATGCGTGTCAGCGACCCGGAAAAAAGCAGCTCCTCCCGCTCCCCGCTCTCGTAGAGCGAAAACTTGATGCTCGA
The DNA here is from genome assembly GCA_013334655.1 of Chlorobaculum sp. Lineage (GTDB taxonomy): Bacteria > Bacteroidota > Chlorobiia > Chlorobiales > Chlorobiaceae > Chlorobaculum. Next base: position 663 of record JAAXXD010000013.1, on the reverse strand, counting down.
AGAACCGGTATTGACCGCAAGAATCGTAATCACAGGCTTCATCACACTCTCTCCCAAAATTTGCTCACCCGGACGGCAATGAACGCCGCCCACCTATCACGTCACGCAAAGATACACACCACAGACTCCAACCCCGCGCGGATGTCGTTACGTTCCTGAAAAATCGGGGTGGGGACGAGGTGGACGGTATGAGCGCGGTACGTGCTTTTGCTCAATGATATAGATACTCAGCAATAATACACCGTATGCGTATTTTTAGCAAAATTTATTTTCTGAATCTTCGATTTTTCAAATAGTGTATTTGGATTTTCAAAATCTCTCGTGGTAAATTTCTACTTGAAATTCCTATCTCCACCAATCAAATAAAACGCAGTTCAGGCAGTACCAGTAGTATTTGAAGTTCGAAGTAACTGTTCGGTAGTTCAAAGAAGTAGTACAGCTTGCAGCACCAACATGCGTTCGTCCCCATCCTCGGGGATAATTGATGCTCCCAGGCTTTTATATCAGATTGTAGTAGTATCTGATTTTGCAGTACGCTTGAATCACTGCAAACCTCTCCACATAACGGATATGGTAAATCGTTAAGTAGTCCTTTTGCCCCTTTTTCCGAAGCATAGCGCTGTGCGTTGCACTTACTACTTTGCTACAACTCAAACAAAGGAC
>JAAXXD010000087.1 GCA_013334655.1 Chlorobaculum sp. | reverse complement strand
CGATGGGGGAGTTGAAGGCGAAAAGCTGCGGTGAGGGCTCCTGGTAAACGACGCCGTTCAGTTCGAGCCGGTCGCTGAAGCGGTACTCCTTGCCGCCCGCCAGCCGGATGATGGCGTTGCCGCCCGATTCGGCGAAGCAGCTCTCGGCGGCCTGGGCGATGCGCCCGTAAATTTTCTCGTCCTTTTTGGCGACGAAACGATCCACCAACACCAGCAGCTCAGAAAGCTCCTGGCGCTTCATCGCCTCCACCCCGGCCCGCGCCTTCTCGTCGGAAATGTCGATGACGTTCTCCTCCTTCAGCAGCCGGAAAAATCCTTTCTGGAGAAGGTTTTTCAGCTCATCGGAGACCGACCGGTCATGCTGGCGCTCGTCGTGATGGCTCGGGAAGGGAAAGCCCACGTAGAAGCGCACGCCATCGTCGAAAAAACGCGCCTGCAAGCTCACATCCTCGGGCGTATGCTTCAGCACCAGCTCGCCGGTGTCGCGCGAGTAGATTTTGCCGATCCGCGCATAAAGAAGCCGCAGGTAGTCGTAAATCTCCGACACCGTGCCGACCGTCGAGCGCGGATTTTTCGGAAGCGCCTTCTGCTCGATGGCGATGGCGGGCGCGATCCCCTCGACCGTCTCGATCTCGGGCTTGGGCATCCGTTCGAGAAACTGCCGCACGTAGGCGGAGAGCGACTCGACGTAGCGCCGGTGCCCTTCGGCGTAGAGCGTGTCGAAGGCGAGGCTCGACTTGCCCGAGCCGCTCAGACCGGTCAGGACGACGAACCTGTTCCGGGGAATGCGGACGGTGACATGCTTGAGATTGTGCGTCGAAACGCCGCCAAGCACGATGTCGGGAAGGCGGGTTTCCTGTCCGTTATCGGGGCTGGAGGCCGCGAGCGTTTCCGGAGAATCTGGGCGAAGGTTCTGACTGGATGACATAAAAAGCGACGATAACAGACGATAAACGGAGATCAGGGAGCGGCTGCGTCCCGGCGCATTTACCGGTAAGCCTCGCTGCAATCAGACAATAAACGAAACAATCTCCGTTTGGCGGCACAGTGGAAGCTGAAAAATCGCGCAATCACGGAAGTTCAAAGGAATTTTTCGAGCAGCATGGCCACGGTCGTTTCACCCAGAAGGTCATGGATTCGCTTCTGAAGATTGAACATGTACCCTTTGTGCGTGCAGCTCGACTCGATCTCGCACTCGCAATCCACGCTGGAGCAGCGCATCAGGTGCGGCTGTCCCTCGATGGCCACGCCGATGTCGCCAACGGTGATCTCTTCGGGCTGCCGGGCGAGCATGTAGCCTCCCTTGACCCCCTGCACCGACCGTGTGATGCCTGCCTTGTTGAGGCTTTGCATCGCCTTGGCGAGAAAGACCTGGGAAAAGCCGATTTCACCGGCCAGCTCCTTGACCGTCACGACCCGTTCCGGGCCTTTCATGGCAAGGTAGGTGACGGCGTGCAGGCCATATTCAAATTTTCTGGATACTTGCAGCATAAAGGAAAAAAGAGGTGATGGCAAAGCAGGATTAACTCGCGCCTGTTTCAGGAAATTCCCGAATCATCTTTAATCTTTCCGGTTGCCGATATATTTTGTGAAAATATTATCGATCAATCGCCGTTGTCCGGCCCTGTCACGACTCATCGCATGAAAACTCCATCGCAAGACCGCTGGTTCATCTGGCAATTCACCGACGATCAGGAAGCGAAAATCCGCTATCGCGAATACGGTCCGGCTGATTCCACGCTGACGCCGCTGCTTTTCATCCACGGCTACGGCGGCATGATCGAGCACTGGAACGACAACATTCCGTCATTCGACGACCGGTACAGAATTTACGCTATGGACCTGATCGGTTTTGGCCAGTCCGGCAAGCCCAACGTGCGCTACAGCCTGGCGCTCTTCGCGGCGCAGATCAAGGCGTTCATGCATCTGAAAAAGCTCGAAAAGGTCATTCTGGTGGGGCACTCGATGGGCGCGGCGAGCAGCATCATCTACGCGCATCACAATCCCGCGAGCGTCCGGGCGCTCGCGCTGGCCAATCCCTCAGGTCTCTACGGCGACAGCATGGACGGCATGGCAAAGGTGTTCTTCGGGCTGGTCGGCTCGCCGCTGATAGGCGAGATGCTCTTCGCGGCCTTCGCCAATCCGGTCGGCGTCAGCCAGAGCCTCACCCCGACCTACTATAACCAGAAAAAGGTCGATCTCGCCCTGATCAACCAGTTCTCCCGCCCGTTACAGGATCGTGGGGCCATTTTCTCCTTCCTCTCGCCATCAAAGCGTCCGCAAGACTTCCTGCTCGACAACCTCAAGCCCTGCAACTACAAGGGGGACGCCTGGCTGCTCTGGGGCGCGGAGGACACCGCCCTGCCGCCGCACAAGATCATTCCCGAGTTCCAGGAGCTGCTTCCGCAGGCGGGGGCGTACATCATTCCGAAAGCGGGCCACTGCATCCATCACGACGCGCACGAATCGTTCAATGCCCGCCTCGCCCAGCTTCTCGACAAGCTGGAGTGACCTTATTACTCTGGCAACTATAAATATCAAAGGTGCCTGCGGAAAAAAATTGGGCTAAAGCCCTGATGTATTTTGTCTTATCCGCAAACCCCGGTTTGAAGACCGGGGCAATTTTTTAAGAGTTTTACTTGCTGGAGCAATAACAGGACGAAGCTGACGACGCCCGCCTAATCGAGAGACTGGCCGACGTTGCCGCTTCCCGCCTTCAGCTTGAGGTACTTGAGCTGGGCGGGTTTCATGGCGATCTGCAACAGATAGCCTTTATGCTCGCCCGACGGCACCCACTGGGCGGTGAACTGGAAGTCATGCAGATCACGATAGAGCATCAGCGCGGGATAGACGAACTGGCTGTTTCTGAGATCGTAGCCGGTATTGAGTCCGACCTGCCAGTTTTTCGAAAGCGCGAGCCTTGCGGCGGAGTTCACGAGCGCGGTCGAGGATGGATTGAGCGGGTCGCTCTTGTCGCTGATCAGATAGAGCGACATGCGCAGCGACCAGGGGAGCGAATCGCTGAATTTTGTAAGTTCGTCGCTGTTGAAGCGCTCCTTGTAGATCGCCTGCTCGACCGGCAACGCCGTGTTCCGGGCAAGCGACGTATCGCTCGCCTTCTCATCGACGGAGGCGAACGGCGAGCGCAGGTGACCGCTCGTGCTCACGCTCATGTTGAGGAAGCCGTTGACGAACCGGAGCAAACCCTTGCCGTCATCCATAGCAAGCTTGTCGATCCGCGCTCCGGTTGCCGGATCGTAACTATAAAAGTCATACGTAGCTCCGGCGCTGAACATCAGTGCAGGCGAGAATGCGTTGCTCGACGCCGTCACCACGAGCGGCGCGATGGGCATCGAATCGGCGGCGAAGTTATAACCGGACGACGCCGTCAGCGAGAGCAGTTGCGCCGTTTTGTAGCCTGCGCCAACGCTGCCGTTGTCGTCACTCGACACCTCCCGGCTGCGGAACTTGCCGTGAAAGAGGTTCTGGAGGTTGATGCCGACAAAGCTCCGTTTCTCCGGCACGTCGGAGTAGAGCGACTCCCCGAACCGGTTGTACTGCACGCTCTTCAGCGTCAGAGGATCGGTGTAGGAGTCGTAAATATCGTAACCGCTTCCCCGGTAATCGGGATTGTAGATATAGGAGATCGTCGGTATGAAGGTATGCCGAATGGCGCTGAGTCCGAAAAGCTTGTCGAGAAAACCGGTGTTCATCACCCCGTAGAGCCGCGTCTTGGCATAGACAGAAAAGACCGTCGTGGCGAAACTCTCCGGCGCGTTGATCGTCTGCTTCTGCCCGAGATTGTCATAATGAATCGTGCTGTTGACCCGATATTGCGTGAAGGTCAGCGAAGGCGTCAGATTCAGATATTTGAACAGCGTAGACTGTATCCTGAAAGGCAGCTCAACCTTGGTGGCGTTCAGGTCATCCTGATTGCTGATCGATTTCTGAAGCGCCTGCATGTTGAGTCCCTGCGTGAACAGGGCGCGATTTCCGGGAGAAAAATCGTGCAAATACCCAAGCTCCAGCCCCGCGTTGCCGGTATAATAATCGGATTCGACCCCGTTGAGATTTTCAAACTTCGCGCTGCCCGACAGGTTGGGCTGCATGAACAGGCGCGAACTCCACTCTGATGGCGACGAAAAGAGCCTCGGGCGGAAGGGATAGATGCGGTTCTGGTAGAGCGTGGCCGTCACGTTCTGCGTCAGATCGCTGTTCGTCAGGTTGTCCACCCGCTGGTATCCGGCGATCAGCGCGCGGTTGCCCTCATCCCACGATTTTGAAAACGATGCATAGGAGGTCGCCTGCTGGGTAACGAGCGTTTCGGGATCGACCGAGGTGGCGTCGTATGAGCGATCCCCGCTCAGATATTGAAAATTAACGTCAAGCCTGGCGGTCGGATCAAACTGCTGATGATGAATGATCCGTAAATCCCGATTGATATAGCGGGCGTAATCGGGATCGCCCGGATGGTTCAGGATGGTTTTTTCGTACTCTCCTGAGATCGAGCCGCTGTAGCGGTCGCCGTTTTTATAGCGGAAGCGCTCGCCAAGCCGCCAGCTTCCGTTGAAGGAAAGATCGCCTTCGAGCCGTAGATCGGCATAGTCGCTGATCGCCCAGAAATAGCCGAGATTCGACAGGTAGACGCCAACGCCACTGCTCTGGCCGACTCTCGGAAACAGAAATCCCGACGAGCGCTTGTTCGAGATCGGCGCGGACATGTAGGGCAGATAGAACACCGGAATCACCGGCAACCGCTTGTTGAAAATTTCCGGATGAATATACATGACAAAGGGACGCGAACTCAGGCGCTCGTCCGGAATGATGTGCATATGCTTTCCTGCGAACCAGTAGTGCGGCTCTTCGAGTTCGCAGGTGGTGTAGATGCCATCCTCGATGAACAGCTCTCCCGTGGGCATGCGTCGGACATCCTTGCCGGAAAAGATGCCCTGTTCGCTCTTCGATGCAATCTCCGACGCCGTACCGATTCGGGTCTTGTAGTTGTAAGCCATCGTCTCGGCGCTGAACGACCCCTGCTTGTCGGTGTAGACGGGAAGCTCGCGGGGGTGGCCATTGGCGTCACGCGATGCGCTCGCATGGGCCGTGGAGGTAGCCTGCTCGACGGTGATTCTCGGCCCCTGGAGCCGACTGCCTTTGTAATCAACCCGCGCCTTGCCGAACAGATCGGCAGTGCGCTTGCTGACGTTGTAGACGAGCGAATCCCGCGCCGTGTAGACGACTGTCGAATCGAGATCGCCGCGCTTTTTGAGGCTGTCCGGCGTCGCAGCGCCTGACCACTTGCTCGATTTCGGCGTATTTTCTCCTGCTCGTAATGGCGTAATTCCCTCGAACGAATGAACGAGGAGCGCGAGGGTCAGAAGTTTGATCGTCCTGGAGAGTTTCACGGGCAAATCGTGCTGGATTACCGGATGCGGAGAACTGCGTTCAGAGAATTCAGAGAATGAATATATGAAACCTTCATTCTTTATCGATACCCGCCAGAGCAACTCTTGAAACTGAACGATGTTGAGTTCGCCGGAAGATGGATAAATCATGCAAAGGTTTCTATATTGCATCAGCAACACTTGAACCGGCTCGCTCTCTCCGTCGCCCGGAAGCGCGAATGACAGCGCGGCCACAACTCTTTGCAACGCTTTATGACGCAGAAGGTTACTTACTCCGCGCCCGATGAATTCGGCCACTTCGGCATCTTCGGAGGCAAATTCATTCCCGAAACCCTGGTCAAGAACGCCGCCGATCTCGAAGCGGAGTACCTCAAGGCGAAAGATGACCCCGAGTTCCGCCGGACGCTCGACAACCTGCTTCGCCACTACGTTGGCCGTCCGACGCCGCTCTATCACGCGGCGCGGCTCAGCGAAAAGCAGGGCGGCGCTCAAATCTGGCTCAAGCGCGAAGACCTCTGCCACACCGGCGCGCACAAGATCAACAACGCATTGGGACAAGTGCTGCTGGCTAAAAGGATGGGCAAGCGCCGCATCATCGCAGAGACCGGCGCGGGCCAGCACGGCGTTGCGACGGCCACTGTCTGCGCCCTCTTCGGTCTCGACTGCATCGTTTACATGGGCGAGGAGGATATCCGCCGCCAGGCTCCCAACGTAGCGCGAATGAAGCTGCTCGGCGCGGAGGTGCGACCGGTCTCTGCGGGCAGCAGGACGCTCAAGGACGCCACCAGCGAGGCGATCCGCGACTGGATGAACAATCCCGAAGAGACCTTCTACATCGTCGGCTCGGTGATTGGGATGCACCCGTACCCGATGATGGTGCGCGACTTTCAGTCGGTCATCGGGCGCGAAGCTCGCCAGCAGACGATCGATCAGGCCGGACGACTGCCGGACGTGGTGGTCGCCTGCGTCGGCGGCGGCAGCAACGCCATCGGCATGTTCTACGAGTTTCTGCCGGACGCTAAAGAGGTGGAGCTGATCGGCGTGGAGGCCGCCGGAGAGGGACTCGAAGGCAAGCACGCCGCCTCGCTGACCAAGGGTGAAATCGGCGTGCTGCACGGCTCGATGATGAAGCTTTTGCAGGACGAGCACGGTCAGGTTCAGGAGGCGCACTCGATCTCGGCGGGACTCGACTACCCCGGCGTCGGCCCGGAGCACTGCTACTTGCAGAAACTCGGCCTGGTCAGCTACACCTCGACGACCGACCGGGAGGCTCTCGCTGCGCTCGACACCCTCGCCAAAACCGAAGGCATCATCTGCGCCCTCGAATCGGCCCATGCCGTGCACTACGCCATGAAGCGAGCCGCCGAGATGCCCAAAGAGTCGATCATCGTGGTGAACCTCTCCGGAAGAGGCGACAAAGACATGGCCACCATCATGCAGGAACTGAATTTGTAACAACACATTGTAGGGGCGGGTCTTGCACCCGCCTGTTGCCGGGCGGGCGCAAGACCCGCCCCTACAGATCAGGTTTCCCCTTTCGTCCATTGCGTCCACCCAGTCCACAACGTCCATTGCCGCGCTCGTCACAGAATTTTTTTTCTTCCCCCTCTTGCATCGAAACAGCTTTTTCCCTATACTAAGCCCACTTAACCAGATGCGGGAATAGCTCAGCTGGTAGAGCACAACCTTGCCAAGGTTGGGGTCGCGAGTTCGAGTCTCGTTTCCCGCTCCGACGATAAAAAAAGCCTCCTGATTCGGAGGCTTTTTTGTTTATGGCGATTGAGGGACGGATATGCAGGCCCGCCTCTAACCGACTGAGATCATTAGTGTTACAGCGACTCCTTTCTTTTCCGGAAAACCTGGCTGACCAACAATCCCGTGCCGAAAAGAGCGAGCGTTCCCGGTTCGGGAACCGCCGCAGTACCAAATGCCTGGATTTCAGATATAGCGTACATATCATCACCCCCCGTTGCTTGCACTCGAATGTACTGTGCCGTAAAAGGAGAAAAATGCATGTCAGCCTGGGTAAACGTGTCCATTCCCCAACCCACAGTGCCATCGGTAACCGAAATTGTATGGAGTGTTGACCAGTCCGTCCCGTTCAGGGAGTAATCAATGCGATAATCATCGTTATTATCAACCTGAATCAGCAAGTCGTTCACATTGTAAACGCTATTGAATTTCAGCGTGAACGTCGGAGCCGTTCCATACCACCAGACATTCGTGTCGCTCGTCCACCCAGTTCCGTTTCCGGGTATATTTCCATCAGTCAGCAGTGAAACACTGTTATTATAAGACCCGGTGCCGTCTACGCTGTTAACCGTTATCAGCGCCGCGTTGGATGTTGAATACACACCCACCGCCAGAATAGCCGCTATCGCAAATGTTTTTGCTGACAATCTGAACTGCATAGTTACTCCTTTAAAAACAAGTTAAGTGTTATGGAATGAAATTTCCTGAAAAGGCTTATGGGTGGAACGGCTCATGGGTACGAAACATCCTCGACTCTTTTGATGAGTTCCCTTTCCGGCTCTGATGACCTGCTTGCAAGCATAGCGATCCGGCCTGTGTAATGAGGCTTCACTTTTCCGAATCGCGACCAAATTGTGAGCGCGCCTTGATTACGTACTAATTACAAAATTTTTTATTCAACAACAAACAAAATCTCTATAACTCGCCACTGACCCAATACAAATCTATACTAAACTGACCAAGTGCTATTTCACCCCACGCCTCACAAAAAATTCACCAGCCTGTTGCATCGAACCAGATTTTTCCCTATACTAAGCCCACTTAACCAGATGCGGGAATAGCTCAGCTGGTAGAGCACAACCTTGCCAAGGTTGGGGTCGCGAGTTCGAGTCTCGTTTCCCGCTCCGACGATAAAAAAAGCCTCCT
>JAAXXD010000139.1 GCA_013334655.1 Chlorobaculum sp. | reverse complement strand
TCGATGATCGCATCGAACAGCGCTCTGAAGTTCGAGCCTGTTCCCGAGCAGAATACCGCCAGCCGCTTTTTGTTGTCACTCATGCAGTCGTAGGCTTGGATTTCATGAAACTCCTCTAATATGCACCCGAACACTCTTCATTTCAAAAGTTTAGACACCCATCCCAATGTCTCCAGAACTACATCAGCGATACTTCTCAACATTCGTCCCCTGTTGATGACATGAAATATCTTGTATTTTGTCAGAATGAAGCCAGAGTACATGAAAAGTTTGATTACGTTTCTCTGTTCAAAACATCCCGAAAACCTTGTTCCGCAAACCGATAGCTCTGTCGGTTCCAATCTGTCGGGATCGAAATTCTTATGTCCTACGTATTTACTCCGGTTTCCGCGCTCCGTTCTCCCGGCCTGTCAGGATCGCTTACGATATTTTTTCGAGATTCCCTTTTACAGGACTCTTGAGGGTGATCATTGAGAAGAACCATAAACTCCTGCTACAGACAAAAATTCTTTTTGTCCGGCGAGTCCGTGGTACGCGCACAATCGTCAATATGGAAATGATAATAATCTGAAGAAATATGAAGGTCGTCGCTATCAATGGCAGCCCGCGTATCAACGGGAATACTCATATCCTGATAAGTGTCGTGCTTCAGGAGCTTGAGAAAGAGGGGATTGAAACAGAGGTCGTTCAGCTTGGCGGAGAGCTGGTCAGGGGTTGCTCGGCCTGTAATCTTTGCTGGCAGAAAAAAAATCAGCGGTGCGAGATTGACAATGACATGATAAACATCTGTATTGAAAAGATGTTGCAGGCAGACGGCATCATCATTGGATCACCAACCTATTTTGCCAATGTCACCACTGAGATCAAAGCACTGATCGATCGCGCTGGCGCTGTTGGTTGCGCCAACGGCAGCATGTTCAAGCGCAAAGTCGGCGCGGCGGTGGTTGCGGCCAGCAGGGAAGGCTCCCTGAATGCGTTTCACGCCATCAACAATTTTTTCCTGATCGAGGAGATGATCGTGCCCGGCTCATGTTACTGGAACACAGGCATCGGCTTTGACAAAGGTGAAGTGCGTGGCGACAAAGAGGGTCTGCATACACTGAAAATTCTCGGTCAAAACATGGCCTGGTTGCTCAAGACAATCCATAAAGGCATATGAAAGAGGAGCTGTATGAGTAATCCTGCATTGAACTGTGTGATCGACACTCTTGAGGTTACAACACAACTGACTTCTCCCGGGAATCTCCGCATTTTTTCTTAAATTCCGCCTTTTCCAATGCCACCAGGCCAAACAAACTCTTTGCACATGTCTGATCCTGTCATCAAACGGGCGCTTGTCTCCGTTTCCGACAAAACCGGCATCGTCGATTTCTGCCGTGAACTGGCGTCGATGGGTGTCGAAATCTTCTCCACCGGCGGTACGCTGAAATCGCTTCAGGATGCCGGTATCGCCGCGCAATCCATCTCGACCATCACCGGTTTTCCGGAGATCATGGACGGCAGGGTCAAGACGCTTCACCCGAAAATCCACGGCGGCCTGCTCGCCGTGCGCGAGAACGCCGGGCATCAGCAGGCGGCGCGGGAGAACGGCATCGAATTCATCGACCTCGTGGCGGTGAACCTCTATCCCTTCGAGGCGACCATCGCCAGGGCGGACGTGAGCTTCGAGGAGGCCATCGAGAATATCGACATCGGCGGCCCGTCGATGCTGCGTAGCGCGGCCAAGAACAACGAGTCGGTCACGGTGCTCACCGATGCCGCCGACTACGCCACCGTGCTCGACGAAATGCGCTCGAACGGCGGCGCGACCACGCGGGCAACGCGCCTGAAGCTCGCGGCGAAAGTGTACGCGCTCACCTCGCGCTACGACACGGCCATCGCGGCTTACATGGCGAAGGCTGCCGGAATCGAGTCCGTCGCTGACACGATGACCGTCAGGCTCGAAAAGGAGCTGGGGATGCGCTACGGCGAGAACCCGCACCAGAGCGCCGGGATCTACAAGATGGACGACGGCAACGGCGTGCGTTCGTTCGGCCAGATTTTCGAGAAGCTGCACGGTAAAGAGTTGTCGTACAACAACATGCTCGACATTGCCGCCGCGGCGGGCATCGTCGAGGAGTTCCGCGGAGAGGAGCCGTCGGTGGTGATCGTCAAGCACACCAACCCGTGCGGCGTGGCGCAGGCTTCGACGCTCTGCGAAGCCTGGCACAAGGCCTTCTCGACCGACACGCAGGCCCCGTTCGGCGGCATCATCGCCGTCAACCGCCCGCTCGACATGGAGACGGCCAAAGCGGTTAACGAAATTTTCACCGAAATCCTCATCGCTCCGGCCTTCGAAGATGGCGTGCTCGACCTGCTCATGAAGAAGAAGGATCGCCGCCTGGTGCTCCAGAAAAAGGCGCTGCCGAAAGCTGGCTGGGAGTTCAAATCGAC
>JAAXXD010000086.1 GCA_013334655.1 Chlorobaculum sp. | reverse complement strand
TGGCAGCGTGCTCCTGATCGGCGCATTGCTCTTCATGCCGGTGGCCGTGCTCGGGCCGGTGGCTGACTATCTGACGACCTCCATTCATTAACTCACGATACGACGATGAATAACCAGAATACATCTTTTGATGGAAGCACGGATGCCGGGGCGCTTCCTGGCAAAACGGAGCGGAGGAGAGCGAGAAACGCCTCGATATTCGAACCGGCGCTTGTCAGCGCGGCTGCCGAGCAATCGGTCAGAATGTTGAATCCGGTGGTGATGGCACGGAATCCCGTCATGTTCATCACCGAGGTCGGCGCGGTGCTGACGACGATTATCACGCTGTATGACGTATCGAAAGGCGCTGCTGGTTTGCTCTACAATCTGGCCGTGATGGTGATTCTCTGGTTGACCGTGCTCTTCTCGAACTTTGCCGAATCGCTGGCCGAGGCGCGGGGCAAGGCGCAGGCCGACAGCCTCAAGCGGACGCGACAAAGCACGGCGGCCAACCGGCTGCGCGACGGCAAGATCACGCCGGTTGGTTCGGACGAGCTACAGGAGGGCGACCTCGTCGTGGTCAGCCTCGGCGAGCTGATTCCCGGCGACGGCGAGGTGGTCGAGGGCGTGGCGATGGTTGACGAGTCGGCCATCACCGGCGAATCCGCGCCGGTCGTGCGCGAGGCGGGCGGCGATCGCTCCGGCGTCGTGGGCGGCACGCGGGTCATCTCCGACCGGATCGTGGTCAAGATCACCGTCTCCGCCGGAAACTCGTTTCTCGACCGGATGATCGCTCTTGTCGAAGGCGCGGTGCGCCAGAAGACGCCAAACGAGCTGGCGCTGACCGTCACCCTGGCCGGGCTAACGCTCGCCTTTCTGATGGTGACCGGTTCGCTCTGGCCCATCGGGCGCTACTTCGGCATCACGCTGTCGATTCCAACCCTCGTCGCGCTGCTGGTCTGCCTCATCCCGACCACCATCGGCGCACTGCTCTCGGCCATCGGCCTTGCGGGCATGGATCGGGCGCTCTCGGCCAATGTGCTCGCCAAAAGCGGCAAGGCGGTCGAACTTGCCGGTGACATCGACACGCTGCTGCTCGACAAGACCGGCACGATCACGATAGGTAACCGCCAGGCGACCAGCTTCATCCCGCTCGATGGCGTGGAGTCACGGCATCTTGCCAAGGTTGCGATGGAGGCATCGTTCGGCGACCAGACACCCGAGGGGCGCTCCATCGTCTTGCTTGCCGAAAGCCTGCTCGGCAAGGAGGCTCCGGCGGAAACGGCTGGAGCGGAGGTGATCGCCTTTTCAGCGCAGACGCGCCTGAGCGGTCTCAACCTGCCCGATGGCAGACAGTTGCGCAAAGGCTCGGGCGACGCGGTCAGGAAGTATCTTGCAGAGCTTGGCGGCGCGATGCCCGGCGAGCTTCAGAGCCTGGCCGATTCGGTTGCCCGCCGGGGAATGACGCCGCTCGTCGTGGCTGAGGGGAACCGGGCGCTTGGCGTCGTCGAGCTGTCCGATGTGCTCAAGCCCGGCATCACCGACCGCTTCAGGCGCTTGCGCTCGATGGGGTTGCGCGTGGTGATGGTGACCGGCGACAATCCGCTGACGGCGGCTGAAATTGCCCGCCAGTCGGGCGTCGATGACTTCATCGCCGAGGCGAAGCCCGAGGACAAGCTGAGCTACATCCGCAAAGAGCAGCAAGGCGGGCGGCTCGTCGCCATGATGGGCGACGGCACCAACGACGCTCCGGCGCTCGCGCAGGCGGACATTGGCGTCGCGATGAACTCGGGCACGCAGGCGGCCAAGGAGGCGGGCAACATGGTCGATCTCGACAGCGACCCCACAAAGCTGATCGAAATCATCGAGATCGGCAAGCAGCTCCTCATGACTCGCGGCGCGTTGACCACCTTCTCGATTGCCAACGACGTGGCAAAGTACTTCGCCATCATACCGGCCATGTTCCTCCTGGCGATTCCGGGCCTTCGCGTCCTGAACATCATGGGCCTCGCCTCGCCCCAGAGCGCGATTCTGTCGGCGCTCATCTTCAACGCGATCATCATTCCGATGCTCATTCCCATCGCCCTCAAGGGGGTCAAATACCGCCCGCTCGGAGCCGAAGCGATTTTGCGCAGCAACCTGCTCGTCTATGGTTTTGGCGGCGTGATCGTGCCGTTCGTCGGCATCAAAGTGATCGATCTCTTGCTTTCGATAACCGGATTGTTCTGAAGGAGGATACCTGCATGAAGAGCACTATCTTTGAGAACACGGGCGCGAACCTCGTCGCCTCTTTGCGAATCACGCTCGTGACCATCGCGCTGTGCGGCGGCCTCTACCCGCTCGCGATCTGGAGCTTCGCCCGCGTGGCGGCCCCCGATCTTGCTTCCGGCTCGCTCGTCCGGGATCAGAGCGGTAACGTAGTCGGCAGCCGCCTGATCGCGCAGGCGTTCACACGACCGGAGTACTTCTGGCCGAGGCCATCGGCGGTCAATTACGACGCCTCCGCTTCCGGCGGGAGCAATCTGTCACCGGCAGGCCCCGAGGTGAGGCAACGGGCCGTAAAATCGGTCGCGGCATTTGGCGCGGATGCGAAGCGACCGCTTCCCGCCGATCTCGTGGCGGCCTCCGGCAGCGGACTCGATCCTGACATCACGCTCGAAGCCGCGCTCTGGCAGGCACCGAGAGTGGCGCAGGCAAGAGCGATGCCGCTCGCCGAAGTCGAGGCTGAAATTCGCCGGAATGCATCGCAAAACCGCCCCTTCTGGAGCGGCGAAGGGCTGGTCAACGTTCTCGCATTGAACATGGCGCTCGATGCGATGCAGAAAGCCGCTGTCCGATGATGTATCCAAATTGAAACCGTTTCCTGGGAGCGATGCTATCTGCTTTTTCTGTCATTCTGAGTCCGACGCAGTCGGGCGAAGAATCCAGAAAATCTTCGCAACATACTGTGATTTGTTCAGTTATGGCAATATCCCGAAAACTGGATTCTTCACTTCGTTCAGAATGACAAAGAAACTGATACCTGAAAACCGATATATAACCGGCTTTTGAGACGGCCTAAAAGACACGTGGCAATCCATGTAATGACAACGATTCAGCTTAAACGCCTCAGCAACTCCCGGAGACCCATTCGATGGAACAAAACAGGGCGGACACATTCCTTCGCTTGATCCAGCGCTCGCAGCGTGGGCGGCTGAAGCTCTATCTCGGCTACTGCGCGGGGGTTGGCAAGACCTATCAGATGCTGCTCGAAGCGAGGCGGCTGCGTGCTCAGGGGATCGATGCGGCCGTCGGCATCGTCGAAACGCACGGTAGGCCGGAGACCGAGGCGCTGCTCGAAAACCTCGACATCATCCCGCGCCGAAGCCTCAGCTATCGCGGCATCGAAATTACTGAAATGGACATCGACGCCATTCTCGCGCGGCGTCCCTCCGTGGTGCTTGTCGATGAGCTTGCGCACGCCAACGTGCCCGGATCGCGCAACGCCAAACGCTATCAGGATGTCGAGGAGATTCTCGCCGCCGGAATTCATGTCATTTCAACACTCAACATCCAGCATCTCGAAAGCCTCTACGAAACCGTCGAGCAGGCAACCGGCGTCAAGGTCAGGGAGCGCGTACCCGACAAGGTGGTGTTGCAGGCCGATCAACTGGTCAATGTTGACATTGCGACTGAAGACCTGCTTCAGCGCCTGAAAGAGGGCAAGGTCTATCTCACCGGAAAAGCGGAGTCCGCGCTCTCCAATTTTTTCCGGGAGGACAACCTCGAACAGCT
This sequence comes from Chlorobaculum sp., assembly GCA_013334655.1. Taxonomy (GTDB): domain Bacteria; phylum Bacteroidota; class Chlorobiia; order Chlorobiales; family Chlorobiaceae; genus Chlorobaculum. The sequence continues at coordinate 4,828 of JAAXXD010000086.1, read as the reverse complement.
CCGCGAGCTGACCTTGCGCGAAGTGGCCGCGCAGATCGACCTGAGCCGACGAAGTCCGACGGAGGAGGATGCAGTTGCGAGTCCCGATCAGGTGATGGCGTGCCTCAGCTCGCGAACCGAAAACAGCGCGGCGCTGCTTCGATACGCATCGAGAATCGCCGGACGCCTGAACCGGAACTGGTACGCCGTTTACGTTCAACGGCTTACCGAAACGCCCGAAACGGTCGAGGCCGGTATCCAGCGCAAAATGTCGAACACGCTCACGCTGGCTCAGCAACTCGGGGCGACGGTCTTCATGTACAAAGGCGACGATCCCGTCGCGACCATCCTCCACTTCGCCCGAGAGTATCGCGTCGGCCACATCGTCATCGGCAACTCGGGGCGAAAGCAGCCCTTATGGCAACGCCTGCTTGGTCGGCGTTCGATGATCGAGCGGCTTATTCAGGAGAGCCGGGGTATGACGATTGTCGTCGCGGATCTGCGTCACGCTGCGGAGCAGCAGCAAAAGGACGAGGCTGGCGGCTATCTCTCAGATCTCCGGAAGCATCTGTTTTCGAGGAGTGACCGGAAACGCCAGCGTGACGAGCGCGACGCGCCGATTTTTCACGCCAACGTGTTGCTCTGGAACGAGGTGCTCGAAAAGGAGGCGGCGATCCGTCAGTTGCTCGAAGCGATTTGCGTGACCCACGCCACGATTCCGTTCGATTACGCTTGGCGCGCGATCCTCGAACGCGAAAAGCAGGGCGCGACCTTTATCGGCGAAGAGATCGCCATTCCCCACGCGCGGCTCGAAGGGCTGGCCGCGCCGGTGCTCGCTATCGGTGTCAGCAAGCTTGGCATCATCGACACCGCCTCCGGCAACACCGCCGCGATCATGTTCCTCATGCTCTCCCCCATCGACCGCCCCGACAGCCATGTCAAGCTGCTCGGCCAGATCAGCAAAATGGCCAGCGACGACCAGTGGCGCAGCGCTGTGAGCCGCGCCGCCACGCAAATCGAAGTCATGCAGATCGTCCGCCAATGGCTGGCGGATAGGAAGGCATAGATTTTTTTACAGCAGTAAAGCCGGGCAATGGTGGACGTTGTGGACGAAGTGGACAATAGGAAATGCGATGATGAACGGGCAAGTGCTGGAAAACACCCGAAGCTCAGCGCTTTTCCATTGCTCCGGCAAGGAAACTGCCGATCAACACCACCAGCTTCCTGGGGACGAAGCGCTGCGAGTTGATCAGCAAACGGTCGAAAAAGGTTGGCAGAATAACCATGGCATTTCCGGCAAGCCCCTGGCGGACGGCTTTGACGACCACCTGCGGGCTGGAAACCGGCACTTTGATCTTGCTCCTGTCGTGCCCGGCCCGGTTGAAGAAATCGTCGGTGTCGATGAAACCCGGACAGACGGCGAAGACGCGGATTGCCGTGCCCTGAAGCTCCATGAAAAGCGCTTCGGTCAGGTTGACCACGAACGCCTTGGAGGCGGAGTAGCAGGCCATGCCCGGCACCCCCTGGAATCCGGCAACCGAGGCGATGTTGACTACCGTTCCCCGGCGGCGGGCAAGCATGGCGGGCAGAAAGCGGCGGATCAGCAAGGCAAGGGCGACCATATTCACCGAGGTCATCTGCACGAACGCATCTTCATCCATCCGTTCGATGTTCCCCGCGATGGAAAATCCGGCGCAGTTGACCAGCTTGTCGATGGCGAGCCCCATCTGCTCGCAGAACTCGAAAACCTTCGACGCTGCGCCGGGTTCCGAAAGATCCTGGCCGCAGACGTGAACCTCGACGCCGCAGGATCGACGCAGCTCTCCGGCCAGCGCTTCGAGCTTGTCTTTCGAGCGAGCCACGAGCACCAGATTATCGCCCATTCTGGCGAAATCTTCGGCAAGATATTTGCCGATACCGGTGGATGCCCCGGTGATCAGCGTATAGAAATTCATGCCGGATCGACCCATTTGCCATTCTGGCGGATCAGCTCGATCAAGCGATCCAGCGCGGCACTCTCAAGCAGGTTCTCCTCGACGCACTCCTTGCCGACGTAGAGGCTGACGCGCCCCTTGCCCGAGCCGACGTAACCGAAATCGGCGTCGGCCATCTCACCAGGGCCATTGACAATGCACCCCATGATGCCGATCTTCAGCCCCTTGAGATGCGAGACCCGCGCCTTGATGAGCGCCGTGGTCTTTTCAAGCTCGAAGTAGGTGCGGCCGCATCCGGGGCAGGAGATGAACTCGGTCTTGGACATCCTGATCCGCGCCGCCTGAAGGATGTTGAACGCCAGGCTGATCTCTTCGCTCGACGCCATGTTCGTTTCAAGCGCCACCAGATCGCCGATGCCGTCGCAGAAGAGCGTGCCCGCCTGGATGGCGCTCTCGATCAGTACGCCGGAGCGTTCGCTTTCACGGCGTCGGTAACGGATGACGAGCGGATAGTCGATTCCGGCTTTCTTGAGTTCGAGGGCGAGCTTGCGCGCCGGATAGAGCGGCGCCGGGGAGACGATGGAGAGCATGACCCGCCGCAAGCCTCTCGCCTTCAGTTTCGAGGCAAGGCGCACCAGCACCTCGGCGGGCACGTTTTCCGAAGAGTTTTCGTGAATGAAACAGAACTCGATGGCGGCCTTGCGGTCATGGAGCGAGTCGATGAAGCCGGTGCCGAGCGTTTCTCCCTCGACGATGTCGAGCCGCACCCGTCCAGAAAGCGGCAGGAGCGCCGGGACAATCGAAGTGTCGGCAGTCGAAACGACAATCTTTTCGCGCAGTGCCCCAAGCGAATCGAGCAGTCCTTCGACGAGCGGAATATCCTCGGCGCTGCCGACGCCGACGCTCACCAGCTCCGAGCGGATCGCATCGGCAGGCTTGTCGGGATCGAGCCGGGCGAGAATCTCGTCGCGAAGCGAATCGGTATCGGTAATCGGCGCATGAGCGGCGGTCTCGACTCCCGGCAGGGCATCGCCGCCAAGCGGAATGCCCGCGCCATCAATTTTGACGGAGGGGCGTCGTGAGTAACCGAACGGCTCGAACGGCAGTTGCACATGGCCGATGTTCTTCCGCTCGTGCTCGACCACATGCTTGACCGGCAGATGCGCGCGGTCGCCTCTGACCAACAGCATGTCGTTGTATTTTTTGACGATAGCGAACCCGACCGGCACCTCGTTAACCGGATCTTCGGTCAGCGATACGCGGATCGTGTCGCCGAGGCCATCTTCGAGCAGTGCGCCGATGCCCATCGCGGATTTGATTCGCCCCTCGTCGCCGTCTCCCGCCTCGGTCACGCCGAGATGAAGCGGATAGGCGTAGCGCAGCTCCGCGTCGGCGCGAGCGACGAGCAGGCGATAGGCGTGGATCATCACGCGGACGTTCGAAGACTTCATCGAAAAGAGCTGATCGTAATAGCCCTCGTCCTCGCAGATTCGGGAGAATTCGAGCGCCGCCTCGACCATGCCCTCCGGCGAGTTGCCGTAGCGGCTCACGATGCGGTCGGAGAGCGAGCCGTGGTTGGTGCCGATGCGCATCGACACGCCAAGCGACTTGGCTTTCCTCACCAGCGGCGTGAACTCCTCGCGCACCTTGTCGAGTTCGGCGCGATACTCCTGTTCGGTGTAATCTTCGCTCGAAAACTTCGCGCCGGTAGCGTAATTGCCTGGATTGACGCGAATGTTCTCGACAAACTCCACCGCCTTCATGGCCGCCTTCGCTGAAAAATGGATGTCCGCCACCAGCGGCGTATCGATACCATCGCGCCGGAGCTGCTCGCGGATATTTTTGAGATTCTCCGCATCCCGCTCGGTCGGCACGGTTAGCCGGATGATCTCACACCCCGCCTCGTACAAGCGCCTGCACTGCTCCACCGAAGCCGCCGTATCCATCGTGTGCGCGGTGGTCATCGACTCTACCCGGATCGGCAGGTATCCGCCAAGCGAGATTACGCCAAAAGGTACTTCCCGGGTAACACGCCGTCGATAACTGTAAACCGGAACTGGATATTCGATGCTATTGCCCGTAACAAGAGGCTCTTCGCTCATAAGGAGGCTGATTGAAATTGAATGAAGATGATGCAGAAGGTAGCCAATGCCCGGCACATATAAAAACCGGGGAAAAAGAGGGGGAAAAGAATTATGAATTATGAATGAAGGAGTTCGCCGGGGGTTGTCCATTCAGTCCATTGTCCACCACGTCCACTTCGTCCACCGAGTCCACACAGCCCCCCCACTTATTTCTCTCTGATAATAAATACCGTCTCACCTTTTCTGTGGAAGTTGAATCGCTCCCGGGCGACCTTTTCGACACTGTCGGGCTGGTAGGCGTTTTTGATCGTGCTGCGGAGCGTCACGATCTTCTGCTGCTCTTCGGTCTGAAGCTTTTCAAGCTTGCGGTTCTCAAGTTCCATGCTGATGCGCGTCACCAGACCGAAATCACCGAAAACAAACCAGATGGCCGCAACTGTCAGAACTGCCCAGAAAGCAACCTTTTTCTGATTCAAGAGGATGAAATCCCATATTTCTGTCAGGTATCTCGACATTTTCCGGCAGCAGTTTCGAGTACCGGGTATGTCGTTGCAGCATACCCGGCGCTCTGATAGTTGTTCCTGTAACGATAAATCCCCGGCCTCAGACCCTGAACGCCGCGATGCCCGGATAGACCGCCGTATCGCCAAGCATCTCCTCGATGCGAAGCAGCTCGTTGTACTTGGCCATGCGGTCGGAGCGCGACATGCTGCCGGTCTTGATCTGCCCGGCGTTGGTCGCCACGGCGATCTGCGCGATGGTGGTATCTTCGGTCTCGCCGCTGCGGTGGCTGATGATCGAGGTGTAGCCGTTGCGCTTGCCAAGCTCGAT
>JAAXXD010000012.1 GCA_013334655.1 Chlorobaculum sp. | reverse complement strand
AGTATTATGAGACATTGAAAAGCATCGCTCTCAGCGAGACCAAAAAGGTCGATAACACTGAAGCGGCGCTCGATCTCCGGCAGAACCTTTGCATTCTCAGCTATAATGATGAAGGCTGGAGTGATGTTCATCCCATCGTGCGAAGCATTCTCGAAGAGCGGAAGATGATCCCATGAAGCAGCCTGAGGAAACAATCAGGGACGACCAGCGCACCTGGGCGGAAAGTCTTGAGAGCGCGGCGCGGTATTTTACTGATACGGTGGGCGGGGCGTTCCGGTTTGCAGTGACGAATGATGAGCTGGTTCAGCGGCGGTTCAATGCGGAGCTTCAGCAGGTGCTGCGCGGCAAGGAGACGCCGGTGCAGATTCACGACTGGTCGAAGGCGTCGCCGCCCGATATGTACCCGGCTGAGCAGCTCCGGCGGTTGAAGGCGGCGCATCCCGAGACGAAGGGCATCATCTGCGTCGGCCTCGAACGCGCGATGTGGGAGAATCCAGAGATGCTGACCATGCTCAACTTCTCACGGGAAGCCCTTGCCGAGGTGGGCGTGCCGCTCTTTTTCTGGATTTCATTCAAAACCCTGCCGCTGATGAGCCGTTTCGCCATCGACCTTTACAACCAGCGGATCGGGGCGAATCTCTACTTCGAGCACGACACTGAAACCGCCGATACCGACGGCTCCGCGATGCGTTACATCGCCCACGAAACCGTCCAGGCCAACCGCGACCTCCGCCCCCTCGAAGCCCGCCTGAAGCTGCTGGAGAAGCAGTTCGACGAACTGAAGAAGATTCAGTCGCCCGAAAAGCTGGCCAACGACATCGTGCTTGAATTGCTGAAGGTGTATGTAAAGATTCCGGGGATGACGAGGATGGTTCAGTCTCTGATTGATGAATATGGCGGGTTTGTTGATACTCAGAAACCTGATTATTGCAAAGTTTTAGCGGATGCATACTGGTATTATGGCGAGTTAAAAAAGGCAGAACAGTTTTATAGCAAAGCTTTGAATCAATTAAGCCCACTGATGGCGCAAAATCCAGAAGCTTGGACACAAAAAACTGTTGCTGTTCAAAATAATCTGGCTTTATTGTTTTTTTATAAGAATGAACTTGAAAAGGCAGAGAATGGATTTTGTTCAGCGCTGAATTTTGCTCTTGAGCATATACCCAATAAATCAAAGCGTTATTTGGCGGATATAGCTGGGATAATAAACAATCTCGCTATGTCGCAAGGGAAAAAAGGAAATTATGCTGAGGCGGAAAAGAACTATCAGAAAGCATTGAATATTTTTCGAGAGCTGGTAACTGATAATTCACTTGAATATTGGAAAGAATTGGCAACTACGTTAAATAGTTTAGCATGGTTACAGCGTGATAGAAATGATTTTACTGAGGCGCAAAATAATTATGAAGAAGCCCTAATAATTTGCCAAAAGTTAGTAAATAGCAATCCTCAAGTCTATATAGATGATCTTGCGGTTTTGTTGAATAATCTGGCAGCTCTCCAAAGTGATCAAAAAGAGTTTACAGCGGCAGAAAAGAATTTTCTGGAGGCTTTGTCGATTAGGCGAGAATTAGCAGAAAGCAATCCTCTGATGCATTTTCCGGATGTTGCTATGATACTAGTGAATCTTGGAAATATATATCAGGAAGGATTTAATGATCGTCAAAAGTCGTTGTCTTGTATTGAAGAGGCTTTAACCATAATTTTGCCATTGCTTGAAAATATTCCGCAAGTTCATGAGTCCTTTGCGTTAGCTATAAAAGTCATCATAAAATGGGGACTTGATCCAAAAGTTTTTATTTCCAATCTTAACATTTCGCATTCTAATAATCCTACCAACTCTGCATCTTCTCCTGAATCCTGATGAATCGCATCCGTGTTGCGACATGGGTGCTAGTGGGTATCCAGATGGTGCACTCGGCCGAGGAGTAACTGACGGGGTTTGACCGGCGGTTTCCGGTGTTTGTGTGGTAAAACACGCACTGCGCGTCGGTGGGGCAGGGGATGTTTTTCGCTTTCAACATTTCCATCGTGGTGATGAAGGCGCTGCTGTCGCTGGTGGCTTTTTCGGATTGGTGGCGCGAGCGTTTTCCCTTTCTGCTCGCAGGGATCGAGCTGGTGAACGGCCTGAACCATATTCTCTTTTCGGTTTTCACCGGAGGTTACTATTCCGGTCTCATCTCGGGACTTTTCTTCATTCCCGTCGCGCTCTGTCTGCTTGCAGGCCGGGAGCGCTCCTGCTTGATAGATTGAGAGAAAGAGATGGTTGATCTCAAACCGCATGAACTCGAAGTGGTGCGAAACATTCTGAAGCGTTTCGTGCCGGATGCTGAAATCATCGTTTTCGGCTCACGAATTCACGGCACGGCAAAACCCTGGTCAGACCTCGACCTCGCCATCAAGGGCGAATCCGCGCTCGACTGGAAACTGCTCGTCGAATTCAAGGAAACATTTCAGGAATCAGAATTGCCGTTCAGAGTAGATGTTTTTGATTGGAATGATATTGCGGATTCATTCCGCAAAGCGATAGAGACATCCGGTTATGAGATATTGTTGTGAATATTGATAGCTTGTTTCGCTTCCTATATTTGACGTTTGATCGAGATGTTAGGATCGGGCATCAAGAGATGCGATACATCGATTCGCTTCTAACGCAGGACCGATTGGCAGGAAGACGTAGAACTCTTGATGCTTACCGCTTAACGTTTCTGCAATACGCTTTACCAATGATACAGGCGCATACGCAATAAACTCCTTGATTAGTGGCCAACTGATAGCGACGACGTCTGTTAGGCGAACAAACTTAACAAGCTTCAATGCTTCTTTTGCGTCACTCTCTGTACGGATTTCGATCATCTCAGATAGCTTTTCCAATGCGCCGAAAACTTTGTCTTGAAATCTTTTGAAGTTATGATGTGTTCTGATCGTATCAAGTGCTAACGGCCATGAGGGATTCAGCAGTACAGATTGCGGGACGGGCATATTAATACTAGTCATGCTCAAGATAGCTCTGTAGTTGGCTGGCGTGAAGAGAGCGGGAGGTAAGCGGTCATCACCTACCGGTGAGCCCTCACCATTTGTTGTCTCAATTGATGGAACAAGAGCACGAAAAATGCCGCCATTACCGGAAGGCATTGCTTGAATGTAGGCAAGTTTGGCAGCGTTGAGTGACAACGGATCAGTAAATTTATCCTTTGCATCACCGAGTATTAGGCGCTCATGCGAGAAAGGGATTTCAACTGGGCCATCTCTATAGGAAAGAAAATCCTCTGTTGAATTGCCGTATTTCCAACCGTTTTCTTTGGCCCGAACTAACGCGCTACCGGATTGACTTTTCTGGTCTCTCCAAAACACTTGAATCTTGGGCAAGTTTTTTTGAACGGTTTTATTTGTCACGATTGATGCACCAATTTCGACTTTATACCGAGCAGTTGCATCAAGATGATCTTGGGTATCACGACATGCGCTCCAAATTGTCGTAATGATTTTTCTTTGTTCGATCAGCATCGAAATGGATGGATGGAATAAGAAGTTCTGCTTTAACCGTGCCTGCTCTTCGGATGAAGAAATATTCAAGTGCTCTGCTGGGATAAGTATCTTGTCGAATAGTAGCAGTAACTCTAGTACTCGACAGACTAGTACTTTTAGTGAAATGGGGTGGGCATAGTTAATAGATTCCACAAAGTAAATGAAGTCGTGGAGATAAAAGATTCGCTCTTGTTCCGAAGCTCGGACGATCTCTTCCATTCGAGAACCCTAACAATGTTTAGACTGATCTGCCTGATTCTTGAAAAGCAGAGAGCTTTTTTCTGTATAAGACAGCGCCAGAATCATAATTGCGGGTCAGCCATTTATTTATTTTATAAATACTTAATAGTGTTTGCCATTGTTTGGCTCTGCCGGTTCATACCGATCAGTCTAACCCGGCAAGGTTCAGGCTTCACTCAAAGAACGCATCATGCAAGTTCAGTAGTAACCGTAGAATCAAAGCACCTGCTAACAATTCCGTCGCTCGTGTAACATCAGATCAGTTCTGCTCATTCGGAAATTCGTCTCGGGAGGGGTACTGAATGAGCTCGACGGCGAGGCTTACGTTTTGTATTTACGAAGATTACGAGATTATCACAAGCGCAAAATCCAGACAACAAGAATGAGTGACATTATTGCTTTGGTCAGGAAATATCACAAAGAACTTACGAAGAGTGTTCTGTCATTCTGAATGAAGCGAAGCGGAATGAAGAATCCATCTTATTATAAAATAAAGAGTTCTGGATTCTTCTCCCGACAAGTCGGGATCAGAATGACATCTGGTGGGAGTGTCGCTGAATCAATAATTGATACCCCCGGTATCGAGCAGGGTTTAAGCCGACCTTCCTGCCTCTATCAGCTCCTCGGCGAGTTTGCGTGATGATTCGGAGATGGTTTCGCCGCTGAAGAGGCGGGCGACCTCTTCCACGCGATGGGCGTTGTCGAGCGGGGTGACGCCGGTGAAGGTTCGCTCTCCTTCGATGCGCTTCTGGACGGCGAGGTGCAGGTCGCCCATCGCGGCGATTTGCGGTAGGTGGGTGATGGCCATGATCTGGTGCATCCGCGAGAGGCGCTTGAGGCTGAAGCCAACCGATTGCGCCACCTTGCCGCTGATGCCGGTGTCGATTTCGTCGAACACGAGGATCGGCAGCTCCGCCGAACGGGCGAGAGCGCTCTTCATGGCGAGCATGACGCGCGATATTTCTCCGCCGGAGGCCACCTTCGCCAGCGGCTTCGGCGACTCGCCGAGGTTGGTCGAAATCATGAACTCGACGCGGTCGCAGCCGTTGTCGAACGCCTTGAAGCTCGTGCCGTCAATCTCGATGTCGCCGTCCGGCGCGGCTTCGCGGGTGAAGCGCACCTCGAACGCGCTGCGAGGAATGCCGAGCGTCGAGAGGCCCGCCATGATCTCCTTTTCGAGCCGTTTGGCAGCTTCGCGTCGATGCTCTGAAAGGGAGCTTGCCGAAGCCGAGAGCGCCGTTCGCGCGTTCTGGATGTCGGCCTCGATGGCCGCAAGTTCGCCCGCCACATTTTCCTCCAGCGACAACTCTTCGGAGAGCTGATCGCGCAGGGTGATCAGTTCGTCGATGCTTTTGCCGTGCTTCTTGCCGAGCCGTTGCAGGAGCAGTTGCCGTTCACGCAGCTCTTCGAGGCGGTCGCGGTTGAACTCAATGCCGCCGGTGTAGCGCCCCACGAAGCGGTTCAGCTCCTCGACCGTCGAGGTCGCGCCGCGCAGCTCTTCGAGGTACGGCTCGAAACGCGGGTCGATGGCCGCGAGCTTTTCGAGCAGGTGCACCGACGAGGCGAGCGTCGAGTAGGCCGAGCTTTCCGATTCGTAGAGGTTTTCGCCCAGCTCCGTGCCGAGGCTGAAGAGGGTCTCGGCGTTTTCGAGCAGGTTGATCTCCTCGTCAATCGAGCGCTCTTCGCCTTCGACAAGCGCCGCCGCTTCAAGCTCCTTGAACTGGTAGTCGATGAAGTCGCGCTTCTCGCGGAGCGCATCGGCGCGTTCGGTGAGGCTTTGCAGCTCGCGGCGCAGCTTGCGGTACTCTTCGAGGGTGTTGCGGTACTGCGCGGTCTCGGCGTGCAGGAGGCCGAAGCCGTCGAGCATTCCGGCGTGGGTTTCGGCGTGCAACAGAAGCTGGTGGTCGTGCTGGCCGTGCAGATCGACGAGCTGTTGTCCCACTCGTTTCAGTAACGCGACCGTGCAAGGCGTGTCGTTGATGAAGCAGCGCGACTGGCCTGAAGCCGAAATATCGCGCCGCAGGATGATCTCCTCCGTGCGCTCGATCTCCTCCTCGTCGAGCATCCCGCCGATGCTGTCGTAATGTTCGCCGCCGAAAACCGCCTCGATCACCGCCTTCGACGAGCCGCCACGTACCATCTCCACGCTTGCCCGTTCGCCGAGCACCATGTTGAGCGCTCCCATCAGGATCGACTTTCCCGCGCCGGTTTCGCCGGTGATGATGGTCAGTCCGGGCGCGAAGCTGACCGAAAGTTCGTCGATGAGCGCGAAATCCCTGACGTAGAGGCTTTTGAGCATGTAACGGAGAGAAGTGTGGTTCGGGTATATCCGGCGGCCAAACGCCTGTAAGATAACGCTAAAAGAGCGTGTTGAAAAGCGTTCGTCCAATTTACCGAGCCAGCGTCACCGTTCGCGTGTCGCTGAATCGCGAACCAGAATAGCCCGTGGCGTTCATCGCGATCCGGTAACTTCCTGCCGGAAGCGGTGTGCCGGAATCGTCACATCCGTCCCAGACGATGCGCGCCACCGGCGAGTTCATGACATAAAGATGGCAGGGGTAACGCAACTTGCTGTCAGATATGGTTGATCGAAAGGTCAGTTCCGAGCCAGGGGTCAGGCTCGGGAACTTACGGATTGTCTGTTGCTTGTGATGATCTCACGGTGACCGGCTTTGAGAGAAAAGGGGTAGTTGGGCCGGTCTGGTATCGTTTCAAAGAAAAATATGCCGAGGGCCGTCCTGCGAGTTCAGGCCTTCTTCTCTTTTTTGGGTGAGTCGTCAATCGTCTTGTTGAACTCCTCCTCTATTTCATTCTGTGCTTTTTTGAACTCCTTGATGCCTTTGCCGAGTCCTTTGGCCAGTTCGGGCAGCTTCTGGGCGCCGAACAGCAGAAGAACGATAAGCAGGATAAGAATGAGCTCCTGGCCGCCTAAACCGAACATTGCTTGATCTCCGGAAAATGTACAAATGGTTGGTAATGCCTGTTACAGCAATGGAAGCTAAACAAAGCGACCAGCTAAACCAAAAAGATTTCGATCAAAAACCGCCAGCCTGAGCCAGAACAGTTTCGCCCGCGACGGTTTTCTCGCCCTCCGTCGCCGTCACCCGGAACGAAGCGGGAAGGGCGATATCGACTCTCGATCCGAGCTTGATCATGCCGAAACGGCTCCCGCGCATCACCTGCTGACCCGTTTTGAGGTCGCAGACGATCCTGCGGGCGACGAATCCCGACACCTGGCAAAACCAGACGGGGCCAGCGGGGGAGTCGAGCGTGATCTCCATGCGCTCGTTGTCGGTCATGCTGCGGTGGTCGAAGGCCATGAGGAATTTGCCCTCATGGTATTGGCATCCGCGAACCTTGCCATCGAGGGGAATCCGGTTCACGTGCACGTTGAAGGGAGACATGAAGATGCTGACGAGGGTCGAATTCGGCCCGGTGACCGGATGATCCACCGTTTGCTTCAGCACGATCTTGCCATCAGCGGGCGCGATGAGCAGCCCCTTTTCGGCGGGAGTCGAGCGTTCTGGATCGCGATAGAAGTAAAGCGTGAAGAGGAGGAAGAGGAGTGCGGCGGCTGAAAAAACTGCGCCTCCGGGCTGCGGTAAAAAACTGCCCGCGATGAAAATGACAATGCAGAAAATCGCGGTTTTGACGACGCTGCCGGTTCCGTATGGTGCAATGCGCATAAGATGATGTTCCAGATTTGAGGCTTATGATAGCCAAATTTGTCATATTTACCATCATGGTGCGTGATTGGCAGGTCGTCCCGGACAGATTGCCAAAAAGCCCGGACGGCGAGGGATGAACCTCCGCGTCGAACAATCGGACAAACGAGTCAGTGAACAGAACCGAGAAAAAATTTCTTGAAAACATCCGGCGGCAAGCGCTTGTCGCTCATGGCGACGCTGTGCTGCTGGCGGTCTCCGGCGGGCCGGACTCGATGGCGCTCCTGCATCTGTTCGCGGCGGTTGCACCGGTGCTTCGATGCCGTCTTGGCGTGGCGCATTGCAATTTCACGCTGCGCGGCGAGGCGAGCGACGGCGACGAGGCGTTCGTCCGCGATTCGTGCGCCGCGCTCGGCCTCGATTGCCACGCGCGTCGCTTCGATACGGCGAGCGTCTCGGCGGCGCGGAAAAAGTCTGTCGAGGAGACCGCGCGTTTGTTGCGTTACGAGTTTTTCGATGAGCTGTGCCATGAGGCCGGTTTTACCCGAATCGCGACTGGGCACCACAGCGGCGACAATGCCGAGACGGTGCTCTTCAATCTCTTTCGCGGTGCGGCGGCGGCGGGCCTTCGCGGAATCCGCTCGAAGCATGGCAAGATCATCAGGCCGCTTTTGCCCTTCAGCCGCCGGGAGATCATAGCCTATCTCGAAGAGAAAAAGATCGGATGGAGAAGCGATTACACCAACGAGGGCGACGACTATGACCGTAATTTCATCCGCAACCGCGTGATTCCGGTGATCGAGGAGCGCTTCGCCCACAAGTTCGCGCCATCGATGCAACGCATTTCGGAGCAGGCGGGTGAACTCGAAGCGTTCATTGAGCTGCACATCTCGCGTCTGCTCGAAGCCAATCCCGGCCTCGACCTTGCGGGCGGTAAGTTACATGTCGGCGCGATGCGGCAGCTCTCGATGTTCGAGCGAAAGGAGATTCTGAAGCGGGCGCTGAAGTTGCAGGGGCTTCCGGTAGAGAGCCAGGTGCTGAGCCGGATCGTCGGTTTGCTCGAAAGCCAGGCCGGACGGAGCGTTCAGGTGGGATCGGGGGTCGAGGTGGCGAGGCAGGATGGATTTTTACGCTTTCGGCGTAGCGGCGATCCATCGAACCGCCGCTGAGGATTTCACTTCTTGTTGCCGCTTTTCCTGAAGAGGGTTTCCGGCAGGTCAGCCGTGACGATGACCGATTCGAGGTTCTGGTTCACCTTGAGGTGCTTGAGCAGCTCTCTCGCCGACTCCGACGTGCGGTTGCCCGTCATGCTCGACAGCTCGATGGCGCCCCACAGAAAGGTCGAGGCGAAGAATGCCGCCTGGCGATCCTTGTAGACCCACTCGGACTGCCCTTTGAGGCCGCTGTCGTCGAACTTCACCGACATCGAAATCTGCTGCAAGCGGTTCAGATTGCCGACCGATTTGACATCGCTGTTCTTCGAGGTGATGCTTTGCAGCGCGCCCGCCGTCCACTGCGGCGAGGCGAGGGCGAACCAGACGTGCGATTTGTAGGGGGTTTTGCGGATCAGCGAGGCGGTGGTCGAGTCGCGCTCGAACAGATGGCCGGATGGCCTGAAGAACTTTTCGAGGTTGTCGCTGCTGCTGGCTATGGCGAGCCGGTTCGCTCCCATCGGGCTGACCCAGAGCGTGCTGTCGAGCATGTACGCCGGTCGTCCGGCAACCTCCGCTGTCTGGAGGCTCGCGGATTTGAGGAACGAGGCGGAAGCCTTCCGGGCGACCGGGCCGCTCGCCATGCCGATGTAGTTCTGCTGCTTCCGCCCAGAGCGCTGGAAGCTCACGAGCAGCGTGTCGAGATCGCTGTTGAGATCGATGCCGCCAGCTTTCATAAGACTGTCAGTTCGTTTGCCGAGGCTGAGGAGCGGGCTGTTCTTGATCGAATCCGGTACGGCCTCTTTCCAGAAGCGGCTTTCGCGAATATCATTCATGCCGACGTAAATCATGGCGTCTGAAGTGCCAGGCATGTTTTGTATGATGGTCGTGAGTTCCGGCGAGAGCTGCTCGGGCGCAACGCGCGGCTTCTCCCAGTTGATCCAGAGGTAGCCGCTCAGGACGACGATCAGCCCCGTGACGAAAAGGGTGGCGATGACTCTCGGACCTTTCTTTCTGGGGGCCTGCAACTCGGGCGTCGCGGGCATGGACTCGTTGCCGCTCATAAGGCAGAATAAAGTTAGGAGTTATCCTTGATGGCAAGCCGGGCCAGCTCGTCGCACCGGTTGTTGTGCGGGTTATCGCTGTGGCCCTTGACTTTGTGAAAGGAGACGCGGTGTAATGTAGTCAACTTCAGGATTTCCTGCCAGAGGTCGATGTTCTCGACCGGCTTCTTCGCGGCGGTTTTCCAGCCGTTCTTCACCCAGCGCTTCAGCCACCCCTCGTTCATGGCGTTGACCAGATACGCCGAGTCGCTGTAGAGCTGCACGTGGCAAGGCTCCTTGAGCGCTTCGAGACCCTTGATCGCCGCCATCAGCTCCATGCGGTTGTTGGTCGTGGCGGGGTCGTATCCCGAAATCTCCCTCCGGTTGCCGCCGTACATGAGCAGTGCTCCCCAGCCGCCCTTGCCCGGATTGCCGCTGCACGCGCCGTCGGTATAGAGTGTGACCGTTTTTTCCATAGATAAAAAAAGGCTCAACCTGTGGATGAGCCTTGTCAAATGGGATTTTTCGCGACTGCGACGATTACTTCAGAAGCTTGGCCAGTTCGGCGGTGCCGGTTTTGGACATGATCTTCATCGCCTTGGCGGTCAGGCGAACCTTGACCCAGCGCTTTTCTTCCTCGATCCAGATTCTTTTGGTATGAAGGTTCGGCTCGAAACGGGTACGGGTGTGGTTATTGGCATGGGAAACGTTGTTGCCGTATATCGGCCTTTTTCCGGTCAGCACGCAAACTTTAGACATAATGGGATCGATTGGCGTTAAAAAATGATACCGAGTATAAGCAAAAATGAGCAAAAAAGGAAAAGTTTTCGCTACGGGGGCGAAGATAGGGACAAATGGGGTCCATGGGACTTATGGGAGCCATGCGCTCCCAGATTCTTCCATTATCCATTATCCATTATCAACCATCAACCATCAACTTCTTCAAGGCCTGATGCCTACCGCGCAGACCATCATCGAGAGCACGTAGAGCAGCGTGCCGAAGGCGTTGTACCAGACCGCTTTTTCGGCGGGGCGGTCGATGAGAATTTTCTGCATCGGGAGCTGGGCGACGAGCAGCGTCACGGCGATGGCGGTCGGGAGCATCGAGCCTTTGGCGACGAGAATCGCGATGGCCGCGATCTGCGCGGCGTCCATCACCACCGAGGCGAGGATGGCGGCTTTTTTCTCACCGAGCTGCACTGGAATGGAGGCTACCTTGCGGATTCTGTCGCCGACAACCGACTTGAAGTCGTTGAGCGTCATGATGCCATGCGCACCGAGGGAGAAGATGATGGCGAGCGCGATCGACTCGGTCGAGGGCACGCCCTGGGTGATCGAGAAGCTGCCGGTGAGCCAGGCGACCCCTTCGTAGGCAAGGCCGACGATCAGGTTGCCGTACCAGCCGTTGCGCTTGGCGCGGATCGGCGGGCCGGAGTAGGCGTGCGACATCAGAACGCCGACAAAAGCGATGGCCACAACGTAGGGGTGGATCGACAGCGCGACCGCAAAACCCGTGAGAATCAGCCCGAAGGTGATGAGCCAGCTTGCCTGCTTGGAGATTTTGCCCGCCGGAATCGGGCGCTCCGGCTCGTTGATGGCATCGACCTCGCGGTCGAAGTAGTCGTTCATGGTCTGCGACATGGCGCACATCAGCGGGCCTGCAAGGATGACGCCACGAACGAGAATCGAGATATTGTGCGAGACGCTTTCGCCAGTCGAGACCACGCCGCAGGCGAAGGCCCACATCGGCGGAAACCAGGTGACGGGTTTCATGAGCGGAAGAATCGCCGAAGGCTCGATGCGGAATCCAGGCTTGTTGACATTCTCAAGAGCCTGCTGGATGATTTTCTGTCTGGACTGACTGATGCCGGACTGATCCAGTTTCTCGTCGAGGTTCAGGTGCAGTTCTGGATTGAGCGTATCGCTTCCGTTCATGATTTACAGATTCTGGCTTCGGCTGGAAACAGAAAGCAAATAAAATACATGTTTTCCGGCAAATTGTAAGAGCATTTAGTTTATCGCAGAATCGCATTTCATGGCGAGCCGCCGGTTCGTTTCGATGATCCTGTGCATCTTTTCGAGCGCTTCGCAGGTTTCGAGGCTCTCCTTGGACATGCTCATCCCCTCGTCGATGCAGGAGGCCATGCCCGAAACGTAGCAGGTGATGGCCGAGGCGAAGAGCGCGGCGTCGATTTTGGCCTGCGAGGCTGAACCGTCGAGAATCTCCCGGATGATCTGCGCGTTGGCCTCGCTGTCTCCGCCCGCCAGCTCGCTGATGTCCCATCTGCCGAGGCCGAACTCCTCCGGCTCGACGGTGTGGCGGAGGAGCTGCCCTTTATGCAGCTCGATCAAGTCGCTCGACCCGCAGACGCTCGGTTCGTCGAGTCCACAGCCGCTGCCGGTCTTGCCGTGCACGATGATGGCGTGGTCGCATCCAAAGAGCAAGAGCACTTCGGCGTAAATCTCCATGACCGATGGATCGAATACGCCGACGAGCTGGCGGCGCACGCGCGCCGGATTGATGATCGGCCCGAGCATGTTGAAGATCGTGCGGACGCCAAGCTCCTTGCGGATGCTCGCCACGGCCTTCATCGAGGGATGGTAAAGCGGGGCGAAGAGGAAGGCGAAGCCGGTCTCGCGGAACAGCTCTTCGGTGCTGGCTGGTGACAGATCGACATGGTAGCCGAGCGCTTCGAGCACGTCGGCGCTGCCGCACTTGCTTGTGATCGAGCGGTTGCCGTGCTTGGCAATCGGCACACCCGCGCCGGAGGCGATGAAGGCCGCAGCGGTCGAGATGTTGAAGGTGCCCGTGTGGTCGCCGCCCGTGCCGCAGGTATCGACCGCCTGCGGATCGAGATTGACCGGCGTGGCTCGCGAGATGATGCTCTGGCAGGCGCCGGTCACCTCGTCGGGGGTGATCCCCTTTTTCTGCAACAGCGCCAGAATCGCGCCGGTGCCCGCGTCGGTGAAGCGGTTTTCCATGATCGCATTCATGCTCGTTTCCATCTCCTGCCGGGCAAGGTCGTTACCCTCCAGCAGCTTCTGAAGAATCTCCTGTTGACGCATAGTGTGTTGCAAAGGGGGATCGGGATGAAGGTTGCCTTTAAAAAGCTATTACGCAATTCGATTGCTGCGTTGGGTGGTGCTCGAAATCCTCATCCCGAAAGCTTTCGGGACTCCGGTTTCTGCGCTCCATCCGCCTTGCACTCGAACCGCTCATGACGCTTTTTAACGGCACCCTGAAGAAAATATTACTGTACATTATACTAACTGTCAGCCCTTTTGCAAAAAGCGGATGCGCGTTGCGGGGCTGGTGAGGCAATTTTTTCACTCTGTTTTCCGATTCATGTCGCACGATATACTTCACACCTATCGCAGCACCCTGCGCACCAGGATATTCAGAAAAATGGCCGCCGCTGGGCTGGACTCACTGCTCGTGACCGATCTGGCGACCATCCGCTGGCTGACCGGCTTCAGCGGCTCCAGCGCCAAACTGCTTTTCGCCGGAGACGCAACCTCCGTACTGTTTACCGATTTCCGCTATCAGGAGCAGATTCGTCACGAAACCAGCGGCATCGCCACGGTGATTCTCAAGGAAGCGCTGCCGGTCGAGCTGGCCTCGGGTACGTTCCGGCTTGGCGACAAGATGGCGTTGCAGGCCGACCACATCACCTGGCACGAGACGCAACAGCTGTCGGAAAAGCTCGGCCATCTTGAATTCGCGCCGGTATCGGCTTTTTTCGACGAGTTCCGCGAGATCAACCACATCGAGGAACTCGACCGGATGCGCCGCGCCGTGGCATTGAGCGAAACGGTGCTCGAAGAGGTGATCGGCATGATCGCCCCCGGCGTCACCGAGATCGACATTGCCGCCGAAATCACCTACCGCCACCGGAAGCTCGGCGCGGAGAAGGACTCCTTCGATCCCATCGTGGCCGGAGGCGTGCGCGGCGCGATGCCGCACGCCAAGCCGACCGCCGCCCGCTTCGAGCCGGGCACGCTCATCGTCATCGACATGGGGTGCATCGTCGATGGCTACGCCTCCGACCAGACCCGCACGGTCGCTTTCGGCAGGATTTCTGACGAGCAGCGCAAAGTCTACCGCATCGTGCAGGAGGCACAGCAGCTTGGCATCGACGCGGCGAAAGCTGGCATGGCCGCCCGCGACCTCGACGCCGAAGTGCGCAACTTCATCGCCGCCGCAGGCTACGGCGAAGCCTTCGGCCACGGCCTCGGCCACGGCGTCGGCGTGGAAGTGCACGAAGCACCGCGAGTCGGCACCGCCTCCACCGGCATCCTCCGCGAAGGCACGCTCTTCACCGTCGAGCCGGGCATCTATTTGCCGGGCCGCTTCGGCGTCCGCATCGAAGACATGGTAGCCCTCGGCCCCGACGGAGCCGAGCCGTTGCAGCGGTTTACGAAGGATTTGATTGAATTGTGAGAGGAAGAGGAACGTGGACTTGGTGGACGTTGTGGACGAATGTAATGTAAGATATGGACGAAGTGGACAAGAGAAGATGTAAGAATCTCGGCTTGTCCGTCCACGCTGTCCACGCTGTCCACTCAGTCCACATCGTCCACTTCAACTTTCCCAGGTGATTTCTAAAAAAACCTCAAAAATACATCGAGCATGGAACAGAACGAGAGTGGCTACTGCATGGTCATCACCACCGCGCCCGAGCGCGACGAGGCTGAAAAGCTGGCGCAAGGCATACTCGAAAACCGCCTCGCCGCCTGCGTGCAGCTCTCCGACATTCGCAGCTTCTTTTTCTGGGACGCAGAGATTCAGCAGGACGACGAAGTCTCGCTCTTCATCAAAACCACCACAAAGCGCTACCCAGCCCTCGAAAGCTACATCCGCGAATACCACCCCTACGACGTCCCGGAGATTATTCAATTACCAATCATCGGCGGATCGCCGGAGTATTTAGCGTGGCTGGATGCGACGACGGGGGAGAAATGAGCTGGGAAGAATGATTGACAAGACAACCGTAGGGGCAGACCTGTGTGTCTGCCCTGAGTTTTCGCCTGTAAGGATTCTACGTAAATTCAATTAAAAATCGTGTTGTATCGCGTTATCGTAAAAAATAATACTAAATTACCATATGAGTTTAGGTTAAGTGATTTTTATTTATTTTTTTGATTTTCGACTATATAATGAAATAAATATATTGAAAAATGGGGTGGGTATGAAAATATTTATTTCGTCAACTGTGAATGATTTAAAGGACGAGAGGTCTCTTGTTCGTGATTCTATATTTGGAATGGGTTTTGAGACTTTTTGTTCTGAGTATGAGGGGTCTCGATGGGATGAAGTGTCGTCAATTATAGAGCAAGAAATTAGTGACTGTCATATTTTTTTAGCTATATATGGGTGTAGGTATGGGCATGTACCCTCTGCAAGTGAAAAGTCGTGTCTTTGTGATGGAAAAATTTCAGTAACTGAGGCTGAATATAGAAAAGCAAAGGCTTTGAATAAACCGATGTTGATATATATTAATAAATCAACAAAGAAAGAAAAGTTACAGGATTTATTTATTAAAGAAGTAGAAGACTTTTATAAAGGCTATTATGTGAGTTATTTTGAGCAATCAAGCCAGCTTTCTGAAAAGGTTAATAAAGATGTCGTCAAATTGATTACCGAATTGATTGAGGGAAATTATAGGTATCCAACAGATATTTTGCCAAATATTGCAGTATTTGAGACGCCTCAGAAAGCCAATGAATATGTGGCTAATGAAATTATTAACACTCTAAATTCTAGAGTTAGACCTATAATCGGATTATTTGCTGGGAGAACAGCGGGCGCTATTTATGATACATTGATAGACTTGTGTTCGATATCAGATGTTTCTCATTTGAGAAATGCTGAATTTTATATGAATGCCGAGCATTTTGGGCTGGCTGATACTCATCCAAATACATATAAAAACTTTCTTAAAAAACATTTAATATCTCCAGTTGAAAAATTATTGAACTATAGAATAGAACATAGTTTGATATCGATACCAAGCAATATTAATAAGGGTAGTCTTGAAAATATTTTTCTTGAATATGACTCCAAAATAGGGGCAAGTAGAATTCATCTTCAATTGCTTGGTGTCGCTCCGAATGGTCAGATTGCTAGTATAGACCCATCAAATAAAGCGATTAATGAATTGGAAATTCAATGTACTACAATGGTTGAGTTGTCCAGCGATTCTTGTCAGTATTTGTTTCCTAGGCCAGCTACGAGATTTGATATTACGATGGGGATTGGAAATATATTAAACTGTTCTGATAGAATAATTCTTGTTGCTACAGGGGAGAGTAAGTCATCTATTATTAAAAGGTTATTGTTAGAGCCGGTTTCTGCATTAATTCCGGTTAGCCTTTTGAAGAAGCATCATAATTTTACAATTGTTTGCGATCGTAATGCGATTAAAGATCTTCCGTATGCTTGGGTTAGTAAATATCCAAGAATTTTTATAAATGAGAAATCGTGATATTGTTGGATGTTATAGTTTGTGATTTATCGTTGTGTTGCAGATGTGGGATAATAGTTTTTTATAAATAAAAAAAGATTTTTTTAATGAAAGGAAAAGGTTATGTTCTGATCACCGGCGGCGGCAGTGGGTTAGGTAAAAGTTTAGCAATGCAATTTGCTAATATAAAATATCCGGTTGTGATTGTTGGTAGAACAAGAAATAAATTGGAGATGGTAAAAGCTGAGTGTGGTGAAGATAGTGTGTTGACAATTGTAAAAGATGTAAGTAAATATGATAACGTTGAAGACTGTTTCAAAATAGCAAATGATTGGGCAGGGTATCCGAAAATCGTCATTTCTTGTGCTGGACAAGGTGTGTTTGGACAAGTTGGTTGTTTTCGGGATGAGCATATTATGAATGTTATGTCGGGCTCATTATATGGGACAATATTTGTTTCTCAAAAGGCATTTATTGAAATGCAAGGAATGGGTGGCGTTATTATAAATGTTATATCTACAGCTGCGACAATGGGCAAGGTTAATGAGTCTATATATTGTGCGGCTAAATGGGGGGCAAAAGGTTTTACTGAATCTCTAAGATTAGAGTCTAAGGGGACAAAAGTTCGCGTTATAGCTGTTTATCCTGGTGGGATTGATACGCCGTTCTGGGATGCTAATCCTGGGATTTTGCATGATACAGCTGGCTATATGAATTCTGATGAGCTTGCTAAGGCGATAGTTGAAAACGTGCTTGATAAAAAATCTTTTTATGTTTCAGATATGATATTTAATAGGATAATATAAGAATATAATGCTATTTTTAAGTTCATTGTGTATTGCTTTATTGTTGTTGGGTTATGATAATAAGAAAATATAATTAAAATATATTATTGATTTTCGAATGGAATAGAACACGATGAAATGAAAAAGATTTCATTCCTTTCCTCCTCTCACCTCTTCCCCTGCAAAATACCTCTTAACTCCGCCGTCAATCCGGCCATGACCAAGAGCACGCTGGCGTTGCGTTCGATGGAGCGCATGGCTTCTTCGATGACGGTCGAGGCGCGGTAGAGGTCGCGGTTGGGGAAGGCTTTGACGAAGCGGTTGGTGGAGTCCGCGATGTCGGGATTGTTGAGTTCCGGGAAGGCGGAGTCGATGCTGCGGCGGGTGACGTCCTGGAAGAAGAGCAGGAGCGAGTCGAGGAAGATGAGCTGTTCAGTGCGCGTCGAGTTTTTCGACAACTCTTCGCACGCGCCGATCGCTTCGTGGAACTTCGCGGGGACGAGGATGTTGCGGAGGTAGTCGATGGCCTTGTTGCGGATGCCAACGACCGCCGGGGCCGATCCTTCGCCGGTTTCAGCTTCGAGCAGTTCGAGCGCGTCGGTGAGGTTGCCGCGCGATATGCTGACGATGAAGCGCCGCTCCACTTCGTCCAGTTGCGGTGCACGTCGCTCGATCCACGCTTCGATCTCCGCCGGTTTCGGGCGGGCAAAGGAGAGCGTCTGGCAGCGCGAGCGAATCGTCGGCAGCACCGATTCGGGGCGCGATGAGACCAACACGAACACCACGTGCGCCGGTGGCTCTTCGAGTAGCTTCAGCAGCTTGTTGGCTGCCGTCGGGTGGAGACGTTCGGCCTGCGAGATGATGAAGACCTTTTTGCCGCCGTCACGCGGGGCGAGCGCGGCTTTCTGCTGAAGGATGAGCACCTGCTCGGTCAGAATGCCCATCGAACGCTCCATGGCGGGCGTGAAGAACGGATTGCGCAGCTTCTCCTCGATCAGCGCCTCGTAGCGCTCCTTCACCTCGGCGACCTTCTTGTTCTCCTTTTTCGACGGATCGGAGGGCTCGAGCAGCGCCGCTTCGATGGGGAAGAGATACTCGATGTTGGGGTGCATGAGCCGGTCGGCCTGGCGGCAGCTTTCGCATTCGCCGCAGGAGCCTTGTCCCGGCAAGTCACTGGAATTCCGGCAGTTGAGGATTTTGGCGAGTTCAAACGCCACGGTCTCCTTGCCCGCTCCTTCCGGACCGGCAAAAAGATAGGCATGAGCCAGACGGTCAGCTCCGAGCGCTGTTTTCAGCACCCGAAGCTGGGATTCGTGGCCGACTATCGAATTCCAGCTCATTGGCGCCTCTCTGTATTTGTTGCGCAATTCGATTGCTGCGTTGGTCGGTGCTCGAAATCCTCACGTACTAACTGTACGCTCCGGTTTCTGTGCTCCGTCCGCCTTGCACTCGAACCGCTCACGACAATCCATAGAGGTGCCAACATGCCTCTTCGCTCAGATAAAGGTCAGCCAGTTGTACGGATCTTCGCCGCTGTGGACGATTTTGAGGTATTCGTGCTGCAAGGCTTCGGTGACCGGGCCGCGTTTTTCGTTGCCGATCGGAATCCTGTCCACGCTTCTGACCGGGGTGATCTCGGCAGCCGTGCCGGTGAGGAAGATTTCGTCGGCGATGTAAAGCGCCTCGCGGGGAATGAGCGTTTCGCGAACCTCGTAGCCAAGCTCCTTGGCGATGTGCATCACTGCATGACGGGTGAAGCCCGGCAAGATCGACTGCGCGGCCAGGGGGGTGTAGATGATATTGTGCCTGACGACAAAGATGTTCTCGCCGCTGCCCTCGGCGACGTAGCCGTTGTGGTCGAGCGCAAGCCCTTCGGCGTAGCCGTCCGAGATCGCCTCCATTTTGATGAGCTGCGAGTTCATGTAGTTGCCGCCAGCTTTGGCCCACGAGGGCAGAGTGTTCGGCGCGAGGCGGTGCCACGACGAGACCTTGACGTCAACGCCGTTTTCGAGCACATCCTCGCCGAGGTAGGTGCCCCATTCCCAGGTGGCGATGGCGACCTCGATGGAAGCGCGGTGCGGATTGACGCCAAGCGCGCCCTGCCCGCGGAACACCAGTGGACGGACATAGCATGCCTTGTGGTTGTTGGCCTTGATGGTGGCGATAATGGCGTCCTTGATCTCGGTTTCCGAGTAGGGAATCTCTATGCGGTAGATTTTCGAAGACTCCCAGAGGCGGCGGACATGTTCGTCGAGAAAGAGCAGGGCCGAGCCTTTGGCAGTATCGTAGCAGCGGATGCCTTCGAAGGTAGACGAACCATAGTGGGCGACGTGGGACATGACATGGATTTTGGCATCACTCCAGTCAACCAGTTCGCCGTTCATCCATATTTTAAGCGAGTTGTACATGAACAGATGAAATTGAGTGAAAAAAACGGTAAAGAATTTTTCTTTTAAGATAGTCCGTTTTGAATTTTTTGAAAGCAAGGAGGCGCTAATTCAGAAAGGCTGTGGACTTTGTGGACGGAACAGGATGCAACGGAACAATCTCTTTGTCCACAGCGTCCACTTCGTCCACAAAGCCTACTTTTCTCACTCAGTAAATCCTTTCGTATACGCCCTCTACCTCGCGCATGATCGGCTCGAACTCTACCGGCTTTCTGCCGAAGCAGGTGCCGAGCGATTCGTACATGGCTACATGCTCCAGATCGACGTGGCGCTGGGCGATGGCTTTGGTGGAGTCGATGTACTCGATCTTGCGGCCTTTGACCTTGGAGATCGTCACGCCGGTCTTGCCGTCGAGCAGAAGCAGCACGGCGGCGGCTCCGGCCTCGAAGCCGAAGTTGATGTCGTAGGCCGAGGAGTGTCCGGCGCGCACCAGGTGGCCCGGATGCACTTCGCGCACCTCGGGAATTTCATAGATGCCCTCGACGAACATGCCGGTCTCCTTCATGAAGAGGGGCATACGCGGATCGGCCTTGAAGCGCTTCTGGATCTGCTGGCACACATATTTGCCCGCGCCGGCCAGCTTCTTGTGGCCGAACGCATCGACGCCCGCCGATTCATCGACGATGTCCGTGCCGTCGGCGTTCTTCATCCCCTCGGCCACGACGACGGTGTAAGTGCCGCTGTGCACGTCGCTCTGGCGGATGCGGCGGGTGAAGCGCTCGACGATGTGCTCGTACATCACGTCCCAGTCAACCGGAATTTCCGGGATCAGGATGCAGTCCGCCTCGGCGGCCACGCCGCTGCGGAAGGCCGTGTGACCGGCGTAGCGCCCGAACACCTCGGTGACGAGCACGCGGTTGTGGGTGCGTCCGGTGGTTTTCAGATCCTCGACGAACTGCGCGATACGGTTGATGGTGGAGTCGCCGCCGACCGAGTAGGTCTGGAGGTCGAGGTCCATCGTCTTCGGGCAGTGGATACACTGGATGCCGTTCAGATTCAGGTCGATCATAACGCTGCCCGAATCGTCGCCGCCGCTGATGATCAGCGCGTCGAGATCGAACTTTTTCATGCCGACCTTGATGCGGTTGTACTTGTCGGGGTTGCTGATCGCCTTGATCTTGACACGCGAATGGCCCGCTTCCGAACCGGCGAAGCTGGCCTGGAACTGGTCGAGACGGGCTTCGTCGAACTTCACGAGGCGCTCCTGGTTCAGGAGGTTGTACAATCCGGCGTAGCCGTTCGGGATCACATAGAGTTCCAGCCCTTTGTTCAGGGCCATGAGCGCGGCACCCTTGATAACGGCGTTCAGTCCGCCGCAGTCCCCGCCGCTGGTAAGAATTCCGATTTTTTTCACGCTGCTCTCTCCTTTTTCCTCAGGTTAGCTTTTAACAGCTTAATTTGATTTATTACACCATTGTTGCATGGCGCGGTATATCGGTCAAGATAGAGTATTTGGCTGATATTTCATTGCCGTATGATGAAATACGAATCGTTGAATTTTCACTGAATCCATCGGAACATGACCTTCCTCGATCATCTTCGGTTCGCCTGGGTGCATCTGCGCGAGAGAAAGCGCCAGACCGCGCTGACAGTGCTCGGCGTGGCGGTCGGCTCGGCGATGATGATCACCACCATCGCCATGACGCGCGGGTCGTCGATGAACGTCTTTCTGCGGCTGATCGATGTCGCGCCGCACATCACCATCGGTGCTGATCGCGTCGTGCCGGAGGTGCCGGATAATCTCATCGGCATCATGCAGGGGCGCATCTCCTTTGTCCGCAAGAATGTGACCACCGACCGGAAGGTGGTAATCAAGAACTACAGTCAGGTGGTCGCGACCGTCAGCCCGATTCGCGAGGTAGTCGATATTTCGCCGTACGTCACCAGCAAGCTGCTCGCCCGCAACAAGAACCGCTTCACCCCCTGCTTCGCCAAAGGGGTCATGCCCTCGCTCGAAGGGGGAATCGCCGGGCTGAAAAAGAATCTGCTCGATTCCGAAGCGCTCGCCGAGCTGGCCTGGACGCCGAACGGCATCATCCTCGGCTCGATGCTCGCCGACAAGCTCAAGGCGGAGTATCGCGACACGATCATGCTGGTGGACAAGGCGGGGCACGAGTATCCGGTGCTGGTCGTGGGGCGCTTCAGGAGCGGTTTCAACGCCAAGGATGACAAGGAGGCCTACGTCAATCTGGCGCTGGCTCAACGCATGGAGTTGCTTCCGGCGAACAGCGTGACCGGCATCGGCCTGCGGATTTCCGACATCGTCGAGGCAGACGCCATCGCGGCAAGGATCGAGAAGCTGACCGGCTACGACACCAAAAGCTGGAGCGAAAGCAACAAGAACGTGATTGATTTCTACAACCGCAACGGCATCATTACGATGGTGCTGGTCAGCTTCGTCTTTGTGGTGGCGGGGCTTGGCGTGTCGTCGGTCATGACGACCGTGGTGCTGCAGAAGGTGAAGGATATTGCCATTCTGCGCTCAATGGGGCTTCAGCGCAAGAGCATCACGCGCATCTTCATGCTCGAAGGGCTGATGATCGGCACCTTCGGCGTACTGGTGGGCAGCCCGGTGGGCCACCTCATCTGCGACCTCATCAGCCGGATCCGCTTCGCGCCAAGCAGCGCGGGGGTCATCAGCGCCGACCGTTTGCTGATCATCGAATCTCCCGACGCGCATCTTCTGGTGATAGCGTTCGGCATCGTGATTGCCGTGATCTCCTCGGTCGGGCCAGCCCGCCGGGCCACGAGCTATCTGCCGGTGCGGGTGCTGCGAGGCGAGGTGGGGTAGAATGTAAGATTGTGGACGTTGTGGACTTGGTGGACGAAGAGGAATTTGGATTCTTTGGGGGCGTCCACAGAGTCCACTTCGTCCACCAGCTCCCTCTTTCTCACTCAATCAAGCACACCGCGTGGGCGCAGGCGCCCTCCTGGCGGCCTACGTAGCCCAGTTTTTCGTTGGTGGTGGCCTTCACCGAGACGGCGTTCAGCTCAAGGTCGAGGCAGCGGGCGATGTTGCGGCGCATATCCTCGATGTATGGGGCGATTTTCGGCTTTTCGAGCAGCAGCATGACGTCGATGTTCACCGGTTTGTACCCTTCGCGGTCGAGCAGTTTGCCGACGTGCTTCAGGAGGATCATGCTGTCGATGTCCTTGAACTCCGCGCTGGTGTCGGGGAAGTGCTTGCCGATGTCGCCGAGCGCCGCCGCGCCGAGCAGCGCGTCGCTGATGGCGTGCAGCAGCACGTCGGCATCGCTGTGGCCGAGCAGGCCGACCGGCGAGGGGATGTCAACCCCGCCGATGATGAGCTTTCTGCCTTCCACGAACTGGTGAACGTCTATGCCGATTCCTATGCGCATGGTATAGTGGTGGTGTTTGGGTTTGGGTAAAAAAAGATCAATCGGATCTGACTGATCGAGGGCAGGCGCGAGGCCTGCCCCTACATTATCAATTGTCCATTATCAATTATCCATTGCCTTACACGATCAAGCTTCCGACGTACTCGCTGAACTTTGGCGCTCCCGGCGCGGCGAAGAATTCGTCAATCGCGATGGCGATTTTTTCGCCGATGTCGGGGTAGACGAAGTTCATCGTGCCGATCTGGATGGCGCTCGCTCCGACGAGCAGGAACTCCATCGCGTCGGCAAACGAGGCGATGCCGCCCATGCCTACCACCGGGATTTTCACGGCCCGCGACACCTCCCACACCTTGGCGAGCGCGATTGGCTTGATCGCCGGGCCGGAGAGGCCGCCCGTGACGTTCTTCAGCAGCGGCTTGCGGGTGCGGTAGTCCACAGCCATGCCGACCACCGTGTTGATGAGTGACACCGAGTCCGCCCCCGCCTCTTCGGCGGCAATCGCGATGGTGCTGATCGAGGTGACGTTTGGCGTGAGCTTGACCATCAGATGCCTGTTGGTCAGTTTGCGCAGGGTCGAGACGATCTCGCGCGTTGCATCCGGGCTGACCCCCATGATCATGCACTCCCCCTTGACGTTCGGACAGGAGAGGTTCAGCTCGTAGGCCGCGATCCCTTCGACCGAATCGAGCCTCTCGACCACCTGGCAGTAGTCGTCTATCGACTTGCCCGCGATGTTGACGATCACCCGCGTGTCGAGCGTCTGCAAGAACGGGACTTTATCCGAAACGAACTTGTCGAGGCCCACGTTGGCCAGCCCGATGGCGTTGATCATGCCGCACGAGGTCTCGGCGATGCGCTGCGGCGGATTGCCGGTACGTGGTTCGGGAGAAATGGCTTTCGTCACCAGCCCGCCGATTTTCGAAAGATCGCAAAGCTGCGACAGCTCTTCGCCGTAGGAAACCGTGCCCGAGGCGAGCATGACCGGCGAGCGCAAATCCAACCCCCTGCCGAGGCTCACGGCGGCAGGGGAGTTCATGGTCGTTGTTGTCGATGGTGAAATCATGTTGCTGATCGGATTGACTCAGGGGCGCGGCTCCTTGAGGTAGTAGCGCATGGTGTACTCCTTGACCATCCGGTCGGTGTTGTACACCGGTGCGATGGTGGCGATGGCGTTGCGGATGTTCTTCAGCCACCTGACCGGCAGGTTGTGCTCGTTGCGCTCGTAGAAGGTAGGAATGATCTGGTGTTCGAGCACTTCATACAGCTTGTTCGCGTCAAAGCGGTACTGCTCGTCGTAATTGCCGTACTCTTCGCCGTGGCCGATCGACCAGCCGTTGGTGCCGTTGTAGGCCTCGCACCACCAGCCGTCGATGATGCTCAGGTTCAGGCCGCCGTGCAGCACGGTCTTCTGGCCCGAGGTGCCGCTGGCCTCCATCGGCCTGACGGGGTTGTTGAGCCACACATCGACGCCGGAGACAAGACGCTTGGCTACGCCGATGTTGTAGTTTTCGAGGAAGATCACCTTGCCGAGGAACTCCGGACGGCGCGAGTGCTCGACGATCTGCCGAATGTACTCCTTTCCGGCGTCGTCATGCGGATGCGCCTTGCCCGCGAAGATGATCTGCACAGGCATATTCGTGTTGTTGACGATGGCGTTGAGCCGGTCCATATCCTGGAAGAGCAGTGGCGCACGCTTGTAGGTAGCGAACCGGCGGGCGAAGCCGATGGTCAGAACGTCGGGTGATAGCGCACTTTTGGCCGACCGTGAAGAATCGCACGGTTTGAAAGGGGTTGTGTACTGGTGCTGATGATAGAGCTGGTTCGACAGGTATCGCGCAATATAGTCCATCAGGTTGCGCTTCAGGTGGTAGCGCAGGCACCACAGGTCATTGTCGGAAACCTTCGCCAGCACCGCATCGACCGACTCCCTCGACGAGAACAGCTCTCCGAGGTCTCCGGCATGTTGCTTCCAGAAGCGTTCGGTGAATCCGCTGCTCCAGCTCCTGGTATGGATACCGTTTGTCACATGGCCGATCGGCACCTCTTTTGGATCGTTTGTCGAGTAGAGATGTTTCCACATATCGCGCGAAACCTCGCCGTGCAGCTTCGAGACGCCGTTGGCGCAGCGGGAGAGCCTGAGGGAGAGCACGGTCATGGTGAACAGACCCGAAGTGTCCGCCGGATTTTCGCTTCCAAGCCGCATGACCTCCTCGAACTCCATGCCGGAGAGGGTCAGGTACTTGGAGAAGGTGTAAGCCATCATATCCCGCGAAAAACGGTCGTGACCGGCGGGTACCGGAGTGTGAGTCGTGAAGACACACTGCTCCTTCACTTTGGCCTTCGCCACGTCGAAAGAGCACCCTTTGGCGATCTCATCGGCAAGCAGTTCGAGCGTGAGGAACGCCGAGTGCCCTTCGTTCATGTGATAGACAGCGGGTTCGAGCTTCAGCGCCTTCAGGAGCTTGATGCCGCCGATGCCGAGCAGAATCTCCTGGTTGATGCGCATGTTCTGGTCGCCGCCGTAGACTCGCGAGCAGATGTCTCGGTAGTGCATCTCGTTGGCCGGGATGTTGGTGTCGAGCAAGTAGAGCGTGGCGCGCCCGACCTTCAGGCTCCACGCCTGGGCGAAGACGGTGCTCTGCGCGATGGTGACTTCGATGATCAGATCCTTGCCATCCGCCGTGGTGACCTTTTCGATGGGCAGGCTCTCGGGGTATTGCAGCGGATAATCCTCGATTTGCCAGCCGTCGTGGTTGAGGTACTGGCGGAAGTAGCCCTCCTTGTAGAACAGAGAGATGCCGATGAAATTGAGGCCGAGGTCGCTGGCCGACTTGATGTGGTCGCCCGAGAGAATGCCGAGGCCGCCGGAGTAGATGCGGAGGCTCTCGTGAACGCCGAACTCGGCGCTGAAGTAGGCGACAGGATTGGCAACCAGATGCGGCGCGTGTTCAGCGGCCCAGGTGTTTTTCTCGGCGATGTAGTCGTTGAAACGCTGATTCACCTCCTCGATTTTTTTGCCCATCTCGCATGAGCAGCGAGCTTCGAGTTCATCGGTGGAAATGTGGCGGAGCAGCTCGACCGGATTGTGATTGACCCGTTCCCACAGGAGCGGCGAGAGGTTTTTGAAGAGGGATTTCGCTTCGGTATCCCATGACCACCAGAGGTTCCGGGAGAGTTTTTTGACGGCGGAGATGTTTTTCGACATGTTGGATTTGTGGATTTTGCTTCGTTCCCCAGGTGGCGCAGGTTAAGAAAACGCAGTATCTTACGCAATGCAACCCTGAAGAGGATGCGGGGATAAACAGGGGAATTCGGGATTCACGGCGGTTCCGATCCTGCCAGTTTCACTCTTTGCTTGCTAAATTTAAATCTTTCAACCCGTAAATCCACATTGCAACGGTGTCCTTTGAGAAGAAAGTAACCATCGCCCATCTTTCCGATCTGCATTTTGCGAACAGGAACGATCGTTACCTGCAGGAAAAACTTGACGTTATGCTCGGCGAGTTCGTCCGTCGCGGCTACGATCACCTCGTGATGACCGGCGATCTGATCGATACGGCCGTTCCGGCGCAATGGACGATTATCCGGGACGCTCTATCGCGGCACGGCCTGTTCGACTGGACGAAAACCACGGTGATACCGGGTAATCACGACCTGATCGATCTCGAAGAGGAGATGCGCATCTACAACGCGCTCAACCCCGATGACCGAACTCGCCAGCGCCGGGTGGACGAGCGGCTCCGGCAGTTCAACAACATCTTCCGTCCCCTCATCAGCGGCGACGGCGAAGAAACGGCGGGCGTACCATTCGTCAAGGTGATGCACTTCGGCGAGATCGCCCTCTCGTTCGTGGCGGTCAATACGGTGGAACCGTGGTCGGGATCGGAAAATCCGGTCGGGGCGCGGGGCAGCGTCTCGCGTGAAACGTTCCGGGCGCTCATGGAACCCGGCGTGCGGCAGGCGCTCGACGACACCTTCATCATCGGCCTCTGCCACCACGCCTACAAGGTGTACGGCACCGGTGCCCTGGTCGATCAGGCGTTCGACTGGACAATGGAGTTCAAGAACCGTGACGAGTACCTCAACGTCGTGAAGAATCTCGGCGTCAAACTGGTGCTGCACGGCCACTTTCACCGTTTTCAGGTCTATCAGGCAGGCGGCATCGCATTCATCAACGGCGGAAGTTTCCGCTACTTTCCCGAACGCTACGGCGAACTGACCATCGGCGAGGAGGGAAGATGGTCGCACCGCTTCGTGAACCTCGCGATCAAACGGTAGCGAAATCGCCCGATTGTCAATCCGTAAGTAAAAAAAGAACCCTGACTCATGTCAGGGTTCACGTTTTCATCGCGCAGAAGGGAGTGTCCTTCACCGGATCAGTTCATGCCGCGACGGGCGAGCTGACGATCCATCATGATCAGGGCGTGGCCCTTTTCACCCGCCATCCTGATGGTTTCGAGAATCTCGCTTGCGGCAGCCTCCTCTTCGACCTGCTCCTCGATGAACCAGTGCAGGTGCACCTGGGCGGCGTAATCCTTCTCATCGACAGCGGTTTCGTACAGGCGACCGATCAGAGCGGTGATTTTCCGCTCGTGTTTCAAGACCTCCTCGAACAGGTGTGCCGGTGATTTGAACTCCGATGCAGGCTGGGAAATGGCAAACAGTTCCACTTTCCCGCCCCGTTCGTTGACGAATTTGTAGAGTTTCATGGCATGGCCCTGCTCCTCCTTGTACTGGAATTCGAGCCAGTGCGCGAATCCGGGCAGGTTCATCGAATGGGCATAGGCGGCCATCGACAGATAGAGATAGGCCGAAGCCAGCTCGTGGTTGATCTGTTCGTTGAATGCTTGCTGAAGTTTCTTACTGAACATGGCATTATTCCTCAGATGGTTGTTGTCTGATCATTCCAGACTCGCTTACGGTTATCTGATGAATCTCAACCATGCAGGGCGGCTGATCGTTTCAGCGCCCTGTTCTCAGGCGCTCTTGTCAACCTTGACGCCCTGCTCCTTCATGTATTCGCGGATGCGTTTGGCGTGGTTCTGGTCTTCGCTGGCGAGCTGCTTGAAGAGGTCAGCCGTCAAGGAACCGGTTTCGCTCTCCATGAACTCCTGGAAGTGAGCCTCTCCGGCGGACATCTCGATGTGCAGTGCGAGGTTCAGCGCCTGTTCGCGCGAGAAGGGTGCGGCGGCGAAGCGCTCGGCTTCGGCCAGAATGCGGGCGTTGTTGGCCTTCAGGGCGTCGAGATCCTTGGAAAGCAGATTCTCCGGGAAAAACTGCAATGGCTGCGGCTGCTTCTTCTCCTGCTGGAGCAAGGCCGCATGGCTGCGCTCCTCCATCGAAAGCTGCCACCAGAACTCCTCGTCCTCTTCGAACCGGTCGTTGAAAAGGGTGTACAGCCTGGCAAGATTGAGTTCGAGCTGTATCGATTCGTCGAGCAGAGCGGCGATGGTCGGAGTGGTGGACATGAATGTAACGGGTCTCGTTGATGAGTGATGCTACAGGCAAGATAATGAACGGCGGCGACATTGAGGAGCGTGGCGCAATCGCAGGCGAGAAGCAAGGGACAGCAGGGACTTCAAGGACTGCAAGGGCAAGAAAAAGCTCTTCGTCCCTGCTGTCCCTGAAGTCCTTGTACCTCCCTTCTTTAAAAAGCAATTATTGATTGCGATAGGTGGCGTACTCCTGCAAACTCTTGACGCCGAACTGCTGGCAACGGATGCAGTCCATCGCCCGCACCGAAGCTTCGGCGGCTTCGATGGTGGTGACGAAGGGTACGCCACTCTGCACCGATGCCGAGCCGATGGCCTCCTCGTCG
This sequence comes from Chlorobaculum sp., assembly GCA_013334655.1. GTDB lineage: Bacteria > Bacteroidota > Chlorobiia > Chlorobiales > Chlorobiaceae > Chlorobaculum. Next base: position 17,191 of record JAAXXD010000012.1, on the reverse strand, counting down.
TGCAGCGCCCGCTCGCCTCGCGGCGTGTTGATCACGAAATCGATCTTGCCGAGCTTGATGATGTCGAAAATGTTCGGGCGACCATCCTCGCCGACCTTGAAGACCTTCTTGCAGTCGATGCCGTGCTGGGTCAAAAAGGCGTGGGTGCCGGAGGTGGCCACAAGGTCGAAATCCATGCGGTACAACTCGCGGGCGATGTTGATGATGCGCTGGTTCTTGTCCTGCTCGTTCACGCTGATGAAGACCGTGCCGGAGAGCGGCAGGTGCATGTTGGCCGCCTGATAGGCTTTGGCGAACGCCTCGGGGAACGATTCGGCAAGGCTCATCGCTTCGCCGGTGGAGCGCATCTCCGGGCCGAGATAGACGCCGGACTTGACGAACTTCGAGAAGGGAAAAACCGGCTCCTTGATGGCCATGTGCTTCAGGCCGAGTTCGTCGCAATCCTTCAGATTGAACTCCTTGCGCAGGTCGCTGAGCTTTTCGCCGAGCATGACGCGCGTGGCGATTTTCACCACAGGAATCGCCGTCGCCTTGCCGACGAAGGGCACGGTGCGGCTGGCTCGCGGGTTGACCTCGATCACGTACACCTTGCCGTTCTGCACGGCGTACTGCACGTTCATCAGGCCGACCACGCCAATGTGTTCGGCGAGCTTGCGGGTGTGCTCCTTCATTTTGGCGATGGCCTCGGGAGCGATGTTGTAGTAGGGCAGAATCGAGGTGGAGTCGCCGCTGTGGATACCGGCGGCCTCGACGTGCTGCATGATGCCGCTGATGACGCAATCGGTTCTGTCGGCAATGGCGTCGATGTCGAACTCGACGGCGGTATCGAGGAAGCGGTCGATGAGCAGCGGATACTTCTCGCTGATGAAGAGCGCCTGATCGACGTACTCTTTGAGCGAGTCGTCGTTGTAGATGATCTTCATGGCGCGTCCGCCGAGCACGTAGCTCGGGCGCACGAGCACCGGATAGCTGATGCGACGGGTGATCTCCTGTGCCTCGGCGAATGTGGTGGCCGTGCCGTATTCCGGGTGCGGAATGTCGAGCTTTTCGAGCAGCGCACCGAACTTCTTGCGGTCTTCGGCAATGTCGATGCCTTTCGAGGAGGTGCCGAGAATGTTCACGCCGTAAGCGTCGAGCTTGGTCGAGAGCTTGAGCGGCGTCTGGCCGCCAAAGCTGACGATGACGCCGAGCGGCTGTTCGTGCTCGATGATGCGGATGACATCCTCGAAGGTGAGCGGCTCGAAGTAGAGCTTGTCGGCTATGTCGTAATCGGTCGAGACCGTCTCGGGGTTGCAGTTGACCATGATGGTCTCGTACCCGGCCTCGCGGAGGGCGAAGACCGCCTGCACGCAGCAGTAGTCGAACTCGATGCCCTGGCCGATGCGGTTCGGGCCGCCGCCGAGGATGATCACCTTCTGGCGATCCGAGCGGACGGATTCGTTCTCCTCGTCGTAAGTCGAATAATGGTATGGCGTTTTGGCGTCGAACTCGGCGGCGCAGGTATCGACCGTCTTGAAGACCGAGACCACGCCGTAGTGGCTGCGCAGCTCGCGTACCGCAGTTTCGCTGGTCTGGAATATGGTGGCAATCTGGAAATCGGAGAAGCCGTGCTCCTTGGCTTTCTTCATCTTCGGAGCGGGCAGCCTGAGTGCGAGTTCACGAGCCTCGCCGGAGAGTTCAGGGAGTGGAGTGGTCATGCAGCGTCGTATTGGTAAATCATGATTGGAAGAGCGTCACGGAAGGTAACAATTCATGGCCGTACTTGAAAACCGACGCAGTATAATAAATAGGCCTCCGAACTCAAAGTTCCCCATTGGACGACGCCGCAAATCAGAAACGCGCTTCGGAATTTTTTTCCACTATTCCTGTTATATTGTTTCTTTTCGTGTAATTTCTGTCCGGCAATCCAAGCATTTATCAGAATCGCGATGAGTAACAAACAGTTCGATTCCATAGCATCGGCCCTCGAAGACATCAGGAACGGCAAGCTGGTCATCGTCGTCGATGATGAAGACCGCGAGGATGAAGGCGATTTCATCGCCGCCGCCGAGCACGTCACCTCCGAGATGGTGAACTTCATCACCAAGGAGGCCCGAGGCCTGCTCTGCGTGGCCATCCCCATGCAGCGCGCCCGCGAGTTGCAGCTCGAACCAATGGTGCAGCGCAACACCTCGCAGCACGAAACCAATTTCACCGTCTCCATCGACGCCATCGCCGAAGGGGTCACGACGGGCATTTCGGCCTACGACCGCTACATGACCCTCAAGATGATCGCCGATCCCTCATGCACGGCGGACGACTTCTCGCGTCCCGGCCACATCTTCCCGCTCCGTGCGATGGATGGCGGCGTGCTCCGCAGGGTCGGCCACACCGAGGCCGCCGTCGATCTCTGCCGCCTCGCCGGTTGCCAGCCCGCTGGTCTGCTCTGCGAAATTCTGCACGACGACGGCAGCATGGCCCGCCTCCCGGAGCTCTTGAAGCTCAAGGAGAAGCTCGGCATGAAGCTCGTCACCATCAAGGATCTCGTGGCTTACCGGATGCAGCAGAGCAAGCTCGTGCACCGCGCCGTCGAGTCGAAGCTTCCGACCGCGCACGGCGACTTCAACCTCATCGCTTACGAAACCATCGTCGATCAGCAGAACCACATCGCCTTCGTCAAGGGCGACGTGTCCGACGGCGAGCCGGTGCTGGTTCGGGTGCACTCGCAGTGCGCCACGGGCGACACCTTCGGCTCGCTCCGCTGCGACTGCGGCCACCAGCTCGAAACGGCCATGCGCATGATCCAGAAGGAGGGGCGCGGAGTGCTCGTCTACCTCATGCAGGAGGGACGCGGTATCGGCCTCATCAACAAGCTCAAGGCGTACAACCTCCAGGACGAGGGGTTCGACACGGTCGAGGCGAACGAGAAGCTCGGCTTCAAGGCCGACCTGCGCGACTACGGCATCGGCGCGCAGATTTTGCAGGACCTCGGCGTCAGGAAGATGAAGCTGATGACCAACAATCCGAAAAAGATCGTTGGCCTCGAAGGGTACGGCCTCGAAATCGTCGAGCGCGTACCGCTTGAAATAGAACCGAACGAAGTGAATCTTCAGTATCTTCAGACCAAACGCGACAAGCTCGGTCACATGATCGAATCGGTTTCCGGTAACGATCGCATCATTTTCGAGCGCCTGGCCGATGAGCAGTTGAAACAGCATAACAAACAATAAACTCCACCGGGAGAAGGACAGACGATGGACAACGATATTCTGAAACGGCTCGATCCAGAGGTTTTCGAGTCGATTGCCAACGAAACGAAACGCCAGACCGAGACCCTCGAACTGATCGCTTCGGAGAACTTCACCAGCAAGGCGGTCATGGAGGCGTGCGGCTCGGTGATGACCAACAAGTACGCCGAGGGGTACCCCGGCAAGCGATACTACGGTGGCTGCGAGTTCGTCGATGTGGCCGAGAACCTCGCCCGCGACCGCGCCAAAAAGCTCTTCGGCTGCGACTACGTCAACGTGCAGCCGCACTCCGGCTCCAGCGCCAACATGGCGGTGCTCTTCGCCGTGCTCAAGCCGGGCGACGCCATCATGGGCCTCGACCTCTCGCACGGCGGTCACCTGACTCACGGCAGCCCGGTCAACTTCTCCGGCCAGATGTTCGACGCGCACTCCTACGGCGTCGATAAAGAGACCGGCATCATCGACATGAACAAGGCCGAAGAGCTGGCGCTCAAAGTGAAGCCGAAACTGATCATCACCGGTGCGAGCGCCTACTCGCAGGGCTTCGACTTCAAGGCGTTCCGCGAGATTGCCGACAAGGTCGGCGCACTGCTCATGGCCGACATCGCCCACCCGGCGGGCCTCGTCGCCGCTGGCCTCTCCGCCGACCCGATGCCGCACTGCCACTTCGTCACCACCACCACCCACAAAACCCTGCGCGGCCCGCGCGGCGGCATGATCATGATGGGCAAGGACTTCGAGAACCCGATGGGACTGACCATCAACACCAAGAACGGCCCCCGCGTCAAGATGATGTCCGAGGTGATGGACGCCGAGGTGATGCCCGGCATCCAGGGCGGCCCGCTCATGCACATCATCGCCGGAAAGGCGGTGGCCTTTGGCGAAGCGCTCCAGCCCGAGTTCAAGGCCTACGCGCAGCAGATCAAGGAGAACGCCGCCGCGATGGCCGCGAAGTTCCTCGCAGCCGACTACCACATCGTCAGCGGCGGCACGAAGAACCACCTCATGCTGCTCGACCTGCGCAACAAGAACGTCACCGGCAAGGTTGCCGAGAACCTCTTGCACGAGGCAGGCATCACGGTCAACAAGAACATGGTGCCCTTCGACGACAAATCGCCTTTCGTCACGAGCGGCATCCGCGTCGGCACCCCGGCCATGACCACCCGCGGCATGAAGGTCGCCGAAAGCGAAAAGATCGTCGTACTCATCGACCGCGTCATCAGCGCCGCCAACGACGCCAATGTGTCGGAGGTCTGCAAAGCCGTCCGCTCGGAAGTTCGCGAACTCTGCCTCGGCTTCCCCCTCAACGACTACGGCTCGCTCGTCTGATCGACAAGCGACAAAACAATAAAAAGGCTGGTACCTCGCAAAGGTTACCGGCCTTTTTTCATTTCTGTCAGATGAACTCAAGCGTGGGCGTACATACGGGGTATCCTCTTGCAAAAAAACGTTCCTCGACCTGGAAGTCTTGCATAAGCGTCTCGATCTGCTGGTCGAGGAGATTTCGCGCGACCATGATGAGCGTGAGAGCGGCATTGGCGGTGATCTCGGGCAGGGAGGGTGCGGATGAACTTTGTAAGCTCGACTGCCGCTTGTGCTCTTGCAGCACCCAAAGCGCGAATTCATCGACGGTGGCGCAACGATGGCCTGTCAGCTTTTTGCGTCGCCGGTCATTGTAGGGCCAGACCGGCATATTATTCTGACGCAGAAAGTTCTCGTATTCGAGCCGAAGCTCTTCCAGGCTTGCCCGCGCAACCCGGGCCAGCGTGAGTTCTGTCGTTTTCAAAGTGGCGGAAGCGAGCCAGCCTTTTACAATGTTCTGGACGCCGTAACGGGCGGCCAGGATCATCTGTTCATGCGAGCGGTTACGCTTTTCGATGTAACGGTTGCAAAATCGCACGGTTACATCATAGAGCAGTCGCGCGGCCTTGAAGCTTTCAAGCTCACTGTAACCGCCCTGCTCGGGGGTCGGGTGTTCTGGATTCATTATGTATGGCTGCGAAGGGGTTAGGGGAAACGCAACGGTTTAATGTAGTAAAAAGAAAGTGTAGTCGAGGCGAAAATTATTCCAAAAGCCAGGCTGTCTTCCGCGATGTTCAGCACGCCGGATCGGCGAGCATCTCATCCATGACGGCTAAATAATAGCGTCCTGAAAAAATCGTACTGATTTTTCAGCGAATCAATACCATTCCAGCCTAAAACTTCAGCATACAACCCACGTGATACGAGGCTGGCGAAGAGGTGTTGCGGAGGTCGGAGTCGCTGCCGAATGTGTCGCGATTGTCGTACCACGTCGTTTCGTATTTGGCGGTCAGGTTGAAGTTTTTCACTGGCTCGAAGTCGAGCACAATGAACCACGCTTTGCCCCGTCCGTAGTAAGCGTTGAGCGTGTACACCAGCGGCAGGTCGTCTTCGTAGGCATAAAGGGCAGCGTCGTAACTGTCGGTGTCGAAGCGGGCCAGGCGGGTTTTGAGGGTGACGGGGCCGGTTTTCCAGTTGAGTTGCTGGTAGAGGAGCCACCCCTCTTCGCTTTCGACTCCGCTGATGAAGTGGCTCCGGAGGCTCTTGAACGCGGCTCGAGATTTCAGCATGATGCTCGAAGAACATCGGGCCGTCAGGGCGATCTGCGCCCGGTTGGTGATTTTGGGCACTGGCATGTAATACGAGCGCTTGGCGTCGGCATCGTACTGCTTTTTGGCCTCCTCTTTCTCCTTGTGCTGATACATCGCATCCAAGGTCATCCAGCGGTTCGGCTTCCAGGTCGCGTAGAGCCGTTCATCGTTGCCCGATGATGGTAAGGCGTAAAACCGCCTGTCGAGTATCGGAAATCTGAAACTGTCGTACGAGGCGGCAAGGGTCAGGTTGTCGAGCGCTCTGGCCTTCAGACCAAAATAGAGGCCGCTTTCGTTCGCGGCATTGTCACCCCGCTCGGAAAACGCGGCGGAAAAAGGGGAAAAATATTCGACAGCGTAGTCACGCATGGAGACTACGCCGGAAATTCCCTCGGCCAGATCGGCCTGAACGCCGCATATCCACGACAAGGCGTCGGACTCCTTCGCATAGGAGGCCTCGCTGAAAGCCTGCACATTGTGATAGACGGCGCTCGCCTCGACCGATGCGAGTTCACTGCCGCACTTGAGGCCAAGCGATTCGAGCGGCAAACCATACCGGAGGCTCGCCCATGTCGCGCCGATAGCGGCGTTCAAATCTCCTGCGCGATACCGGTAGCGGATATTCACGCCCTTGACCTCCTGAGTGAGGGCATCCTTTTTTTTCAGCTCGTTCTCCGTACGATGATAGCCGTCCGTTGCAATGCTCGTGACCACGCCATTCTTGATGGTCGCATCAAGCTTGTTGCGCGACGTAAATGCCGTCACTTCGAATGGCCCCGGCGAGAGCGTCGCCGCCGCGCCTTGCAGGAAGTTGTCCTCGCCCGCCGAGTTGTAGGGGCGGAGCCCGCGGGCGAAGAACAGCACGCCGTCGATGGCGTCCGAGCCTTTGAAAAAGTAGCGCCCCTGGCCGAAGAGCAACCCCTGACCGAAACTGAGCGTGTAATTTCCGGCAACCGCCTGCGTCAGGATGCCGATCCGCTCGGCATGGACGTTGAACGAGAGAAAGTCGTCGAACTGCGGCTCGCCAATGTCGCTCTCCTGAAGCAGATGTACGCCATAATGCGGCGTGGCGGCCTGCACGCGGCTGTACACATGGCGGTTGCCTCCGGCATACTTGCCGCTCTCGATCCCGGCCCTCGGCGGACTCTCCCAGAAAGCCCTGCCGATGACGTTGCCTTTGAGAGCGCCACGAGACTCCTTATTCTTCTTGCTCTCGGAGCGAGGCATCTCGTAGGAGAGATACGGCGCGAGACGGCGGGCGGCATCAGCGCCAATCACGGCTTCAAGTTCGGATGCGGAGCCAATCGGCCCGCGCTCTCGCCGCCAGTCGATGACCCTGGCGGCATCGGCGGCGGAGAGCAGCGGCAGTTCGAGCAGTCGCTCCTCGGTGGCGAGATTGACGGGGATTTTGTCCCGGCGCAAATCTTCGAGATCGCTGAAAAGCGCTTCAGCATTGCCTCCGGACTCGGAACGGTCGAGCAGCTCTTCAAAAGAGTCGGCAGCCCGCGCCGGAATTGGCGCAGTCACGGATGCACAAAGCAGGGCCGCCGCCGTCAGACGGCGCAGCCAGGTAGAGTATGTCGTGTTCATCGCAAGGGGTCGATGAAGGTTGGGGAGAAAAAGGCGATTTGCCCGTCACATCGAACGGGGCTTGTCAAATATAGTTATTGCTGAGCGCCACACAAACGATAGAGTTTTTCCACCTCATTGCGGGAGAGAAAGCGCCACTCGCCGCGCCGCAACTCGCCCGGCGTCAGGCCCGCGTAGGCCACGCGGTCGAGCCGCTTGACCTCGAAACCGAGAGTGCTGAACATGCGTCGCACCTGGTGGTTCTTGCCCTCGTGGATGCCGACGAGCACGCTCATGCCGTCGTCGAGGATTTTGGCCCGGCAGGGGCTGACCTTTTCGCCGGTATCCTTGAGCCTCATGCCGCAGGTCAGCTTCTGGAGCATCGCGGGCGGAAACTTCTCGTCGAGCGCGGCGAGATACTCCTTCTGCACCTGCGACGATGGGTGCATCAACAGATGCGCCAGTGTGCCGTCGTTGGTCAGAAGCAACAGGCCGGTGGTTTTGCGGTCGAGCCGCCCAACCGGAAAGACGCGCTCGGGGACATCGATAAAATCGAGAATCTGCTGGCGGTCACGCTCGTCGTGGCTCGTGGTGATGACATTCCGGGGCTTGTTGAAGAGGATGTAAACTTTCTTGTGTTCTGGCTGGGCCATGCGCTTTCCATCGACGATCACCTCGTCCTTGCGGGGATCGACCCTCGAACCCGGCTCGACGACGAGCTGGCCGTTGACGGTCACGCGCCCTTCGAGCACCATCTGGTCGGCGGCCCGGCGCGAAGCGACGCCGCACATGGCGAGATATTTGTTGATCCTGACCTTCTCTTCCTGCGCCTGCTTTTTCATTCAATCTCCGTTCGTGGGGTTACATCTTCGTCGTCGGCCACCGGCACACTGCCTTCGGCCAGGTATTGCTGTTCCTCGTGCTCCTGTAGTATCTCCTTGATTTCACGCAATTTGGGAAGATCCTTCAGGTTTTGCAGATGGAACAGATCGAGAAAAGCGGCGGTCGTGCCGTACTGCAACGGTCTGCCCGGCGAATCGGACCTGCCGCGAACCTCGACGAGGCCGCGTTCGAGCAGGCGGTCGATGGCGTAGTCGGGACTCACCCCCCGGATTTGCAGAATATCGCCCTTCGTGACCGGCTGGTGCCAGGCGACGACGGAGAGCACTTCGAGCATCGACTGGGAGAGACGGCGCTGGATGACCGGCGCGAGCAGTTTTCGGACAAGGTCGCCAAAATCCGGCACGGTCAGAAAGCGGTAACCGCCTGCGATGGCGTGAATGCGGAAGGTTCTGCCGGTCGCCTCGTAATCGCGATTGAGCGCTTCGACCATCGCGTCGAGATCGTGCGGCTTGAGGTTCTGGCCGGTAATCTGGCAGAGCGTCTGAAGGTTGACCGGCTCCTCGGAGGCGAAGATCAGCGCTTCGATGGTTGCGAGGAGTTGTCGATCCTGTTCCTGCACGGTGGCTGACGATGGTTTCGCAAGCAGGGAGGCGCTGCTTCAGGAGCAGCACCCCTTTTTGCGGGCCGTGGAAAAATTTCCATCGATGGGGAGTCCGCCCTCGTAAGCGTACCACATCTCCTGGCACGGGAAGTTGCACTCGTAGAGCGCCTTGCCGATGATAACCGAATCGACGCCGAACTTTTCGAGCGACCGGAGTTGGTGCAGGTCGTCGGAGGTGGTCACGCCGCCCGACGCCGTCACCTTCATGCCCGCCTTCTCGGCGAAACGCCTGGTGCTCTCGTAGCCAACCCCCTGCAACATGCCGTCGCGGGTGATGTCGGTGTAGATGATGCGCTCGACGCCGAGCTTCTTCATTTCGGCGGCAAGCTCGTAATCCTGCATGTTGCTGCTCTCGGTCCACCCTTTGATTTTGGGAATACCGTGCTCGGCGTCGATGCCGACGACAATCTGCGAAGGGCGGTACTTTTTGAGCAGATCAACAATGAGGCCGGGATTGGTGACCGCCGCCGAACCGATGACCACACGGCTGACGCCGATTTCAAGGTACTTCTCGACCGCCTCGACGGAGCGGATGCCGCCGCCGACCTGGATCGGAATGTCGAGCACGTTGACGATCTCGCGAATCTTCTCGAAGTTGACCGTCTCGCCGGTGAGCGCGGCGTCGAGATCGACCACATGGATCATCTTGGCGTTCTGCTTCCGCCAGATGACCGCCATGTCACTGGGGTTATCGAGATAAATCTTCTTCTGGGCGAAGTCACCCCTGGTCAGCCGGACGCACTTACCATCCTTTATATCTATAGCGGGTATAATCAGCATAGTGTATAAACCTCAACACCTTTTAAAGCTCTGCAAAATTTTTCAGCACCTGCAAGCCCGCCTCGGAGCTTTTTTCCGGGTGAAACTGTACCGCGAAAATACCATTTTTTTCAATGGCCGAACAAAAATTTTTCCCGGCGAAAAAGGTGGTCGCGGCCACGCTTTCCGGCTCGTCCGGGCTGCAATAGTAGGAGTGCACGAAGTAGAAGTAAGACTGGTCGGGAATGTTGCGGAAAAGGACGGAATCTTTCTGGCAGAGGTCAACCGAGTTCCAGCCGATCTGCGGAATCTTGTCCTCGCTGCTCCTGAAGCGGAGCACCTGGCCAGGCACGATGCCAAGTCCCTTGTTCTGGCCCATCTCCTCGCTCTCAGTCAAAAAGAGCTGCATGCCGAGGCAGATGCCGAGCACGCTGCGCCCTTTGTCGATATGCTCCTTGAGCGCCTCGCCGAAGCCCTGGCGGTTCAGCGCCTCCATGGCAGGGCCGAACGCCCCCACTCCCGGAATGAGCACTTTTTCGTATCGGCTCATCTCCGAAGCCTTGTCGCTGACGACCGCCTCAATGCCGAGATAATCGAAAGCCTTGTGCACCGATCTGAGGTTTCCGGCGCCATAATCGGCAATAAATATCATGGGAAAAAGATTAAAACGTTGCGGATAAGCTCCGGTTGGTGAAAAAAACGCCGGAAACGTCGAAAAAGCTTCAAAGCGTCTTTTTTTTAAGAAGTTCTCACCGTATTATACACGCTTATGTGACTTTCATTCTCTTTCTCGCTTCCCTGCTGAAAGTCATTCCAATCCACATACCACGAGTAATCGAAAGAACAATGTACAGGATTGTTTCCGCTATTTTTTTAGCTGAAAATATTAAAAAATTCGAAATCGAGGCTCCGAGGATCGCAAAAAAGCGAAAAGCCGGCCAGTTCGTCATCATCAGGATCGAACAGAACGGCGAGCGCATTCCTCTGACCATCGCTGATTCGGATCCCGAAAAGGGCACCATCACCATCATCGCGCAGGGAGCGGGGAAATCGACCCGTGAGCTGAACCGCAAGGAGGCGGGCGATTCGATTGCCGACGTGGTCGGCCCGCTCGGCACACCGTCGCACATCGAGCACTTCGGCACGGCGGTCAGCATCGGCGGTGGCGTGGGCACGGCTATCGCCTACCCGACGGCGGCGGCGCTGAAGGAGGCGGGCAACTATGTCATCACCATCAACGGCGCACGCTCGAAAGATCTCGTGATCCTCGAAGAGGAGATGAAGGCGGTCAGCGACGAGGCCTACATCACCACCGATGACGGCTCGTACGGCTTCCACGGCTTCGTCACCCAGAAGCTTCAGGAGCTGATCGACTCGGGCAAGAAGATCGACTTCGTGCTCGCCATCGGCCCGATCCCGATGATGAGGGCCGTGGCCGAGGTCACCCGCCCCTACGGCATCAAGACCGTCGTGAGCCTCAACCCCATCATGATCGACGGCACCGGCATGTGCGGCGGCTGCCGCGTCACGGTCGGCAATGAGATCAAGTTCGGCTGCATCGACGGCCCGGAGTTCGACGCCCACCAGGTCGATTTCAAGAACCTTGCCGACAGGAACAGAATTTACCATCACGAAGAGAAAGAGGCCGACGAAGCTTTTGCCCATCGGTGCAATCTGACGGGAAAGGCTTGAGGCCTGCATAATCAGAACGTAGAACGTAGCTATCAATCACCATCACAGCCACCCTTCCGGAGTCTTGCTTGCGGCATCCGGTCGGGGAGCTTTTCACGAAAACACATTTCACGGATAAACCAGCCATCATCATGGATGCACGAAAGATCACGGCCAAGGAACGCATGGCCATTCCCCGCCAGGAGATGCCCGCGCAGGATCCGCAGGTTCGCATCGGCAATTTTCAGGAGGTTCATCTCGGCCTGACGCCCGAACTGGCGCAAATGGAGGCCTTGCGCTGCATCCAGTGCAAGGATCCGGTCTGCATCGCCGGATGCCCGGTCAATATCAAGATCGACCAGTTCATCAAGCTCATCGCCGAGGGGGACTTCATGGGCGCGGTCAGGAAGGTCAAGGAGGATAACGTGCTCCCCTCGATCTGCGGTCGCGTCTGCCCGCAGGAGGATCAGTGCGAGAAGGTGTGCGTGATCGGCAAGAAGCACGAGCCGGTAGCCATCGGCAACCTCGAACGCTTCGTCGGCGACTACGAGCGCCTGAGCGGCCAGCGGATCGACCCGGTGCTCGCCCCCCCCACAGGCAAGAAGGTGGCTGTCGTCGGCAGCGGACCGGCGGGTTTGAGCTGCGCTAACGATCTGGCGCAATTCGGCCACAAGGTGGTGATCTTCGAAGCGCTGCACGAGCTTGGCGGCGTCCTGATGTACGGCATTCCGGAGTTCCGCCTGCCGAAGGAGATCGTCCGCGAGGAGCTTGACGGCCTGCGCCGCATGGGCATCGAGTTCAGGACGGACGTGGTGGTCGGACGGACGATCACCGTGGACGAGCTGATGGAGGAGGAGGGCTTCGACGCGGTCTTCATCGGCGTCGGCGCGGGTCTGCCGTGGTTCATGGGCATCCCCGGTGAGAATCTGGTTGGCGTGCTCGCGGCCAACGAGTTCCTGACGAGGGTCAACCTCATGAAAGCGTACGACTTCATGAAAAGCAGCGATACGCCGGTGTTCGACTGCAAGGGCAAAAGCGTCGCGGTTTTCGGCGGCGGCAACACTGCGATGGATGCCGTGCGCACCGCCAAGAGGCTCGGCGCGGAGCACGCCTACATCGTCTATCGCCGCTCCGAAGCGGAGATGCCCGCCCGCGAGGAGGAGATCCACCATGCGCAGAAGGAGGGGATCGAATTCATGTTGCAGACCATTCCGCTTGAATTCGTCGGCGACGACAAGGCGTGGCTCACCGGAGTGCAGTGCCAGAAGATGGCTCTCGGCGAACCCGACGATTCGGGACGCCGCCGCCCGGTGCCCGTGCCCGGATCGGAGTTCCTCCTGCCCATCGACATGGCGATCATCTCCATCGGCAACGGCTCCAACCCGCTCATCAAGCAGACCACGCCCGACATCGAGGTCAGCAAGAAGGAGACCATCGTGGTTGACGTCAACACCATGCAGACCTCCAAGGAGAACGTCTATGCCGGTGGAGACATCGTCACGGGCGGCGCGACCGTGATCCTCGCGATGGGCGCGGGACGCACGGCGGCGGCGGCCATCAACGAGAAGCTCGCCGGTACGGCGCAGAATTTCAGCGAGTGGTGAGACAGTGAGCGACCTGTACCGATTCGGCATCTCGCTCGACAGGGAACTGATCGAGGCTTTCGACCGGCACATCAAGGCCCAGGGCTACCAGAGCCGGTCGGAAGCCCTCCGTGACCTCATCCGCGAGGAGCTGCTGCACAAAACAAAGATGGAGGGCGGCCTGGTTGCCGGAGCCATCGTGATGACCTACGACCACCACAAGCGCGAGCTGGTCAACCGCCTGATCGACATCCAGCACGACTTCCACGACCTCATCATCTCGACCCAGCATGTGCACCTCGACCACGAAAACTGCCTCGAAGTGATCGCCGTCAAGGGCAACGCCCCGGAGATCGAAAAGCTCTCCAGCGCCCTCAAAGTGCTGGTCGGCGTGAAGCATCTCAGCCTCTCCGTATCATCCGCTGATTGACCATAACGGCATTGAATCGCTTTCCCTGAACAGGGATCGTGTTACAGGCATTTCACTATATCTGAATCGTTTTTTTTCATTCCATCTGAAGCCTGTAATCCGTCATCGCGAATCCCGACTTGTCGGGATGTGGCGATTCATGAGCAGCGCGTTGTGATCGTTTTATCTGGATTGCCACGTCGCTCCGCTCCTTTCCATGAATGTGGATGATTTTTCTGACAAATCGCTTTGTCCGTGGCGGCAAACAGCAAAAGATTGGGCTGAAGCCCAGATGTTTTTCTGATTGACTCACCCCGGCTTGAAAGCCGGGGCAATATTAATGAAAGATGAGATGAATATCCGTCGGGATAAATCCCTCCTGAATATGACAGAGTCAATTGTTCTCTTCAACCATTGCCCCGTCCCGAAAGCTTTCGGGACGGGGTTAATGAAGAGTGAATAAATCGGGGCTTCAGCCCAATTGCTGTTTCAGAGTCGTCGGCGCCCTTCCTCGAACAAATTTCCACACTGCTCAAGCTCTGATTGCGGTATTTCATCGGATACGAACAGCTCCCCGCAATACGATTCAATGCCGTTACCTGTTGTCTGTCGATAGCACAAATATTATTTTCATGCTATCAACAACCACAACATCGCTTCACCATGCAGAAAAAATCCACGCTTTTAGCCTCGGCACTCATGCTTTGCTCGACGCCGCTTTTTGCCACCATGCCGCTCGTCACCGAGGATACCGGCACGCAGGGCACGGGCCACGGCCAGATCGAACTCGGCATTGACTCCGCCAGAGACGAAGCAGATGATGGCGGCGTTTCTCACAAATCGACGAACGGCGCACTCTCCGCCACGCTCTGCTATGGTCTCACGGACAACATCGACCTTGTCGCCGGTATGCCGTGGGAGTGGTATACGGAGAAAGCTGATGGCGTGAAGCTTACGGATGGAAACGGCTTCGGCGACCTCGCGCTGCAAATCAAATGGCGCTTCTACATCAATGAAGACACCGGATTCAGCTTCGCCGTCAAGCCCGGTCTCACCCTGCCGACCGGCAACGACAGCAAGGGCTTCGGCAACGGCAAGGTGTCGGGCGGCGTGACTCTGGTGGCCACGCACAAGGCCAAGCTGACCTCCATGCACTTCAATATCGGCTACAACCGCAATGAATACCGGCTCGAATCGGTCAGCGAAAGCTCGAACAAGGATATTTGGCGAGCATCGATAGCTGCCGAGCTGAACGTCACCGACAAGCTCAGGGCTGTGGGTGATCTCGGCATCGAGACCAATCCGGACAGGGAGTCTGACACCGATCCGGCCTACATTCTTGGCGGCCTGATCTACGCGGTTAACGACAGTGCTGACATCGACCTCGGTATCCGAGGTGGCCTGAACGACGCCGAAACCGACACCACGCTGCTGGCGGGCGTGACGATGCGCTTCTAACCAAACCACGGGAGTACGAACCATGCACATGTCAGATGCCTTGCTTTCGCCAGTTGTCGGCGGCGCATTCTGGGCGGTCAGCGCCGGAATGATCGGACTGTCGTCGAGGAAAATCCCGGCGGAACCTGACGGATCGAAGACCGTGCTCATGGGGGTGATGGGCGCGTTCGTTTTCGCGGCGCAGATGATCAACTTCACCATTCCCGGCACCGGATCGAGCGGCCACATCGGCGGCGGCCTCCTGCTCGCCGTGCTGCTCGGCCCGTGGCGGGCCTTCATCACGCTCGCTTCGGTGCTCGTGATCCAGGCGCTCTTCTTTGCCGACGGCGGCCTGCTCGCGCTCGGCTGTAACATCTTCAACATGGCTTTCATCCCGGCATTCATCGCCTGGCCATTCGTCTTTCGACCGATTGCTGGTGACGGAGCATCGTCAATACGCTTCGCCACGGCGAGCATCGCCGCCGCCATGCTCGGGCTGCTGGCGGGAGCCTTTTCGGTGGTGCTCCAGACCTCGCTCTCCGGCATCTCCGATCTGCCGTTCGGCACCTTCGTGCTCTTCATGCTGCCGATCCACGCAGCCATCGGCATCGTCGAAGGGGTGCTGACCTGGGGCGTGCTGTCGTTCATCGCATCGACCGAGCCGGGATTGTTGAGGGTGGCAAGCGAAACCCACGCGCCGAAAAGCGGCTTCGTGACGGCAACGCTCTTCGTCGTCGCGCTCGCCATTGGCGGTGCGCTCTCGTGGTTCGCCTCTTCAAAGCCGGATGGTCTGGAGTGGTCGATAGGCAAAGTTACCGGCGCGGAAGAGCTGGCCTCTCCCGCTGAAGCTTCCCATGAGTTTCTTGCCGCGATGCAGGAAAAACTGGCTATTCTGCCCGATTACGATTTCAGGCGGACCGGCAATCCGGCGACGGACAAAACGTCTGATACTTCTCCCGTTCACCCCGGCACGTCACTCTCCGGCATCGCGGGCAGCCTGATGGTGCTGCTGCTCGCTGGCGCGGCGGGGCTGCTGCTTCGCAATCGTCGCGACAGTTCAACAGCAACAACGTCCTCGTGATGCAGCGTTCCGGCATCGAAACCATGCACGCAGAGGCGCGCCCGCTTCCGGTTGGAGACGGCGCGGCCATCGTCATCCTCGCGCTCTTCATCATTTTCGTCATCTCCGTGCCGAAGTTCGACCTCGCTGGGGTGATAGCCTTCGCTGCCGTTCCGCTGCTCCTCGCCACCGCCGCCAGCATCCCGGTTTTGCCGCTCGTCAAGCGCCTCGTGATCGCGTCGCCCTTCATCCTCTTCATGGCGGCGGGCAACCTCGCGCTCGACCGCTCGACCGCCGTGACGATCGGCGGAGTCGCCATCACCGGCGGCACGGTTTCGGCCTCGGTGATCGTGCTGAAAACGCTCGTCACGCTCGCCGCCCTGCTCTCGCTCATGGCCGTCATGCCGTTCCACCGCTTCGGCATGGCGCTCCGAAGCCTGCGCGTGCCGGAACCGTTCGTCACGCAACTGCTGCTTGTCTACCGCTACAGCTTCCTGCTCGCCGAAGAGGCAGAAATGATGCAGAAAGCACGCGACCTGCGAAGCTTCGGCAAGCGCGGCAAGGGGCCGCTCGTCACGGCAAAGCTCATCGGCTCGCTGCTCATCCGCACGACAGCGCGGGCGGAGCGGATTTACATGGCGATGAGCGCGCGCGGCTTCCGAGCGGCGCTGGATTCGCGCGCGGCTATCGCGATAAAGCCCGGCGACCTCGCTGCAATCGCGGGCGCAGCGGCGCTTTTCGGCATGATCCGCTTCTTTTTCTGAACGCTTTTTCCGGCAGGAGTACCCGTTTTGATCGACATCGAACAGCTCGCATTCACCTACCCCGACGGCACCAAAGCGCTCGACGGCCTCAGCCTCCGCGTCGCGAAGGGCGAATCGGTCGGCATCGCCGGATCGAACGGCGCGGGCAAATCGACCCTCGTCAGCCACCTCAACGCCTGGCACCTGCCGCAGTCGGGATCGGCGCGAATCGGCGGCGTCGCGGCGGAGCGGAAAACGGTCGAGCAGATTCGGCGTATGGTGGGGCTGGTGTTTCAAAAGCCGGACGACCAGCTTTTCATGGCGAGAGTGTACGACGACGTGCTCTTCGGCCCATCGAACCTCGGCATGGATGAGGACGAAAGCCACGCCGAAGCCGAGCGCCTACTGCGGCTGTTCAGCCTCTGGGAGCTGCGCGACAAACCGCCCGCGCACCTCTCGCAAGGCCAGAAGCGCTTCGCCGCGCTGGCCGCGGTGCTCGTCATGAAGCCGGAGCTGCTCGTCATGGACGAACCCACCTCCGACCTCGACCCCCGCAACCGCCGAATGCTCATCGGCCTGGTCAACAACTTGCAAACAACAAAACTCACCGTCTCCCA
>JAAXXD010000085.1 GCA_013334655.1 Chlorobaculum sp. | reverse complement strand
AAACAAGCGATCCCATGCGGAACTTTTTTGAATTCGACAGGCACGGTACGAGTTACCGGCAGGAGTTTCTGGCGGGGTTGACCACCTTTTTTACGCTGTCGTACATCATCGTGGTCAATCCGGCGATTCTCGAAGCTGCCGGAATGCCTCGCGGCGCTTCGATGACGGCGACCATTCTGACGGCGGTGTTCGGCACGGTGCTGATGGGATTTTACGCCAAACGTCCCTTCGCCGTTGCGCCGTACATGGGCGAAAACGCTTTCGTCGCCTACACGGTGGTCAAGACGCTCGGTTATTCGTGGCAGACAGCGCTCGGCGCGATTCTGGTCAGCGGCGTGCTCTTCACGATCATCACGCTCACCGGCGCTCGCAAGTGGCTGGCCGAGGCGATTCCGCCAACCCTCAAGCACAGCTTCGCGGTGGGCATCGGGCTGTTTCTCGCCTTCCTCGGACTCTCCGACATGGGCGTGGTGGCGCTCGGCGTGCCCGGCGCTCCGGTGAAACTCGGCGACCTGACGGCGATTCCGGCGCTCTGCGGCCTCGGCGGTCTCACGCTCACCGGCGCGTTGCTGGTACGCAAGGTCAAGGGGGCGCTCTTCATCGGCATCGCGCTGACGACCATCGCCATGTTCGCGCTCGGGCTGATTCCCGCGCCCGCGCAAATTTTCAGTATGCCGCCGTCGCTCGAACCGCTTTTCCTCAAGCTCGACATCAAAGGCGCGTTTACCTGGGGCTTCATCGGCGTCATTCTGAGCGTGCTCGTGCTCGATTTCGCCGACACGATGGGCACGCTCATCGGCCTATCCGCCCGCGCCCGGTTGCTCGACGAGAACGGCAACCTGCCGGAGATCGAGAAGCCGATGCTGGTCGATGCTCTCGCGACCACCGTGGCGGCGCTCTTCGGCACCACCACCGCCGGAGTGTTCATCGAGTCGGCGTCGGGGATCGAGCAGGGGGGCAAGACCGGCTTCACGGCGCTTGTCGTGGCGGCGCTCTTCCTGCTCGCGCTCTTTTTCGCGCCGATCCTCACCATCGTGCCTCCGCAGGCCTACGGGCCGGTACTCGTGCTGGTCGGCATGTTCATGATCGAGTCGGCGGGCCACTTCGATTTCAGCGACTACACCGAGCTGTTGCCCGCGTTCCTGACCATCGTCATGATGCTCTTCACCTTCAACATTGGCGTCGGCATCACGATGGGCTTCATCAGCTGGGTGGTCATCAAGCTGCTCGCCGGGCGGGGCCGCGAGATCAACGCGGGCATGACGGCGCTGGCGCTCCTCTCCGCAACCTTTTATATTTTCTATCCTTACCATTGAGGGAACCGATGCTCAAGTCAAAGCTCAGAATCGTTCAGGCCGACTGTACGCTGGCCAATTTCGAAGAGAATCTCGAACGGCACATCCGCTCGATCGAAGCGGCGATCCGCGACGGCGCGGACGCCATCGCCTTCCCGGAGCTTTCGCTGACCGGCTACAATGTGCAGGACGCCGCGCAGGACATGGCGATGCACATCGACGACCAGCGGCTCGATCCGCTCCGCGAGTTGAGCCGCGACATCTGTATCTTCTGCGGGGGAATCGAGTTGAGCGACGATTACGGCGTCTATAACGCTGCATTCATGTTCGAGGACAGCGTCGGTCGGAGCGTACACCGTAAAATCTACCTGCCGACTTACGGCATGTTCGAGGAGTTGCGCTACTTCTCGGCGGGGCGGCAGATCGAAACCGTAACCTCGCGGCGCCTCGGCAAGGTGGGCATCGCCATCTGCGAGGATTTCTGGCACATGTCGGTGCCCTACCTCCTGGCCCATCAGGGGGCGAAGTTGCTGCTCGTGCTGATGTCCAGCCCGCTGCGCCTCTCGCCGGGCGCGGGCGTTCCCTCCATCGTGACGCAGTGGCAGACCATCGCCGCGACCACGGCATTCCTCTTCAGTTGCTACGTCGCCTGCGTCAACCGCGTGGGCAACGAGGACAGCTTCACCTACTGGGGCAACTCGGCCGTCACCTCGCCCGACGGCTCGCTGGCGGCCTGTGCGCCGATGTTCAGCGAGCACAGCTTCGACGCCCTGATCGACTACTCGGTGGTCAAGCGGGTGCGCCTCCAGTCCTCGCACTTCCTCGACGAAGACATCCGCCTCTTCGCCACCGAGCTTGAGCGGATTACAGAAACGACGCACCGGGGGTGAGGGGATAACGTCAATGTGAATCTCTTGTAGGGGCGGGTCTTGCACCCGCCCTTTTACGAATCACCAAATAACTCCCCTCGCTCACTCCATCCGAAAACCTGCCGGGGTCATGTTGACACGGAAGCGTCCGCCCATCGCTTCGGCGGCCTTGACCGCGTCGGCGCGATCTTCAAAAAGCGCATAGACCGCCGACCCGCTGCCGGAGAGGGAGACGAAGGTCGCGCCGGATGCGTCGAGCGCGTCACGCACCTCGCGCACCACCGGATAGTGCTCGAACACTACCGAGGCGAAATCGTTCTCGAACGCGCCGAGGACAGACATGTCGCGCTCGTCGCAGAGACGGCGGACGAGGGTTTTCAAATCGGGCACGGGGCGCTCAAACTGGCGATGGAAATTTTTATAGGCCCAGGCCGTCGGAACCTGCACCTCCGGGAAGACCGTCACCACGTGCCACGGCAGCGCGAGGTCGAGGTCTTCCAGCTCTTCGCCGATGCCTGCGGCGTAGGCAACTCCTTTCATTTCGAGGAAATACGGCACGTCCGCGCCGAGTTTGACGGCGAGCTTGTGCAGTTCGGCGGAGGGAACGTCGATCTGCCAGAGCTTGCAGAGTGCGTTGAGCGTCGCCGCGGCGTCGCTGCTGCCGCCGCCAAGACCCGCGCCGAACGGCACCCGCTTGACCAGCTTCATCGCCACCCCCTTGTTCACGCCCGTGTGCTCCCGCAACGCTTTAGCGGCGCGAATACAGAGGTTCGAGTCATCCACCGGAAGATCGAGATTGGTGCACTGCATCGAAATGGCGTCCGACTCGGTGAATTCGAGCGTATCGAACCAGTCGATGGGGGCGAAGAGGGTTTCGAGGGTGTGATAACCGTCATCCCGGCGGCTGGTGATGAGCAGGCCAAGATTGATTTTGGCGCAGGCTTTGACCGAAAAGTGCTTCATGGAAAGCGATTGATTTTATCGTAAAATATTTCTCATATTCATTCAAAACCCGCCGGACGGTTTGCGCGGCGAGGCAGAATCCATGCAATGAACGTCTTACCGAAACAGGCCAGCGATGCGCAACGTCCAGATCATCCTTGTATTATTCATATGCGGCATGTGCCTGCAATACCGTCAACCATCGGCTGTAGCGGCACCGGTCTCATATGCTTCCGAAATCGCGCAAGACGTGAGGGAAGATAAGGTTTATTTGCTGGAAAAAATCCGCCCGCAGATCACAAAACCTTCCGAAAAGATTCTCGTCGAAGCGCTCCTGACCGAAGATGGGCCAAAAGCGGCGCGGCTCTACCGGAAGCAACTCGCGGAGTATCCCGACCCGCAACTCGACGAAATAAGCCGTTCCCGGCTCGCGGCTTACGAGCAGGCAGCGGCCACGGTGCCCGGTTTGCCGGTCATGCTGGCGAGGGCTTCGTCCACGGCGAGGATTCCGGTTGATCCGACGACAGCGACGATGCAGCCGATTCCGGCGGCAAGCAAGCCGGACTCCTCGATCAAACAGTTGCCACCACCGGTGGTCAAGACACCACTAGCCAAAAAAGGGGACACCACCGGGACGGCCTTGCCCGCCCCGCGTCCGCAAACACCTGTCGCACCCGCAGCCGGAGCCTTCACGCTTCAGTTCGGAAGCTTCGACAGCATCACCAATGCCGACCAGATGGCCGCTCAGTTCTCATCCAGCGCTCCGGCAAGGGTACAGCAAATCAACGGCGTCTATAAGGTGCGGCTGAAACGAAGCTTCGCCACACCGCAGGAGGCGACATCGTTCGCCCGCTCGCTTCCGATAGAGTCCATCGTGGTTCCGCAGAAGCCATGAAAAGCCTCGCCATTTTGAACAATGCCGCCCTGTTATGAGTCCCGGCATAGACATCATCGGACGCTCGGCGGCCATCCTCCAGCTTCGGGAACTGGCCATGCAGGTCGCCGCCACGGACGTCACGGTGCTCATCACCGGCGAAACCGGCTCGGGCAAGGAGGTGCTGGCCCGATTCATCCATGATCACAGCCGCCGGGCGGGCAAGAGCATGATCCCGGTCAACTGCGGCGCAATTCCGTCGGGCATTCTCGAATCGGAGCTGTTCGGACATGAAAAGGGAGCTTTCACCGGCGCGGTGCAGGCCAGAAAAGGGTACTTCGAAAGCGCTGACAAGGGCACGATCTTTCTTGATGAAATCGGTGAGATGCCGCTCGAAACGCAGGTGAAGTTCCTGCGCGTCATCGAAACCGGCCAGTTCCAGCGAGTCGGCGCTTCGGAGACGATCTCTGCGGACACACGGATTATCGCGGCCACCAATCGCAACCTCAATCAGGAGGTGGCCGAAAAGCACTTCAGGGAAGACCTCTATTACCGGCTCAGAAGCGTCGAGTTGCAAATTCCGCCGCTCCGTGAGCGCGGCAGCGACATTCTGATGCTCGCCGAGCACTTTGTGCACGAGTTCGAACGCAAGCACGCGATTGCTTTTCTGGGATTCAGCCAGGAGTCGGGCGAGCTGATGCTGCGCTACCCGTGGCCGGGCAACGTGCGCGAACTGCGTAACCTGATCGAATCGCTGCTCATTCTCGAACGCGGGAAAAAAATTTCGCCGGACATTCTCGAAAAGCATCTGGTGCAGCGCAGTCGCCACAAGGGGCTTGTGCATGAACCAGGCAAGTCTGAAAATAACGAGCTGAATCTCATCTACAGCAGCCTTATCCAGCTTCGCCAGGAGATCGGCGAAATCCGGCAGATGCTCCAGCAGGCGCTGCTTTACCGCCAGCCAGCTGCGCCGCTTCTCTTGCCTGCGTTTCCAGTGCAATCGCCAAAACCAGCCCCGGTCTCCGAGGCCAAGGAGGAGGCTCCAGTGCCGCTTGAAGAGCTGGAAAAACGCGCCATCGCCGACGCTCTCGCAAAATTTGAAGGCAACAAACGCAAAACCGCCCAGGCCCTCGGCATAAACGAGCGCACGCTCTATCGCAAAATCAAAGAGTACGGGCTGTAAGGAAAAGTGGACGTTGTGGACTACGTGGACGAAGTGGACAGGAATTCGCGTTTTTCGTCCACATAGTCCACGTTTTGCCTACCCTCGCTTCTTCCTCGCCACCGCTGCCACAACGAGCACGCCAGCAATCGCAAGGCAGGCTTGCGGCACTGCGTCGGGGTGGGCGGTGTAAAAAGTGATGTCGTTTTCAAGCGGCACCTCGGCGGTCAGCACTGACTGCTGCCACCAAGGCATTTCAGCGTAGCTTCGCCCACAGGTATCGTAAAAGAGCGTCACGCCGGTGTTGGCGCAACGCGCCAGCGCCCGGCGGTTTTCGATGCAGCGAAGCCTGCCGATTGCCGCGTGTTGCCACGGACCGTACGAGGTGCCGTACCAACCGTCGTTGGTCACGAGCGTCAGAAATTGCGCTCCACCTCTGACGAATTTCGAGACCAGTCCCGGAAAAATTGATTCATAACATATTATATTCGCTACCCTGACCGGACGTCCATTGCGGGTCGTGAAGCGCATGATCGTAGCCTCCCGCCCCTTCTGCCAGCTCGATATGCCCGACATCGAAAAGCTGAGCTTCTCCAGCCACGGCAGATATTCGAGATAGGGAACCCGTTCGCCAAACGGCACAAGCCGCATTTTCCGGTACATCTGCACCTCACCGCCGGTGGGACGAAGCAGCATCGAGGCGTTATAGTCGGCGTACGCCATTCCTGATGCGGCCACGGCCTCGCCGCTCGCGGATTTCGGGGCGACAGGCTCCTCATGCGCGACGCCGGTCAACAGATTCGTGTTCCACCGTTCGAGCTTGCGCCAGAGCGAGTTCATATAAGGTTTGTATTCCGGCAAGCGGATAAAAAATGGTATGGCGGTCTCCGGCCAGATGACCAGCTCGGGATGATCCTCGTTCACCGCCTGATTGGTGAGACTGTACAGCTTTACCAACGTCTCTTCCGGGCTGAGTCCTGTCCATTTTTCATGCGGATCGATGTTCGGCTGCACCAGCGCAACCCGTACTTCGGGAGCCGTAGTATCGAGCGCCGTATTCCTGAAAATCTGGCGTGCATAGAACAGCGGTGCGGCAACCATTATAATCATTAGCGCCGCGATGCCCACCTGCGCCCGGAACGACTCCTTACCCCTGACCAGCAGCAACGCGAGCACATTGAACGCTACCAACCAGAAGGTGATGCCCCAAACCCCCGTCAGGTCGGCATACTGCACCATCCAGAGCAGGTTCGCCTGCGAATTGCCGAAGGTCAGCCATCCGAGCGACATATCCTGCTGCATGTAAGCCCACTCCCATCCCGTCCACGCGAAAGGCAAGAAAAACAGCGCCGCACGGAACCCGGCCCGCTTTTTCAAATAATAGAACGCCACGAGCGGTACGGTCGAAAAAAGCGACTGCATGAGCACCGTGAGCACACCGCCGACAAAGGTCGCCAGGCACACCCACCAGAGCGAGATCAGACAAAACAGCAGCATCGCCGCCCAGCTCTTTCTGAAAAAAGGGCCGAAACGCTCCTCATTCTCGAGCGAAAGCAGAAGCGGAACGAGGGCGACCCAGGCAAGCGGTTCGAAGTGAACGGATGGCCAGGTCGGAAAAGAGACGCCGAGCAGCACTCCGCTCAGAAGCGGCAGAAAAAAAGTTCCGCTGAATGGCCGGAGCACAAGCCCACTGCCGCGCCCGTTCATGACCGGCAAGGCTTTTCAGGTTGTGCAAACGGAAAGAAAAAGGGTTCCTGAACCACTGTTAACGCCGTTGCAAAGAGAGGAAATGAAGATCGACGAAAGCCGGGAAGAGACATATTTTACTTTACTTATTAATATTTATTCTTTAAATTTGTTACAAGCTGTTATTTAACAGGAAGCATCTGAATGTTTTTCCTGATAATACCATTTTAAAACGCCACCAGAAAAAGGAGAATCATTATGGCTCTTTTCGGCTCAAACGACGTGACGACCGCTCACTCCGATTACGAAATCGTGCTCGAAGGCGGTTCAAGCTCTTGGGGAAAAGTGAAGGCCCGGGCTAAGGTAAATGTACCTCCTGCCAGCCCTCTGCTCCCCGCCGACTGCAATGTCAAGCTGAATGTAAAACCTCTCGACCCGGCAAAGGGTTTCGTTCGCATTTCCGCCGTTTTCGAGTCGATTGTCGACAGCACGAAGAACAAGCTCACCATCGAAGCCGACATCGCCAATGAAACCAAGGAGAGAAGAATCTCCGTCGGTGAAGGCATGGTATCGGTTGGCGACTTCAGCCACTCCTTCTCCTTCGAAGGCTCCGTGGTCAACCTCTTCTACTACCGCTCCGATGCTGTTCGCCGCAATGTTCCGAATCCCATCTACATGCAGGGCCGTCAGTTCCACGACATCCTCATGAAAGTCCCGCTCGACAACAACGATCTCATCGACACCTGGGAAGGCACCGTGAGAGCGATCGGCAGCACCGGTGCTTTCAACGACTGGATCCGTGAGTTCTGGTTCATCGGTCCCGCTTTCACCGCGCTGAACGAAGGCGGCCAGAACATTTCGAGGATCGAGGTCAACGGCCTGAACACCGAGAGCGGCCCGAAAGGCCCGGTTGGCGTTTCAAGGTGGCGTTTCTCGCACGGCGGTTCCGGTATGGTCGATTCCATCTCCCGCTGGGCAGAGCTGTTCCCGTCGGACAAGCTCAACAGACCGGCACAGGTCGAAGCTGGCTTCCGCTCCGACTCGCAGGGTATCGAAGTCAAGGTTGACGGCGAGTTCCCCGGCGTATCGGTCGATGCAGGCGGCGGTCTCCGCAGAATTCTGAACCACCCGCTCATTCCGCTGGTTCACCACGGCATGGTCGGCAAGTTCAACAACTTCAATGTTGACGCCCAGTTGAAGGTCGTTCTTCCGAAGGGCTACAAGGTTCGTTATGCCGCGCCTCAGTACCGTTCGCAGAATCTCGAAGAGTACCGCTGGAGCGGTGGCGCTTATGCCCGTTGGGTCGAACACGTCTGCAAGGGCGGCGTTGGCCAGTTCGAAGTTCTGTACGCTCAGTAATCGAACGAATCGATATCGAATGCAAAAAAGAGACCGGCCTTCGCGCCGGTTTCTTTTTTTTATGAAATTCGCAATCAGCTCTTGACTTCGATTTCGAAGGTGATTTCGATCTGGGGGATCGGGACGCAGGAAAATCTGCGGGTGAGGGAGTCAGCCAAGCAGTTCGAGAATCTCCTCGATTTCGTCCTTGATTTCAAGCAGCAGTATTCGTCGCCGCTCGTCGGTGATTTCGAACTCTTTCTGGTCTCGCGAAATTTGCTTCTGAAGCTTCAGAATTTCATTGGTCTTGTGATCGCTCTGGTTATCCTCGACCTTTCCGCCCTTGACCATCTGGCTCGCCTTGTTCAGTTTGAACCCTTTTTCGTACACCAGCTCCTTGATGTTGAGCACCATCGCGATGTCGCGGTTGGTGTATCGCCGGTTCCCCCGGGTGTCCCTCGCGGGAACAAGCTCGCTGAAGTAGTCTTCCCAATAGCGCAGAAGATAGGCGGGAATACCGGATATCCGGCTGACCTCGCCTATCGAGTAGTAACTTTTGCTTGATTCAAAGGCCATGACTGAATGCTGTTTTGACGCCTCAAAAAAAAGTTACGAGCGGCCTGAGTGCGAAGTGGATAGAGCGCAGAAACAGGTGTCCCGAAAGCTTTCGGGATGAGGATTTCGAGCACCCCCCAATCCCGACTTGTCAGGATAACGGGTTTTTAGAGGCGACGTTTTGATTTCTCTTCACTTATTATACATTAACTCCGTCACATCAAAAAAGAACGGATGAAAAATCTGCTGGCCCTGCGCCCTTATCTTTTACGCTACCGGAAGTCGCTTACCGCTGGCATTGCGTGCGTCGTCGCCACCAATTTTTTCGCCGTGGCCGCGC
>JAAXXD010000084.1 GCA_013334655.1 Chlorobaculum sp. | reverse complement strand
CAGTTTTCGGAAACAGCACGGCGAATTCGTCCCCTCCAAACCTCGACGGAATGTCAGTCATGCGGCACTCCTCCCTGATGATTTCGGCGATTCTCGCCAGCACCCTGTCTCCGGCAATGTGCCCGTAGCGGTCGTTGTAGCGCTTGAAGTTGTCGATGTCAATCATGGCGAGCGCAATATCGCCGTTGAAGCGCCGCGCCCGCTCGACATCGATGATGAGATGCTCCTTGAAGTGGCGATAGTTGTAAAGATTGGTCTTTTCATCGCGGATGTGCAACTCGTCGAGCTTGCGGTTCTTCTCTTCGATGTCATGACACATGCTCGCGACCGATTCGCTGACGGAGCGCATTTCGGCGGACGAATCCTCGCCGCTCAGGAGATTTTCAGCGGCTTCGGCGGTGTCGTGCAGGCTCTCGGGAAGATTGCAGTTCAACTGGGCAAGCCGCTCGGCAAGCTGATTGATCGGAATGATCGAATGGCGGTAGTTTGAAATGATAAATCTGCCGCCAGCAAGCACGACCACGATCATCAGGAGAGAAATGAACGCGATATAGTAGTTCAGTCTGAGCGTGAGCGCATCGTTGTCATCAGCGATCTTGGCGCTCAGGTTCGCGATCATGCCATCCAGATCGACCACCATGAGCTGAAGCGCTTCGCGGCTGACCGCTCCGGTGAGCGGCTTGCTGTGCTCAAGCCACTGCGCGACCATGCTTTGCGCCTGCACTTCAGTACTGTTGCCGATCTCCGAAAACCGCGCACACTCGATCCGCAGCTTCGACTGAAGTTCCGCCTGTTTTTTGAGCGGAAGATGTTCATCGCCAAACTGCTGCTCAATTGACGAAATCCGTGTGCGGCATTCAACGAGCCTTATACGAAGCGCCTGTTCGCTCGAAATCTCGTGCAGCCGCGAGGTCTGGAATACGCTGAACCAACTGGTGCCTCCGGCGGCGAGCAGCAGCGCCGCGAAGCCGAAAATCATGGTCAGCCTGAAAATGCCCTTGCCTGTGGTGTCGCTCTCGTGTTTCATCCGGTCATTTGATAATAATGGTGCGCACGAGCTGTTCATATGGAGCCATGTCGCCCCTTTCAAACAGTTTCTGCCCCTCTTTGGCAAGCCATGCGCCGAAGCCGGTCGCGAGAGGATCGTACGGATCGTAGAGGTAATAAATATCCGTGGAAAGCGGATAGGCTCCTGTGTACAGCGTTTCGGGCGACGCGGCTACCGGCTCGCCGCCCGCACTCACCGGCACGGCTTTGATGCTGCCGCCATATCCGCCGCGCAAAGCGGCCGCATAAGCGGGCAGGGTCATCACGGCGGCGGTGTAGCGGTCGCTTCGGACGCGATTGAGCAACCTCGTCATGTCAGGTTCCGCGGAGGCGGACAGTGCATCCGTTTTGCCGAAGAGCATTTCCGAAAGCAGCGAGCGGGAGCGAAGGTTGCTGCCGTCCAGGCAGGCGACAATCCTGCCCGGAGAGCCGCCGAGAGCTTTCCAATCGGTCACGCGACCGGAAAAAACCGCTTTCAGCTCATCCATAGAGATGGAATGGATGGAGTTGGCACGGTTGACGACCAGCACCAGCGCATTGCGGGCGACCGGCTGGCGCTTGACGGGATGCTTCAACTCCGAGAGCAATGAATCCTCCCGGGCCGAGAGCGCCCCCTCGATGAGCGCCCCGGCGACCTCGCGATGGAGAAGCTGCAAAACTGGACGGGTCGATTCCGTGGAAAGCTCGATCTTCGCTTTGGGATACTGCTCCGAAAAAGCGTTTGCCTGGATTTTGGCGACCGGCACAAGCGAGCGATCAACCGCCACGGCGAGGGTTCCGCTGATGGGCGTCGGGCCGGAGATGGCTGAACCGAGCGGGTTTTCGGACGAGGGCACACGCATCCAGAGCCAGACGGGCGCAATGATGCCTGCGGCCAGGATAAGTGCAATCACGACGTTACGGAACCGGTGATTCATGGTATTTTCTTCAATGTTGACTCCAAGATAGAAAAAAAAGAGAAATAGCGGCAATCGAACGAAATTGTAAAGAATGCGTCAACGACATCTTTCTGTATTGAAATAATGCGTGAATTCACTAATATCCGCCTTTCTGAATATTTATTCACTCCGGTGAATTTGCTTCACACACTGATGAATCTTACCTCGATGCAGCAGAACAAGGTGACTGTTTCGGTCATTGGCGCTTCAGGATATTCAGGAGCCGAGCTGGTGAAGCTGCTCATGAAGCATCCGGGCGTCGCCATCGACGAACTGTACGCGCATACCCAGGCGGGAAAACATTTTACGGATTTGTACCCGTCGATTCCCTGCGACAGGGTGTTCCAGACCTATGCGGAACAATCGGATAGCGACCTCTACTTCCTCGCCCTGCCGCATGGCGAAGCGTTGCAGCTCGTGCCGGGCCTCGTGAAGGCCGGGAAAAAGGTGATCGACCTGTCGGGCGACTTCAGGCTGAAGAGCACCGCCGAGCACAAGCACTTTTACGGCGGCGACAAGTCGGCGGAGGATGTGCTCCAGTACGGAATGCCGGAGCTGTTCCGCGACGAAATCACGAGATCGACGGCCATCAGCAATCCGGGATGTTACGCCACGAGCATCATCCTCGGCCTCGCGCCCCTCTTCCGCGGCGGCATGGCGGGACTCGACGTCGAGTCGGTCAGCGTGACGGCGATTTCGGGCATTTCGGGCGCGGGCCGTAGCGCGAAGCTCGAACTTTCGTTCTCCGAGATGAGCAACAACATCCGCGCCTACAAGGTGGGCAAGCACCAGCACACGCCGGAGATCATGCAGACCCTCGGCACCTCGGCGACCGATCCGTCGTTCCGCTTCGTCTTCACGCCGATGATCGCGCCTTACGTGCGCGGCATTTACTCGGTGCTGAACGTGCGTCTCGCCTCGCCGATGGTGATGGCATCGATCCGCGAGCTTTACGCCAGATTCTACATCAATGCACCATTCGTCAGACTGCGCGACAGCGTGACCGAGGTGAGCCACGTGGCCTATACCAACTTCTGCGATGTCAGCCTCGCCTTCGAAAGCGACGGCTCGCTGGTGATCATCACGGCCATCGACAACCTCGTCAAAGGCGCAGCGGGTCAGGCGGTGCAGAACATGAACCTGATGCTCGGCTTCGGCGAAACAACCGCGTTGCTGTAAGACGCCTACGATCCGGCCAGTTCACAACTGCTGTGACAAAAAGAAATTGGGCTAAAGCCCTTTATTGATTTTGTTTGAACCCGACACCCCGCGCTAAAGCACGGGGCAATAGAAATGCAAGAGAGTGAATATCCGGAGGGCTGAACCCCTCGTGAATACAAAAATCGAGGCCTTGTGAGCTGTCAGCGCTTCCCGAAAAATCGGAATCATGCCAGCTTTTCAAGCTCTCTTTCAACCTGAAATTTCAGTTCAAATCGTGGAACCATTTGAAAAATCGATAGCCGCCGTCAAGCGCCTTTCCGCCAGAACCGTCTGGCCGGAAGGGGTGACGCCGGTCATTGCCGATCCCGCGTCGGGCGGCGCATTCTGGCCCGAAGGCTTCACGCTCGCGGGCATCAACTCGGGCATCAAGCCCTCGCGCAAGGATCTGATGCTGATGCTCTGTGACGAACCGTCGAGCACCGCATCGGTCTTCACGACGAACCTTTGCTGCGCGGCTCCGGTCGAGCTGTCGAAGGCGACGCTCTTGGCATCGGCGGGACGGATGCGTGCCGTCATCTGCAACAGCGGCAACGCCAACGCCGCCACGGGCGCATCGGGGATGGAGAATGCGCGGCTGATGGCTGAAGCCACGGCGCAAGCGTTCGGCATCGACGCGGGCGAGGTGCTCGTCGCCTCGACCGGCGTCATCGGCCAGCAGTTGCCTGTCGGGAAAATCGCCGCCGCCATGCCAGCGCTGAAAGCGGCGTCCGGCGCGATGCAGTGGCGTAACGCCGCCGAGGCGATCATGACCACAGACACCTTCCCGAAGGCGTTCGGCGTGGATGTGACGCTCTCCGTCGGCACGGCGAGAATCGCAGGCATCGCCAAAGGCTCGGGCATGATCTGCCCGAACATGGCAACCATGCTCGCCTTCCTCGGCACGGATGTTTCGATAGAACCGTCGCTGTTGCAGGAACTTCTCTCGGCGACAAACGCGGTGAGCTTCAACGCCATCACGGTTGACGGCGACACGAGCACCAACGACATGGCGGCGATCATGGCGAGCGGCAAGGGGCCGCAAGTACTTCGCGATAGTGAGGATGCGCGCCTTTTCGGCGAGGCGCTGCGCTCGGTGATGACCATGCTCGCCCAGCTCATCATCGTCGATGGCGAGGGGGCGACCAAGTTCGTCGAGCTGCGCGTCACCGGCGCAAAAAGCGACGCCGAGGCTCGCATGGCGGCGATGACCGTGGCCAACTCACCGCTCGTCAAGACCGCCATCCACGGCGAGGACGCCAACTGGGGCCGCATCATCGCGGCGGCGGGACGCTCCGGCGCGTCATTTGTTCAGGAGGAGCTGTCGGTTTATTTCGACGACGAACCGATCCTGAAACCGGGACTCGACGCCAACTTCTCCGAAGAGCGGGCCAAGGAGATCATGTCGAAGGAGGAGTTCACCATCACCCTCTCGCTCGGTAACGGGCCGGGCGCGGCGACCGTGTGGACCTGCGACCTGAGCCACGGCTATATCGAAATCAACGGCAGCTATCGGAGTTGATAATGGATAATGGATAGTTGACAGTTTTGGTTTGGTGGCAATCAGTGCTTTTTCTTTTTAATCCAGATTGTCCACTCTGTCCATGCCGTCCATAGTACCTTTGGTGTCTTGCGTTGGGCTTGTGAGAGCTTTCTTTTTTTGAATTTCAGAGATTTGACATGGAAAAAATGTGCAGTGAATTCCGCCCCGAGGGTAAGCGGCCCGAACCGGCTATCGGCTACATGCTCGTCGAGGCGCTGCCCTATATAAGGAAATTCGAGGGCAAGACCTTCGTCATCAAATATGGCGGCGCGGCCATGAAGGACGAGGCGCTCAAGAACATCTTCGCTGAAAACGTCACGCTGCTGCGCAAGGTGGGCATCAAGGTGGTGATCGTGCACGGCGGCGGCGACGCGATTACCAAGACCTCCGCGAAGCTCGGTCTCGAAACCACCTTCGTGCACGGCAAGCGCGTGACGGATCGCCAGACCATCGACGTGATCCAGATGACGCTCGCCGGAAAGGTGAACCAGGATATCGTGCAGCTCATCAACGAGGATGGCGGCAACGCCGTCGGCGTGAGCGGCCTCGACGCCGATATGATTCTGGCCAAGCCCTCGCCGAACGCCGCGACGCTCGGACTGGTCGGCGAGGTGGCCGAGGTCAACACCAAGTACATCAACCTGCTCTGCGATGCGGGACTGATTCCGGTCATTGCGCCAATCGGTTACGATATGGAGAGCAACATCTACAACATCAACGCCGACGACGCGGCGGCAGCCATCGCCGTGGCGCTGAAGGCCGAGAAGCTGATTTACGTCAGTGACGTGGAGGGCGTGCGCGTCGGCAACCGCATTCTCAAGACGATCTGCAAGGCGGACGCGGCGGAGTTCATCGAAAAAGGGATCATCACCGGCGGCATGATTCCCAAGGTGGTGTCGGCCTATCAGACGCTCGACGGCGGCGTCGGCAAGGTGCACCTCGTCGATGGCCAGATCACCCATTCGCTGCTGCTTGAAATCTTCACCGATGAAGGGGTCGGCACGCAGTTTGTCAACGAATTTGATAACGCACCAACCGCTGAAGGAGCAGCCTCATGAGCCAGGACACAACAGGTAACGGATCGAAAAAACGCGACTTTCTCGGATTCACCGGCCTCGACGCCGGCAAAATCATCGAGCTTTTCGACTATTCGCTCTTCATCAAGAAAGAGCGCCAGGCTCACCGGGAGAGTGACGAGTTCCGCCCGATCCGCCACAAGACCGTGGCCATGATCTTCAACAAGCCCTCGCTCCGCACGCGAGTCTCCTTCGAACTTGGCGTTTACGAGCTTGGCGGCCACGCCATCAGCCTCGAAGGCAAGTCGATTGGCGTCGGCGAGCGCGAGTCGGTCGAGGATATCGCCCGCCTGCTCTCGCGCTACAACGACGCAATTGTGGCCCGCTTGCACGAACACGAAATCATCGAGACGCTCGCGGCGCACGCCGATATTCCGGTCATCAACGCCCTGACCGACCTTTCGCACCCGTGCCAGATATTGGCGGACGCTTTTACGCTCTACGAAAAAGGCTTGTGGCGCGACGACACCAAGGTGGTCTTCGTCGGCGACGGCAACAACGTGGCGAACTCGTGGATCGAGCTGGCGGGCATCCTCCCCTTCCACTTCGTGCTCGCCTGCCCGGAGGGTTATCTGCCGGACGAGAAGCTGCTCAGGCAGGCTCGCGCAAATGCGAAGAGCAAGATCGAGATTCTGCATGACCCGATGGAGGCGGCCAAAAACGCTGACGTGCTCTACACCGACGTCTGGACCAGCATGGGCCAGGAGGAGGAGATGGCCGAGCGGTTGAAGGTGTTCTCGCCGTTCCAGATCAACTCGAAGATGATGGCCGAGGCGAAATCGTCGGCGGTGGTGATGCACTGCATGCCCGCCCATCGCGGCCAGGAGATCAGCGCCGAGGTGATGGACGGCCCGCAGTCGATCATCATCGACGAGGCCGAAAACCGCCTGCACGTCCAGAAAGCACTGATGGTGAAGCTGATGAACCACGACGTTTACCGCAAGTTCCACCTGACGCACCGCCTGAACCGCGCCGCCAATCGCCTCAAAGCCTGATGCTCGCAGTGGTGTGCAAGGATTCAATATCGGAGATTCGTCATCGCGAGTCCCGACCTGTCGGGAGGTGGCGATCCATCTTGGCTGCCTCCGCAGATTCTGCATGGATTGCCGCGTCGCGCCGCTCCTCGCAAAGACAGGAGCTTCAGAGCGGTTTACCATTGACGGGACAGTAAGATGAACAAGGCCAGCAGGCAGAAAAAGATCAGGGAGCTGATCGAAAATCACGAGGTCTCGGGCCAGCAGGAGCTGCTCGGGATGCTCGAAAAAGAGGGCATCGTGGCCGCGCAGGCAACCCTGTCGCGCGACTTCGCCGAGATGGGAGTCGTCCGGCACCGAACGGCGGAGGGCGGCTACCGGCTCGCCGTGCCCGAAGAGCCGCAGGTGGACATCATCAAGGGGCTGGTCGGCATGGAGGTGCTCTCGGTGGCGTCGAACGAAACCTCGATCATCATTCGCACCTTGCCGGGCCGGGCGCACGGCGTCGGCTCGTTCCTCGACCGGCTCACCAACGACGACATCCTCGGCACTATCGCCGGAGACGACACGGTGCTGGTCATTCCGGCCACCATCAAGAAAATTTCGTCCGTCAAATCATATATTCAGAAAATTCTTTCACAACCATAATCGGTACCTACGCATGAGCAAGGAAAAAATTGCGGTCGCCTACTCCGGCGGTCTCGACACGTCAGTCATGATCAAATGGCTGAAGGACAAGTATGAGGGGGCGGAAATCGTGGCCGTCACGGGCAACCTCGGCCAGAAAATGGAGATCGACAACCTCGAACCCAAAGCCATCGCCACCGGCGCGAAGTCGTTCCACTTCGTCGATCTGCGCAAGCAGTTTGTCGAGGATTATATCTGGAAAGCGCTGAAAGCTGGCGCGTTGTACGAAGATGTGTATCCGCTCGCCACGGC
Source organism: Chlorobaculum sp. (assembly GCA_013334655.1). Classification (GTDB taxonomy): domain Bacteria; phylum Bacteroidota; class Chlorobiia; order Chlorobiales; family Chlorobiaceae; genus Chlorobaculum. The sequence continues at coordinate 1,468 of JAAXXD010000084.1, read as the reverse complement.
GCTCGGACGCCCGCTGCTCGCCAAGGCGCTCGTCGATGTGGCGCTCGCCGAGGGGTGCACCATGCTCACCCACGGCTGCACCGGCAAGGGCAACGACCAGGTGCGCTTCGAGGTGACCTTCGCCGCGCTCGCCCCGCAGATGAGCGTTATCGCCCCGCTGCGCATCTGGGAGTTCACCTCGCGCGAGCAGGAGATCGCCTACGCGATGGAGCACAACATCCCGGTCTCGGCCACCAAGAAAAATCCCTATTCGATTGACGAGAACATCTGGGGCATCAGCATCGAGTGCGGCGTGCTCGAAGACCCGATGGTCGCGCCCCCGGCGGACGCCTACCAGATCACCACGGCTCCCGAAAAGGCTCCAGACGAGCCGACCGTGGTTGACATCGACTTCGTCGAAGGCGTGCCCGTGGCGCTCGACGGCCAGATGATGGAGGGTCTCGACCTCATCGTGAAGCTCAACGAACTTGGCGCCAGGAACGGCGTCGGCAGGCTCGATATGATCGAGAACCGCGTCGTCGGCATCAAATCACGCGAAATCTACGAAGCCCCGGCAGCCACGATTCTGCACTTCGCCCACCGCGAACTCGAAAGGCTCACGCTCGAAAAGTCGGTCTTCCAGTACAAAAAGAACATCAGCCAGGACTACGCCAACATCATCTACAACGGCACCTGGTTCTCGCCGATGCGCGAGGCGCTCGACGCCTTCGTGAACGAGACGCAGAAGCCGGTCACCGGCATGGTCAGAATCAAGCTCTACAAAGGCTCGATGACCCTGCTCGGTCGCACATCGCCCAACTCGCTCTACAACGAAGCGCTGGCAACCTACACCGAAGCCGACACCTTCGACCACAAATCCGCCGAAGGCTTCATCAAAATTTACGGATTAGGCCTGAAGACCTTCCACGAGGTGAACAAGGGGTAATGGATAATTGACAATGAATAATTGATAATTGTCAGTTGAACAAGGTTTTGTAGGGGCAGTCCCTTGCGGCTGCCCCCTCAAGGCGATTCTTTCGTAGGGGTAGGACCCCGTGTTTACCCTTTCCCCGCTCAACAAAAAAGCAGGCCTGGATTTCCGAAGCCTGCTTTTTTTGGTTTTACCCGGAACGGCGCTTTTCATTCTTCAAACCCGAGCCCCCCCATTATTGGTGCACGACGATACTCTACAGCCAATTCCTTTTTTTGAAGAACAGCATTCCCGAAGTCGAAAGCACAAAAGAGAAGAGCAGGATGAACCAGAATCCGAGCGAAGTGTTTTCCAGTGAATTGGGTACGTTCATGCCGTACATGCTTGCGATGAGCGTCGGGATCATCAGGATGATCGAAATGGAGGTCAATCGCTTCATGACAACGTTCAGGTTGTTCGATATGACCGAAGCATAGGCATCCATCATGCCGCTGAGAATATCGCTGTAGATGTTGGTCAGCTCCAGCGCCTGCTTGATTTCGACTTCGGCATCTTCGA
>JAAXXD010000083.1 GCA_013334655.1 Chlorobaculum sp. | reverse complement strand
TTTGCGTCTGTTTGAGTGGATGCTTTTGGCGTTTTGCGACAGGAGAACATTATCGTTTTGGCCAACCTCCCCTGTGGAGGTTTACTCCTGCTCATCTATGGTCTGATTTTTTCAGTAGACCCTATGTTATTTATATATTCTTCCTTATGATGCACTGACATTCATAGGTGATTTTTTGAACTTAATGACAGCCAAGTCTTGATTTTTTCGCGTATTCTTCGTACAATTTACAGGTAAGCTTTCCGTCGGCTTATTAAGTCCTTCCGAGATGGTTCCATCATAGATATTTGCACACATAATAACGGTCTTGAATTTTAATACATGTGACCAATACCTTTATTTGTTAAGATATTTAAATACCCTTTTTAACCAAAACGGAGAGTCACAATGAGTGAGATTCAGCAAAAGTCGGCTGACGAAAAGTTTTGTAAAGACTGTGGGGCCATCATCAGCTCAAAGGCTGAAATATGCCCTAAATGTGGTGTTCGCCAAACTTCATCATTCGGAGATATCGCTTCCGTAGCCCCAAATGGAAAAAGCAAGCTGGCTGCCGCATTATTTGCGATTTTTTTAGGCGGATTAGGAATTCACAAATTCTATCTTGGTCAAGTTGGCTGGGGTATAGTTTATATTATTTTCTGTTGGTCTTTCATTCCGGCGCTTGTAGGATTTATCGAGGGCATTTTATATTTGGTAATGAGCGACAGTGAATTTATCAGCAAATATGGCGGCACTTAAAATTAACCACGTTGGAGTTGATATTCGGCTATAGTATTTTTTTCATCTTAAAAGTAAAATCATACTCAGGGCACTACTTTTCCAAAAAAAATACGGAATATAGATTGATAGATGTCAACTCTAATAAACAATAAAAGATTATACTTCTCATAAAAAACCTTGATTTATCAGAGTTAACATACTCAACCAGTTCCACTTAAAACAATATGAATAACAAAACTTATGGAGCGACTTAAGATTGATCAATCTAACGTATTTTATAATTATACGATTGGTTTATCTATAACAGAAATTGACCTTTTAAGAACAGCCAAAAAGCTTCTTAATTCAGGACTAACTACTGCGGTATGCTTTTCAGATATGAAGTTCTTATATTTTGATCAAAACGGTGAACTTCAGGTAGAATTAATGCAGCTAGGAGGAAGGTATTGGGATAATATCCGAGAAGTAAATATTAATCAAAAAAATACCTCAATCAGCAGCCATTGATCTCGCATTCTCCATGGAATTACTTTTTCATGAGCAACGTATTGAAGGTCCAGAATCACGACAAATTGCACCGTATTTGAGAGCTGCTCTGCCGCCATTTATTTTAGAGTCAGATGATAATTTTCTGCCATTACATGTTTGGATTAAAATATTCTCTGATGGCATTTTCATACTCTCTTTTCAATTGGATGCTACTTGGGATGGCATCGAAGAGGAGGATTGGATTCCTGAAATTATCAATCTTTTTCAGCGCTACTTCAAATCAGTCTGGGTAGACGCAAAAATCCAAAAATCAGATGCTGATCAGCTCCTACCGGCACTCCATCAAGAGATTTCAATTGCGGGACAAACAATAAATAATCGAAAAACCAGAAAATTACAAAAAGAGGTACGGCGACGAAGCAAAACTGTACTTGATGACGCACTAAACAAGGAGGGCACTGCGTTTGAGATTGGTGAAAGTCAGTGGATACTTCATGAGATTGCGGGCTCCGATCAACAAGAGAAATGGGAATCAACAATTGATCTTTGTCGATCACAATATGTAAATGCCATTGCCAGCCTAATTGTCTCCACTTCACGCAAAGAAGTCGTTGGCTTTCAAGGAATTCATCTATGGCAAGGTCGCCCTGCTGTTTCATTGATGCGGTTTCGAGAACAACCATCAAGTAAAGATATTCTGTTAAAAAAATTTGGAGCCTCAATATCTAGAATTTTGGTACGCTCAGCCCATCTCGACACCCCCCCGGAACTTCCGCAAGATTTACGACCATTTGGAGATTATTGCTTTCATGGAAATCGCGCATTGCTACTTTGGACTTGGCTTCGACCTGAAGAAAGTCCAGATGATGCATGGAAAGATCCGAATACTCATACATTATTATCTGAAAATCAAGCGCGAGCAGAACATTTTGAATATTACAATATGAGGGTTTCCCGTGCATGTTCAATAGCTGGCGATCCACCATCTTATATGAATCTTGTCGATGCTTACGAAACTTTAGTAGCCACAGAAGAAACACTTCACAAAAGCAGCCAAGCAGGTGAAATCAGTGATGCTCTTTCATATCTAATGACTGCAACCGGAACAGCAGATATCATACCTTCCGGCAAGGAGCGAGCACGCTGGAAGCTAGATGAATATAAATATCGTTTTGAAAACCGTCGCACTCAGATTGATCGTTGGTTAGGTTTTGTGTTTGGGCTTGTAGGCGTAAATGGCTTTGCAGATTTGGTTATTAAACCTATTTTTCTAAATTTTTATCCGAAACTCATTAATTGGGAAATAAATATATATTCATTTTTTATTGCTGTGTTTGTTGTGGGAATACTGTCAATTCCAATTTGGTTTTTTAATCGAAAACCGTAATCACAAAAGTATAGAAATCATTACGTCTCTATATTCTAACGAAAATATCCACACAAACAATCTTATACATCACAAGTAATCTGTAAATCAGAAGTCATCCAGATGTCATTCTGAGAGAAGCGAAGAATCCAGAACTCTTTGTTTTATAATAAGATGGATTCTTCATTACGCTTCGCTTCATTCAGAATGACAGACCCTTCTCTGGCATTTCTTTGCGAATTGTTGGTTCCGAAGTAATAGCCAATCACAGAGAGCCGTGTTCTGGTTAACGATGTCAACCCCGGAGATTCCCCCACTCTCCTCCTTACCCTCTCCCCTTGATCGCGAGGCAATCGTGAATAACCCGCTCCCCCGTATAAACCGTCGTGCTTCTCCGTACAATCTGCCAGCCTTGCAGTTCGTAGCGGTTTGCGGTGGCGATGGCGGTAGCGAGGCGGCTGTCTGCGTCGGCAAGCGCGGCAAGTTCGAGGTTCTGGCTTAAAATGACCGGTTTTATATCCGGCCCGGTGACGATCAGGAGGGCATCGACCTGCATTCCTTCCAGCTTGAATCCTTCCGCCGTCGCCACCGTTTTGGTCAAGGTGTCGAGCTGGATCATCCGTGCACGATAATTCTTCCCTCCATCGCTCATGGCCTGATGCACGATGTCGAGCATGGCGTTCCTCACGGCGCTCAGGTCGGCAACCGGTTCGAGGTTCTGAAACTCCGGCTTGCTTTTCAAGACCCTGGCGAGCGTCGAGACCTCCTTGAGGTAGGTGTTGCGCTGATTATCCGGCACGAAGAACATCACCACCAGCCGCACGAGCGGCTCCCCGGCAATGCCGTAATCGATGCCCGCCGGACTCCAGCCGATGGCGCAGCAGAGGTCGCCGTCGAAGTTCACACGCGCGTGCGGGCACGCCCATCCGACGCCGAGCGAAGTGTTGGAGCTTCTTTCGTGTTCGAGCACGATTTCGACAATATCGGTGCCGGGCGGAATCGTAGGCACCGCTTCGAGCATCGTGGCGAGAAACTGCAAGGCGTCGTTCTTGTCGTTATCCGGCAGTTCGACCAGCCGCCCGTGTTCAAGGGCATCGAGAACGCTTTTCAACATGTTCAGTTACCTCCGAAACGTTTGAAGAACCAGGTTTTAACCGTATGCGTCAACGCACCGTAGGCGAAGAGGAAAACGGCGATCCATCCGAAAAAGGAGAGCGGCAGCGGAACCATGCCGAAAAGCGACGCAAAGGGAGAATAAGGCAGCCAGATGGCCGCGGCCATGACGGAGAGCGTGGTCAGCAGCATCGGCAGCGAGGCGCGGCTTTGCAGGAACGGGATTTTGCGCGTCCTGATGATATGGACGATGAGCGTTTGCGTCAGGAGCGATTCGACGAACCAGCCGGTCTGGAAGAGCGCCACGGCGTGATCTTTCACGCCACCCGCCGCCGCCGGGTTGTTGAAAATACGGCTATTGAAGAAGAACCACATCAAAGCGAAGGTGGCGTAGTCGAAAATCGAGCTGATCGGGCCGACCACCATCATGAACCACTTGATATTGCCGATGTCCCACTTGCGCGGGCTTCTGATCTGCTCCTCGTCCACATTGTCGGTGGGAATGCCGGTCTGCGAAAAATCGTAGAGCAGGTTGTTGAGCAGAATCTGGATCGGCTGCATCGGCAGGAAGGGCAACAGGTAGCTCGCGCCGATGACGCTGAACATGTTGCCGAAGTTCGAACTCGCCCCCATCCTGATATACTTGATGATGTTGGCAAAGACCCGCCGCCCTTCGATGATGCCATCATCGAGCACCATGAGGCTCTTTTCGAGCAGCACGATGTCGGCGGACTCCTTGGCCACATCCACCGCCGTATCGACCGAGATGCCCACATCGGCGGCGCGAAGAGCGGGCGCGTCGTTGATGCCGTCGCCCATGTAGCCGATGACGTGCCCCTGCTTGCGCAACGATTGCACGACCTCCGCTTTCTGCAACGGCGTGAGCTTGGCGAGCACATCCGCCTCGCCGACCGCTTTGGAGAACTCCTCCGGCTGCATCCGGGCCAGCTCGTCACCCGTCACCACATGGTTGACCGCCATGCCCACATCCTTGCAGATCTTGCGAGTCACCAGAGCGTTATCGCCGGTCAGAATCTTGACCGTGACACCCGCCTCCCGGAGGCTCACGAGCGCCTGGGCGGTTGAATCCTTCGGCGGATCGAGGAAGGCGATGTAGCCGAGGAGGATCAGGTTTTTCTCATCGTCGTGGGTGAACTGTTTCTTGTCGGGCGAGAACTCGTTGTAGGCGATGGCGAGCACGCGGTAGCCGTTACCATTCAGCGCGGCCACCTCCTCGAAGAGATCGTCGCGGATCATGCCGATGAGCGGATAGACTTCGTCGTCGATCTGGTAGCGGTCGCAGCAGGTGTAAATCTCCTCGACGGCCCCTTTCGAGATCAGCACATGATGGCCCTCGTAGTCAACCACGACCGACATGCGGCGGCGCTGGAAATCGAACGGCAGCTCGTCAACCAGCTTGCAGTTGCCATCGACCGTGAACTCCTGATGCTCCAGCACCGCCCGGTCGAGCAGGTTGCGCAGGCCGGTCTGGAAAAAGCTGTTCAGGTAGGCGTAGCGCAGCACGTTGCCGCTATCAACCCCCATCACGTCAACCGCCATTTCAAGCAGCACGTGATCCTGCGTCAAAGTGCCGGTCTTGTCGGTGCAGAGAATATCGATAGCGCCGAAATTCTGGATCGCCGAAAGATGCTTGACGATCACTTTTTTACTCGCCATTTTCAGCGCCCCTTTGGCCAGATTGACCGTCACGATCATCGGCAGCATCTCCGGCGTCAGGCCGACGGCGACCGAGAGGCTGAAAAAGAGCGATTCGAGCCAGTCCCCTTTGCTGAGGCCAACGATCAGGAACACCGCCGAAACCATGACGACCATGAAGCGGATCATGAGCCAGGTGAACGAATGGATGCCCTTGTCGAAGCTGGTCTCCTCACGCTTCTGGTTCAGCCGCTCGGCGATAGCGCCAAAAAAGGTGCGACTCGCGGTATTGACGACCACCGCCCGTGCCGAGCCGCTGCTGACGCTGCTGCCCTGAAAGCAGGCGTTGCGCAGTTCGAGAATGGTCAGATTCTCCGGATTGCCGTGCTCGGCGCTCTTCTCGACCGGCATGGTTTCGCCGGTCAGCGAGGATTGGCTGACGAAAAAATCCTTCGCTGAGACGAGGCGCAGGTCGGCGGGAATGACCGATCCGGCCTGAAGCTGGACGATGTCCCCCGGCACCAGGTCAGCCAGAGGAACCTCGACCTCGACGCCATTGCGGATGACGTGGGAACGTGACTGCACGCGCTTGCCAAGCGACTCGACCGCGTTGCCCGAGCGGCGGTCGAGCACATAGGAGATGCCGACGCTCAGAAAGATCATGACGCCGACGATGGCTGAGGAGCGCCATTCGCCAATGAGTCCGGAGACGGCGGCGATCAGAAGGAGCTGGATGACGAGAGGGCTGGAGAGTCGATGCAGAATATCCTGCAGAAAGGAGGGGCGCAGGGCCTGTGATATTTCGTTTTTGCCGTATTTCAACAGCCGTTTCGACGCATCATGATCGTCGAGGCCGTCAACGCGGCTTTCCATGATCCGCAACGCCTCCTCGGTCGGGGCGTTGCAGAGTTTCAGAAGAAAGTGCTCATCTTCCGAACGGCCGTGAGCCTGCAGAGCCTCCTCGCGTACGGATGTCGAGGAAATCTTGTTATAAAGGGTTCTGAACATTCTGTACTCATGGGAATGGAGTTAGTTGGCAGAAATCCTCGTATGAGCGCAAGGCGGACACGGAACAAGCAGCGCGAGCGACACTCTCCCGACGTTTGAAAAGGAACACAAATTCCACGGAAGATCAAAGCTTCATCTGCGGCAGAAGCCCGCCCGCAAAGCCGCGCCGTTTGTTGGACGACAGGTTTGCGGCAAACCTGTGGCTTAACATGAAAAAAATTCAGATGATACAGCGGTTCGCCACAAGCTGGCGCACTCGACTGCCAGACCCGACTCGCCGTGCGAGACGAAGTCGGCACGATGCTCGATCAATATCTTCCCACGGAGAGCAACGACAAACAGTTGTTCATCGAAAACCGCGACAAGGTGTTCGAACTGACACTCGATCTTGCGATCAATCAGCAAAGGTGGGGTGCATAGCGCAGGTAACGCACATGGTGAGAAAACTCTGGCATTGCATCTGATTGCTGTAGCGCGTTTGCCAATCGTCATCGAAATGGATATGTTGGCTGTATGAGGCTTCGCTTGACAGGGTTGTCAACCTCCTGAAATTTTGATCGGAAATGCACTGCTCTTCATGAATACCACCCTCATTGACAGCGATCCTTGCGCTCTTCGAGCCTGGACTGAGGGCCGGATGATTTTTCCTGAACTTGCTGATGGACGCATTATTGGCTTTCCGGCGGATCGATTCAGGATTTTGAAAGCAGCGTCGGATGACGAGCTGAAAAAGGTGACGGTTGAGGTCAACGGTTTTGCGCTCCGCTGGGAAGAGCTGGATGAAGACCTGACAGTAGAAGGTATTGTCGCCGGACGTTTTCAGCTTCCGCTGTCGGAAGAAGCGACGTGAGTTATGCTGGATCAGGGTTAAAAGGAATTGTTTGTGTTTTTTGCTGATACTATAAAATCAATGATATGTTAGGGAACGTAATGTTTAATACGAATGAGTGACTTCAGTAAACCGATCGAGAAGACTGTACCTGCAATAGATATGCTGGGCTACATCGAAAAGGAATTAGTCGATATACGACATCGGCTTGGGTTTAGAGGACAACGTTGCGCAGCGTGGAAGTTGAGTCCCTCTTTGGCGCGCTTTTTATCCCGGCTCAAGGAAAAAGGGCAAATTGATCAGTCTGCTACTTATGAAAATGTCGAGAATCGATTAAAAGAAGAATTCAAGAAGAACCTTCTCTTGAACCGAGATTTAACGCCAGATCAGTTGCAAAACGTTGATTTGTGGCAATACGGACAGCACTTTGGACTTCCAACTCCGTTGTTGGACTGGACTCACTCTGCATACGTAGGATTGTTTTTTGCTTTGATGGGAGATTCTATTGTCGGTGAAGATGGTTTGGTTAAGCCACGCTGCTTGTGGGTTATGGATCTTGAGTTACTAAGTATTATCAATACTCAAATACGAGAAGAAGTCTGGCCAAGAATGAAAGGACGAATTGAACCCGAAGAGTACCTCAAGCAACAAATCCCAATATTGGAAATAGTCGGCGAAATAGATGGGTATAACCGACGCATTGGCTATCAACAGGGCTTCTTTACGAAGCACGTTTATTATGAATCTCTGGAAGTTTGGGCCGCCCGTATCGCATTGGAGGTAGCGCATGAATGTTTGAATTACCCATTTCTTCGAAAGATTACGTTCTCTCCTGATGAACAACAAAGATCAAAGATGCTGGTGATATTAGATAAGATGAATGTTAATAGCCGGACATTGTTCCCGGACATAAAAGGATCTGTTGAGCAAACTTGCTTTGCATTTGAGCATCCACGACCCAGAGGAGCGTTGTGGTTCTCGTTATCCACTCGAAAGCGGTAAATTATGAGGTCATTAAAAAACCACATTCAATTTGGCGTTTTACCCTTTTGCTAAGCTTCAGAGTAAGGTGCAGTTCTTGTGCAACCTTAGCCATAGATTTAATCACGTGATCATTCTTTTCCAATCTTCCCAAACAACTCGTAAGCCGTCGAATCTTCGATAATTACCTGCCGGAACTCGCCTTCCGCGACAGCCGCGTCGCCAAGTTCGATAATCACGTCGTTGTCCACTTCCGGGGCGTCGTATTCGGTGCGGGCGTAAGCGACGTTATCCTCTATTCGGTCGATGAGCACCTTCAGCGTCTGGCCTTCGAGTTTTCGATTGAGGCTGGCCGAAATGCCTTCCTGTAGCTCCATCAGTTCGCCGACGCGCTCCTCCTTCTCTTCGTCGCTCACCGTGTCTTCTAGCGCATACGCCGGAGAGTGCTCTTCGTGGCGGTAGGGGAAGCAGCCGAGGCGGTCGAAGCGGGTTTCGCGCACGAAGTCGAGCAGCTCCTCGAACTCTTCGCGGGTTTCGCCGGGGTAGCCCGCAATCATGGTGGTGCGGAGGCGGATCTCCGGGTTGCGCTGGCGGATCTCGTCGATCAGGCGGATGGTCTCCTTGCGTCCGATACCGCGTTGCATCGAGCGGAGTATCCGGTCGTTGATGTGCTGCAACGGCATGTCGAGGTAATTACAGACATTACCGCACTCGCGCATCGTGCTTATCACCTCCAGCGGGAAGTTGAGCGGGTAGGCGTAGAGCAGGCGAATCCAGTCGAAGCCCATGTCGGAAAGGCGCAGCGTGAGGTCGTTGAGCGCGGACTTGCCGTAAAGGTCGTAGCCATAGAAGCTGATGTCCTGGGCGATGAGGTTCAGCTCGCGAACGCCCGCTTGTTGCAGCAGCGCGGCTTCGCGCAGGAGCTGCTCGATCGGCTGGCTGACGTAAGGGCCGCGTATCTTCGGGATCGAGCAGAAGGAGCAGCGGCGGCTGCACCCTTCGGAGATTTTCAGGAAGGCGTAGTGCGGCGGCGTGAGGAGTTCGCGCCGGTCGTACAGCTCTTCGCGGTACTTCGCGCCGATGGACGCGA
>JAAXXD010000082.1 GCA_013334655.1 Chlorobaculum sp. | reverse complement strand
GCAGGGACTCCTGGTTCACCATGAAGGGCGGGAACACCTCGGTGTAGCCGTGGTTCGCGCTGTGCGTGTCGAGCATGAAGTTGATGAGCGCCCGCTCCAGCCGCGCCCCCTTGCCGGTGTAAACCGGGAAGCCCGCGCCGCTGATCTTCGCGCCGCGCTCGAAATCGAGAATGCCGAGGCTTTTGCCAAGTTCGAGATGGTTCTTGACCGGGAAGCCCAGATTGTGCTCGAACGACACCGGGCCTTTGTAGAGCACGTTCTCTTCGGCGGAACGGCCTTCGGGCACGCTCTCGTGCAGGCGGTTGGGGAGCGTCAAGAGCAGCTCCTCCATGTCGGCTTCGAGCGTCGAGAGCGCCAGATCGAGATCGGCGATCTGGTCGGAGACCGTCTTCATCTGGGCGATCAACTCCTCGCCCGACCCCTGGCCGGTGCGCTTGATGTTGGCGATCTCCTTCGAGACCCGGTTACGCAGCGCCTTGAGGTCGTCGGTCTGCTGAACCATCGCCTTGCGCTCGGCGTCGCGTTCGAGCAAGCAATCCACCTTTGCAGCGTCTTCGCTCTGCTGGCGGCGGCGCAGCATCTCCTTCACATCGTCAGGATTCTGACGTATATAATTTATATCGAGCATGGTCTTGCGCGGTTATGCTGAGAGCAGCGATTTGACGAGGTTCTGGACTTTGCCGCCATCGGCTTTGCCCTTGAGGGCTTTCATGGCGAGGCCCATCACCTTGCCCATCTCTTTCATGGAGGTCGCTCCGGTTTGCGCGATGATCTCGCGGATCGCCGCTTCCACCTCATCATCGGAGAGCTGCTGCGGCAGATACTCTTCGAGCACCTTCAGCTCGGCGGCCTCGTTATCAGCCAGATCGGGACGGTTGCCCGCCGTGAACTGCTCGATGGCGTCCCGACGCCGCTTGGCAAGTCCCATGAGCACTTCGAGCTCCTGCTCGTCGCTCAGCACCCCTATGCCGCCAACCCTGATCGAAACCTCTTTTTCAAGCAAGGCGGCCCGGATGGAGCGGATGGCGTTGAGACGAACTTTATCGCCGCTTTTCAGCGCCTCTTTCAGTTCCTGATCGATTCTTTCCTTCAGACTCATGGCAGTATAATGGTGCGGTTCGTTGGTATTTTTTCAAGAACCGGAAGATAAGAGGAATAGTTGATAATTGATAATTGACAATGGATAATGGAATAACAAGCCCGAAACGCGTACGATTGTTCTTACAATTATCCATTATTCATTATCAATTATCAATTGCTACTCCTCCTGCAAATCGCCGCCGGTTGGCCTCAGCACGATCTCTTCGACCACCGTTCTCGCCGGTTGCAGGTACGCCTGCACGACGGGCGCGGCGATATCCTCCGGCATCATCATGAGCGCCTGCATCTCGTCGTTCACCTCGCCCCACATCGGGGTGTGCACCGCTCCCGGCTGGACGTCGGTGATTCTCACGTTGCAATTTCTCGCGTAGAGGCGCATCGTCTCGACCAGGCCGCGCTGACCGAATTTCGACATGCAGTAGATCGACGAGTGTTTGAAGGCTTTCGTCGCGGCTACCGAGGTGATGAAGAAGATGTGCCCCGAGCGCTGGCGCTCCATCATGGCGAAGAGCGCCTGCGTCAGAAAATAGGTTCCCTTCAGGTTCGTGCTTATAGTATACTCGAAATCTTCTTCAGTCATGTCAAAGAGGGAACCGAAGCGCCCTACGCCGGCGTTGTTAACAAGACAGTCGATGCGGCCATAGTGCTCGACGATGTGAGCGGTGAGCCGACGGAGATCGGTCATATTGGACAGATCCGCCGTGACAGTGTCGGTCAGAGCGCCTTCGGCGCGGCATTCGAGTGAAATTGACTCCAGGTCTGCCGCTGTGCGTGATGAGAGTACGAGAACTGGTTCGAAATCGGGATGGTGTCTGACGGCACGGGAGAATTCGAGAGCGATTGCCCGGCCAATGCCTTTACCTGCGCCAGTGACAAGGATAATATGTTTCATAAATTCAATTTGAAAAAGTTCTGGTTTTATGTGGGTGTATTTAAATCGAAAATGTATTTGGCTATTGCGCCATTTGACGAAATATTTTATATTAAACTAAAAAATAAAGTTCAGTTTTCATTTTGATAATTCAAACCTTCAGGTGTCATCATGGCTAAAAGCAAGGTAAAATGGTTCGATGGCAAAAAAGGGTACGGTTTTATTTTGAACCCTGAGGGCGGGGAAGACATCTTCGTTCATTTTTCAGCTATCGTTTCGGATCAGAGCTTCAAGGTGCTCAATCAGGATGCCGAAGTCGAGTATGATCTCGACAAAACGCAAAAGGGTCTTCAGGCCAAGAATGTACGTGAGTTTTCAGTTACTCCGGGCGCCATCGAGGCGATGGCGGGTGTCGTTGCCCAAAACGACTATCATTAAGTCCAGCTTCAGGAGGTTCCCTGCGGAGTAATTCAACATTGTCTCTCTCTGAACAGTCCGGTGAATCGCCGGACTACCCCTCTTGAGACCAGACCCGCTCGATGGCGCGGTGCAACTGCAACGCAGTTCATAACATTGAGTGATCCCGGAAGCTGAACCAGTCATCGCCTCCTACAATCACGTGATCGAGTAGTTCGATCTGTAGCAGGTCGCCCGCCTTTTTCAGGATCGTGGTGACCTGCTTGTCGGCGTTGCTTGGCTGTACGTCGCCTGACGGATGGTTGTGCACCAGAATGATCGAGTGCGCGCTTTCGCGAATCGCCGCTTTGAATATCTCCCTCGGATGGATGAGCGACGCGGTGAGCGTGCCGATAGTGACGGTTTCGTGCCGCAGAATCTGGTTTTTCGTGCTCATGAAGAGCACGTACAGATGCTCCTTGGTTTCATCAGGGATGCGTCCCTGCATGTACTCGAACACATCCCGCGCCCCCTGTACTTTCCTGTTCATGTTACGCGCGAAGCGCAGTCGTCGCTGAAGCTCGAAAATCGCCGCGATCTGCATCGCCTTGGCCTCGCCGATGCCGGGGGTTTTCTGCAACTCCTGAATCGACAGGTCGGCGAGGCGTTCGAGACCGTGCGTCGAGATAAGCATGTTGCAGGTGTCGATGATGTTCAGCCCCGCCGTGCCAGAGCGGAGGATGAGCGCGAGCAGTTCAGCCGGGCTGAGAGATTCCTTGCCCGAACGGAGAAACCGCTCTCTGGGCCGGTTGTCGGGATCGATGTCGTGAATGCGCATGATGGTTCCTGCAAGGGGTCAGGAGTGAATGAATACGCCAAAGATAAGTCCGATCAGGCGATAAATGCAAGAGTACGCAGTCCTGTCTGTCATTGGTTATTGAAAACTACTCAACAACTTGCACAGCGATTTTTCGCCAATTTGTGATGGATACGTGTTATATAAATTGTAGATTATGTGTATGAGATGAAGGTTTTTTCGTGTCTTCAATCTTACGTTTGCATGTCACTTGTTGTCGTGTCAACCTCTCAGCCCTCCGGCAGCATATGGAGCAGTTGGTGTATCTCATTAATCTCAAAGCTTTAAGCTGTTATTCGCCTTAAAAAATGAGATCGTTTTTGGTGTGGCTTTAACAATTGTTTATTTTGACGTAAGATAGTTCTGTTTATCCTGTTCTTCGAAAAATCTAAACACCTGATTCGCTCATCGGTCCTTAGAGACCCAACTTCTGTTTCATGAAACATGTCATTGTGGTAGGTGGCGGCTTTGCCGGTCTGAATGTCGCCAAAAAGCTTGGTAACAAAAAAGGGGTGTCGGTAACGCTTATTGACAAAAACAATTTTCACCTGTTTCAACCGCTCCTCTATCAGGTCGCGATGGCGGCGCTCAATGCGGGCGATATCGCTTACCCGTTGCGCATGATCTTGTCTCGTTATCGCAACGTGACCGTTTTCAGAGGCGTCGTCAAAAATGTCGATCGTGAGACGAGGACGGTCTATACGGATTTCGGAGAACTTCAGTATGATTACCTCGTTTTGGCTTGCGGCGCGAAGCATCACTACTTCGGCCATAACGAATGGGAGGAGTTCGCGCCGGGCCTGAAGACGATAGGGCAGGCCGCCGAAATTCGCAAGCGGGTCATGGAGGCGTATGAAAATGCGGAAAGAACGCAGGATATCGCGGAACGGCGCAAGCTGCTGACCTTCGTGATTGTCGGCGGAGGGCCTACCGGAGTCGAGCTTGCCGGTTCCATCGGAGAGATGAGCCGCTATTATCTCTCCAAATATTACAAAAACATCGACCCGAAACTCGCCCGCATTTTTATCGTCCACGCCTCCCCCCGGATTCTCCAGACTTTTTCACCTGAACTATCGAGCAAGGCGACCCGCGCGCTTGAAAAACTTGGCGTGCAGGTTTGGACCTGCTCCGTGGTCAACCGGATCGACGCCGATGGCATCCAGGTTGGCAGCGAGCGGATCGAGGCCGGAACCGTGCTGTGGGCGGCGGGCGTGAGGGCCACGAGCATAGGAAAGACCATCGGCTTTGAAACCGACAAGACAGGGCGGATCATAGTCGGAGAAGACCTCAGCGTGCCGGGTTACCCTGAAATTTTTGTCGGTGGAGACCAGGCCCATTTTGAACTTCCCGATGGCTCGACTCATCAGGGCACGGCCTCGGTAGCCCTTCAGGAAGGGCAGGCAATCGGTGAAAATATCTTGTGTGATGTCGAGAGAAAAGAACGGAAGCCGTTCAGATACCGGGACAAGGGGCAGATGGCGACCATCGGAAAAAATACCGCTGTCGCGGAGCGGGGGAGCGTGAAGCTTTCAGGACTTCCGGCCTGGATTATCTGGCTTGGCGTGCATGTCTATTATCTCAGCGGCATGATGCACCGGGTTTTTGTGCTCATGCAGTGGGGCTGGTCATACTTCACATTCGGTCACGGGGCGCGAATTGTCAACAAGGAGTGGCGCTTCTATTCGAATACCGCTGAAGCTGTTGAACCGGCGGAACCGGCAGAAAAAACAGAGTTGGTTTCGTTTGCCGAGTGCGCTCTGCCGACGGAGAAGATTCCGAAATAATCCACAGCCGTTATTGCTCTGGCAACAAAAAATCGCAATCGCCGCCGTTGAAAGATATTGGGCTAAAGCCCTGATTTATTTTGTCTTATCCACATACCCCGGACTGAAGTCCGGGGCAATTTTTTAAGAGTTTTAATGGCAGGAGCAATAAAACCACGGATTTGATGATTTGCGTATGCCGGGTTCAGGAGATGACTGAAGCTGGAACCGCCGCGTTGATCGAGAGAAGATGGTAGTTCAGGCTGTCGCTGAGCGCCTGAAGACTCGCCTCGATGATATTGGTCGAGACGCCGACCGTGCCCCAACTGTTCTGGCCGTTGCTACTCTCGATGAGCACCCGCACCTTGGCGCTCGTGCCTCGCTTCTCTTCGAGCACGCGCACCTTGTAGTCGATCAGCCGGATGGCGCGGATTTCGGGATAAAAGTGAATCAGCGCCTTGCGCAGCGCCTTGTCGAGTGCGTTGACCGGGCCGTCACCATTCGCCACGGTGAGTTCGGTTTCGTTGCCGACCAGCACCTTCATCACGGCCTGATCGACCGCTTTCATATCCTGTCCGCTCTGGATCACTACCTTCGACTCGATCACCTCGAAGAATGGCTTGAACTGGCCAAGTTCACGGCGCAGAATCAGCTCGAATGAGGCTTCGGCCCCGTCGAACTGGTAGCCCTGGTGTTCGAGCTTCTTGACCTGATTGACCAGGTTTTTGAAGAGATCGGCATTGTCATCCGGCAGCGCAATGCCAAGCTCTTTGGCCTTATAGCGGATGTTGCTCTGCCCGGCAAGCTCCGAAACCAGCACGCGCTGCCGGTTACCGACCAGCGCCGGATCGATGTGCTCGTAGAGCGAACTCTCCTTCATCACCGCGCTGACGTGGATGCCGCCCTTGTGCGCGAAGGCCGATTTGCCGACGAACGGTGCTTTGGTGTCGGGTGGAAGGTTCAGGATTTCATACACGAACTTCGACATCGAGGTGAGCTGCTTCATGTCCTCGACATGGCTGAACTCGCTGCCGAGCTTGAGCATGAGATTCGGGATGACGCTCACCAGATTGGCGTTGCCGCACCGCTCCCCGATGCCGTTCATCGTGCCCTGCACCTGCGTCGCGCCAGCCCTGACCGCCTCGATGGAGTTGGCCACGGCGAGGTCGCCGTCGTTGTGCGCGTGAATGCCCACCGGCACGGCCACGATCTGCCGCACTCTTGCGACGATCTGCGCGACTTCGTGGGGAAGCGTGCCGCCGTTTGTGTCGCACAGCACGACGCGGCTTGCGCCCGCCTCGACTGCCGCCGTAATCATCCGCTCCGCGAACTCGGCGTTGTCCTTCCATCCGTCAAAAAAGTGCTCCGCGTCGAAGAACACCTCGCGGCCCGACTCGACGAGGAATCGCACCGAACGGCGGATCAGTTCGGCGTTTTCGTCATCTGAAATGCCGAGGCTCTTGACGGAGTGGGCTTTCCAGGTTTTGCCGAAAATAGTGAGCACCGGAGCTTCGCATCTGACCAGGCCGACGAGGTTTGGGTCGCCCGCGATGTTGTCGAGCAAGCGGGCCGTCGAGCCGAATGCGGCGAGGCGGGCGTGCTTCAGGTCGAGCTTTCTGGCCTTGAGGAAGAACTCTTCGTCCTTGGGATTGCTGCTCGGCCAGCCGCCTTCGATGTAGTCCACGCCGAACTCGTCGAGCCGCTCGGCGATCAGAAGCTTGTCCTGTACCGAAAGATTGATGTGTTCACCCTGCGTACCGTCACGCAGGGTGGTGTCATACAGTTCAATTACCATGCTGTTGCTTATGCCTCGGAAGCCATGAGGTCGTTTTTCCTTGCGTATTCAAAGATGCCGCCCGCCTGCACGATGTTGACGACGTCACCCAGCGGCCTGAGCTGGTAGGTGACGTTCTGCGTGAGGTTGGTCAGCGTGTTGTTTGCCATGTCGAGCGCCACTTCGTCGCCCGTCAGGATCGATTTGTTGAGCGGCTGCGCGGTCTCGAAGGGAATAACAAAGCCGCCGTCCACGCAGTTGCGATAGAAAATCCTTGCGTAGGATTCGGCGATGATCGCCCTTGCGCCCGCGACCTTCAAGGCGAACGGAGCGTGCTCCCTCGACGAGCCGCAACCGAAGTTCGGCCCGGCGATGATGATCGAGTAGGGCGAGCTGAAATAGCCCTCCTCGACAAACGGAATGCCCCCTTCCGGAAGTCCCGCCTGGTCGATCGGAACGCCGGAGAGCGCGTATTTGCCGTACATTTTCACCTCTTCGGGATCGGAGAGGCTGTAGACCAGATGCTCGGCGGGAATGATCTGGTCGGTGTCGATATTCTTGCCGAGAACGTAGGCTTTACCCTGTATGATGGTGTCCATGATTCTTGTTTCCTTGTCAGTTGCTTCGTTCGATCAGAGGAAATCCCTCGGATCGGTGAGTTTGCCCGTGATGGCCGATGCCGCCGCGGTCAGCGGGGAGGCCAGGTAGACGCCCGCGAACTTGCTGCCCATGCGTCCGGGGAAGTTGCGGTTGGTGGTCGAAACGACAACGTCGTTGTCCACCGAGCGTCCGACTGTGTCCGAAGGGCCGCCGAGGCACGCCGCGCACGAGGGCAGGGCGATGCTGCAACCGGCATCCTCGAAAATCTGGCGGAGCGACTGGCCGTCGTAGGTCTCGGTCGAGAGCTGCGAGGCGACAAGCACCGTCGCGGGCACGATGTTGGTCGTCACGGCAACCTGCTTGCCCTTGAGAATCTTTGCCGCGAGCCTGAAGTCGGTCAGCTTGCCGCCGGTACAGGAGCCGATGTACGACTTGGTGATCGGCGTACCGGCCACGCTGCGCACGGTGGCGCGGTTGTCCGGGCTGTGCGGCTGCGCCACGACCGGCTCCATCTGCTCGACGTTGTAGCGGTACATGCTGTGGTACTGCGCGTCGGGATCACTGTGAAAAATCTCGTACGGCTTGCTGGTGCGTGCCTTCACGAACGCCTCGGTGACCGCATCGGCGGCGATGATGCCGTTCATGCCGCCCGCCTCGATGGCCATGTTGCAGAGCGTCATGCGCTCGTCGATTGGCAGCGAATAGACCGCCTCTCCGTCGAACTCCATCGCGCGATAGGTCGCCCCATCGGTGGTGATGTCGCCGAGGATCTGCAAAATCAGGTCTTTGGCCGTCAGATAGTCAGGCATCTGGCCTTCGAAGGTGAACTTCATCGAATCGGGCACCTTCTCCCAGAGCTTGCCGGTGCCGAGGATGAAGGCCGCGTCGGTGTTGCCGATACCTGAGCCGAACATGCCGAATGCGCCCGAGGTGCAGGTGTGCGAGTCGGTGCCGAAGAGCACCGTGCCGGGGAGGTTGAATCCCTCTTCAGCCAGCGCGACATGGCAGACGCCGCGATAGCGATCGGTGCCTACGTCATAGTAGTTAGGCAGACCCTGCTCGGCGGCGAACTGGCGCAACAGGTCGATGTTACGATGCGCGTGCTCGTTAGCCGTGAAAATGTAGTGATCCGGGAGGACAACCACCTTGGACGGGTCCCACACTTTGGCCTTCGGGCCGAACTCCTGCTTGAAGATGTCGAAGGTCGGCGGGCCGCAGACGTCGTGCGTCAGCAGAACATCGACATTGAGCCACACGCTCTGGCCGGGATCTACGAACTTGCGGTTCGCAGCCTTGGCGAAAATTTTCTGGGTTATCGTTTGTGCCATGATTTCAAAGATTCCGTTATCGGTAAAATCCTTTCTGTTTATTCACGATGCCGGGCCGGTGGCTTCCGTAAAAAATCGAAAAGCCGGATGCTTGCAGAGCTCCGGCTTTTCTCGTTACGGCTCAACGCCGCATCTGTGCTCTGTCCTGTTTTTCGTGCTTCCTGCCGTCAAATTCGGGCAAGAATGGCCGCAGTCATCTCCGTTGTCGAACAGATCGCCTCGCCCGGCGCGGCGATGTCGCCTGTGCGGACGCCCGCTGCCAGCGCGCCTTCGATGGCCGCGTAGATTTCACGAGCCACTTCGGGCATGTTGAAGCTGTTCTCGAACATCATGGCCACCGATGCGATGGTCGCAATCGGGTTGGCCTTGTTCTGACCCGCGATGTCGGGAGCGCTGCCGTGGATCGGTTCATAAAGCGCGTGCTCCGAGCCGATGCTCGCCGACGGCAACATGCCCAAGCTGCCGGTGATCATGCCGGAGATGTCGCTCAGGATGTCGCCGAAGAGGTTGCTCGTCACGATCACCTCGAACTGCTTCGGATTGCGCACCACCTGCATGGCGGCG
>JAAXXD010000138.1 GCA_013334655.1 Chlorobaculum sp. | reverse complement strand
CGAGCCGCTTCATGCAGTGCTGCGCCTCGCTCGAAAGCCTCTCGCGCCACCCGGCGGGCCGTGCGATTGCGGAGGGATGGCAAGGCGAAATACTGCCGGTCGAAGCTTTCCGCGCCGTCACGGGCATGGGCGTTTCGGGCGTGATCGGCGGCGAAGAGTGGCTTGCCGGTTCACGCTCGCTGCTTGAAAAGGAGGAGATCGCGATCAGCGAAGAATGCCGCTCCGAGGCCGCCCGGCTCGAAGCGTCGGGCAAAACGACGGTTTTCGTCGCCTGCGACCACAAGCTGGCGGGCCTTTTCGGGCTGATCGACGAGCTGCGCGACGACGCCGGGCGGATGATCGAGGCGCTCCGGGCGCAGGGTTTGCGGCTGATGATCCTCACCGGCGACAATGCGGGCGTCGCTCGCTATATTGCCGGACGATGCGGCATCACGGAGGTGCGGGCTGGACTCGATCCCATCGGCAAGGCCGACGCGATCAGGGAGCTGAAGCGCAACGGCGAAACCGTGCTCATGGCGGGCGACGGCATCAACGACGCCCCGGCGCTCACCGAGGCCGACACCGGCGTCACCTTCGGCACGGCGACAGGCATCGCCATCGAAAGCGCCGGAGTCACCATCATGACCGACGACCTCGAACTGCTCGGCACGCTCCTCGGCCACTCGCGCAAATGCTTCGCCGTCATCCGGCAGAACCTCGCCTGGGCGTTCGGCTACAATTTGATCGCTGTGCCGCTCGCCGTCACCGGCATGTTGCACCCGATCGTCTCGGCCCTGCTCATGGCAACCAGCTCGCTCGTGGTGGTCGGCAACTCGCTCAGACTCAGAAAACTGTGATGGATAACGCATGACAAGCACCTTCTTCCTGATAGCCCTCGGCTTCGTCATCGGCCTCGGCGGCTGGGCGCTCTTCCTCTGGGCAGTGCGCAGCGGCCAGTTCGACGACACCGAAGCCCCGAAATACCGAATGCTCGACGACGACGACGAGGTTCAGCACAAGCCGAAGAAAGCGAAATCCGGGAAGGCGGAGAAGTGAGAAGGGCAATCTCTTCAGGAGGGTTTCAACCCGACGGGGATTCCTAATTCTTACATTCACATTGCCCCGGCTTTCAAACCGGGGTTTTTGGATAACACATAATAGAATAAGTTCTTAGCCCAATTTCTTTCCACGACGACACTACCGATTTCGATCAACACAATGAAGGGATGAACATCGAAACCATGACCGGCGAACTCCTCGCGATGCTGCTGGCCGGGCTGGCTGGCGGATTCGGCCACTGCATCGGCATGTGCGGGCCGATTGTCGCGTCGTTCTCAATGGGCGGAGGCTGCTGGAGCATCGCGCCGCACCTGCTCTACAACCTCGGCAGGATCATGACCTACGCCTTCCTTGGCGCGCTGCTCGGCTTCACCGGATCGTTCGTCGGACTCTTTTCGAGCATCGGCGTCTTCCAGCAAGCCATCATGGGGCTGACCGGCCTTGTCATCGTCATCATGGGGATGGTCGCCATCGGCTGGTCGCCTTTTGGACACATCTTTTCCTCATGCGCCCCCTTCACGCCCGTCATCAAAAAGATGCTCTCGATCTTCGACGCCTCACGCTCGACAGGCGCATGGTTCCCGATGGGCGTCGCCCTCGGCTTTCTCCCCTGCGGCCTCAGCTACACAGCCCTGCTCGCCGCCGCCAGCTCCGGCATGGAAGCCCCCGACCACTTCACCGGCATGGCCCGTGGCGGCCTCATGATGCTCCTCTTCGGCCTCGGCACCGCCCCGGCGCTTCTTCTCGTCGGCACCATCGCCAGCCGAATCAGCCAGACCACCCGCGAACGCTTCTACAAACTCGCCGGAATCATCATGATCGCAACTGGGGTATGGTTTATGTATGGGGCAGTGAGGATGTGAAGATTACAAACATCATCCCCGCCCTTCCAAATCGAAATCGGTATCGTCTTCCCCCAGGGATCGCGGGCGTTTTGCCCGAAATGCAAATTCCTATAGATCGTGTGCGGAGCTGGGGCTCCGCGCTCCCGGCAGGTATGCGCTGCTCCAGGGCCAGTCGCCTTCATTCTCGCACAAACCGGCTTTTACAGGATTGTTGTGTATATAGTCAATAACCGATCGAAGGTGTTGTTCATCCCGGATAAAACGATCCCAATAATCCGGCATCCAAAACCCGGGAGCGCGGAGTCCCAGCTCCGCGCCATACTTCATCGCCCAACGGCCTGTAAAAGATTTCCACGATTGAACAATCGTTGAGAGCGAAACCATTGGCTCGATGAGCACATGCACATGATTGGGCATGATGCACCACGCCAGTAGGCGGTACTTCTCCTCGTCGGATTTCAGTAGCGTCGCCTGCATCACAGCAGCCATCCGCGGATGACGCAAAGCACAGCAACCTGTTCCGGCATCGAGCCATGCATCTATCCGTTTACGCTTCTCAGCATCCACCCCGGGAGCGCGGAGCCCCAGCTCCGCTTCTTTCTCCCTCTTCAACTCATTCTCCAACTCCCGCAGCTTTTCCTGTGGTAAACTGTCGGCTAAACGAAAGGTGATGGATTGCAACAACCCGACACAATCCCGATG
>JAAXXD010000011.1 GCA_013334655.1 Chlorobaculum sp. | reverse complement strand
CTTTTTGCGTCTGTTTGAGTGGATGCTTTTGGCGTTTTGCGACAGGAGAACATTATCGTTTTGGCCAACCTCCCCTGTGGAGGTTTACTCCTGCTCATCTATGGTCTGATTTTTTCAGTAGACCCTATGTAGACGAATTGGTGAAGAACGCGATTGTTCTCGATCCGAAGGAGAGAATCCGGCTGGTGGAGGCTATTTTGTACAATCTCGATAAACCCGATCCTGAAATCGAGAAAAGCTGGATAGCCGAATCAGAGGCTCGTTATGATGCGTTCAAACGAGGTGAACTTGAGGCTAAAGATTGGGATGAAATCAGAAAAAAGTACGAACGTTAAAGTTGTGTGCCGAAGGCGGGAATCGAACCCGCACGTCCATTGCTGAACACGGGATTTTAAGTCCCGGGCGTCTACCAGTTCCGCCACTTCGGCATCCGTTCCGGTTGGAACTCGTTTAATGTAGCATCTTTAACGGGAATACACAACTTCTGAAAACGGGATTGCCACGTCGCTGCGCTCCTCGCAATGACCATTCATTGAGCTGTCCGCTTCACCCCGCGAAGTGGTCGAAGCCTCGCTTTATTTCGGCCATGTCGATGGTCATGCCGAAGATGTCGGTCAATAACATTCCTTCCTCCTCCTCGGTGATCTCGCCGATGATCGTGATGTCGCGGTGGGCGGCGATGAGGTCGTAGCGCGATTTCGGCAGCGTGAAGAGGAGTTGGTAATCCTCGCCGCCCGAGAGCGCCCAGTCGAAGACGTCCTGCTGGAACTCTTCGGCCACGGCTCGCGCTTCGGGCAGCACCGGCAGTTTGCTCTCGTCGATGTGCGCCCCGACGCCGGAGCGGCGGCAGAGGTGGCCGAGGTCGGCGACCAGGCCATCCGAAATGTCGATCATGGCGGTCGGTACGATTCCCTCCTCGCTGAAGAAGTCCACGATGTCGATCCTCGCTTCGGGCAGCAGGTGGCTGCGGATCGCTTCGGCGTACTCCTGCAACTCGGCCATCACCTCCTTGTCGTACGGCTGGTTGTTGCGCATCTGTTCGATCATCGTGGCCCGTTCGCGTTGCAACAGGTGCAGCCCGGCGGTCGATCCGCCAAGCGTTCCCGTCACGCAGATCAAATCACCCGGCGACGCGCCCTTGCGCATGGTGAGTTGTTCTGGGGTCGTCCGGCCGGTCATCGAAACCGAGATGAAGAGGCCCGACGGCGAGGACGAGGTGTCGCCGCCCGCGATGGCGAGGCCGTACACCGAGGCGGCGTGCTCGATGCCCTTGTACAGCTCCTCGACCATTTCGACCGGCATCTTGGGCGGAATGGCTATCGAGATCACCGCGTAGTCCGGCAGGGCGTTCATGGCGCAGATGTCCGAGACGTTGACGCTGATCGCCTTGCTGCCGAGGTGGCGCATGGGCGTCGTCAGCAAATCGAAGTGCACGTGCTCGGTCAACAGGTCGGTCGTGACCACCTGCACCTCCGACTCGCCGAGCTGCCAGACCGCGCAGTCGTCGCCGATTCCTTCGAGCAGCTCCGGGCGCTGCCGGGCGGATGGCGCGGTAATCCTGGAAAGTCGCTCGATCAGGCCGAATTCGCCGATCTCGGAAATAGGTTTGAATGCCATATATTTGCGTACATTGAGTTTTACCCGGAATCCGTTCCGATCCCTTCGTCCGTAAACATAGCCAATTTCTCATTTTCCATGGGCTTTTTTGACAAGTTAGGGCTGTCGCGCCTCAAGGAGGGGCTCACCAAAACCCGCGACACGCTCAAGGAGAAACTCGCGTTCGTCTCCAAAGGCAAGACTGAGGTGGATGACGAGTTCCTCGAAGAGCTGGAAAATATCCTTGTCGCTGCCGATGTGGGCGTCGAAACCACGCTCGACATTGTCGATGCGGTCACGGAGCGCTCCAAAGGCAAAACCTACCGTTCAGAGGAGGAGCTGAACGAGATGGTGATGGGCGAGATTCGCAACCTGCTCGTCGAGTCGGGGCACGAACATCCGGTCGATTTCGATGCGCCGCTCCCGGCCAGGCCCTACGTCATCATGATCGTTGGCGTCAACGGCGCGGGCAAGACGACCAGCGTGGCCAAGCTCGCCCACAACTACGACAAGGCGGGCAAGAAGGTGGTGATCGCCGCCGCCGACACCTTTCGCGCTGCCGCCTACGAGCAGCTCAAGATCTGGGCTGACCGCGCCGGAGTGCCGATCATCGGCCAGGGGCAGGGAGCCGATCCCGCCTCGGTGGTGTTCGACTCGGTCAGCTCGGCGGTCGCCAAAGGCACCGACGTGGTGCTGGTCGATACGGCGGGCCGCCTGCACAACAAGAGCCACCTGATGGAGGAGCTGGCCAAGATCATGCGCGTCGCCAAAAAGAAGGTGCCCGAAGCGCCGCACGAAGTGCTGCTCGTGCTCGACGGCACCACCGGCCAGAACGCCGTGCAGCAAGCCCGCGAGTTCACGAAGTTCGTCAACGTCACCGGCCTCGTCGTGACCAAGCTCGACGGCACCTCCAAAGGCGGCATCGTGCTCTCGATCTCCCGCGAGCTGAACCTGCCGGTCAAGTACATCGGCGTCGGCGAAAAGATCGACGATCTCCAGCTCTTCGACCGCGCCAGCTTCGTGGAAGCGCTGCTGGAAAAGGAGAGCAAGAAGGAGGAGTGATCTGCAGGGACGAACCTGCGGATTTGCCCTGAGTGATAAGGGACATCAAGGACTTTCAGGGACTGCAAAGACAACAAGGATAAAGAGTATCCAGTGTCACGCATCACGTTTTTTGTTTTTATCCTATCAGACCCATCAGTCCTATCCGTCCCATTCTTTACGAGTGCCCCACCACGCCTCCAGCCGCTCCACTACCTTTGCCAACTCGTCGATTCTGAGCAGGTGCGTGCCCGAGGTGGCGTCCTGTGCGCCGAGGCGGTCGGCGATGGGGGATGCGCCGGGCGTTGCGGCCAGCAGTTCGGCGAGTTGTGGTTCCAGTCTCGATGCTCCCGGAAACAGGAATACGTGCCCGATTTCAGCCTCTTTGCAGTCGAGCAGGTAGTCGATATGCCAGTGGAGTTTTTTATCCCTCTGAGCGCTGGGCTGGCGGTATCCCCATGAAACGAACAGATCGAGCAACGCGCTCCTGATGGCGTGCGCCGGTTTGCTGTCGCTTCGAGATGCGTGGCGCAAGAGGCGCGAGGCGAGCGGGAATCGGCCTTTCGCGCCGCCGAGCGCCGAGCCGACGTAGAGGTAATTGCCCGGCTCCAGCTCGATTGCCGCGCCGTTCCTGAACTTCCCGAAGCTCACCTCGATCCCTGTATCAAGCCGGATCGAGAGGATGTAACTGCCCTGGCGGGAATTCTGCCCGAAAATGGTATACTTCATAACCGAAATTGCATTTTTTGCGTTAAGATGCAATATTAGCGAATCTGTTGTCAATGTGCTTGAACGAGGCGGACTGATCTCCGGTTTTTCCGGGGATTATCTCCGGGATACTGTTGGGACAGGATTGGTCATGAGAGGGATTAAGATGCAACAGAATGGGGACATGGCGCGGGAACGCCGGGAGATGGTGGAGCAACTCAAGCTCTACGGCATCAGAAGTCCTCGTGTGCTCGATGCTTTTCTGACCGTCAGGCGTCACCTGTTCGTCGATGAGGGGAGCCGGGCTTTCGCCTACAGTGATGGAGCCATGCCTATCGGATTCGGGCAGACCATCTCGCAGCCTTATACCGTCGCGTACATGACTTCGCTGCTGGTGGAGCGTTCTCCGTCGGGCAAGGTGCTCGAAATCGGCACCGGATCGGGCTACCAGGCGGCCATCCTCGACGCGCTCGGCTATCGGGTGTTCACCATCGAGCGGATCGCCGGTTTGTACGAAATGGCGGGCCGCGTGCTCAATGCGCTGGAATTGCCCGTGCAGCGACGTCTCGGTGATGGAACCCTCGGCTGGCCGGAGGAAGCTCCGTTTGACGGCATCATCGTGACTGCCGCCGCGCCGCACGAGCCGCGTACGCTCATGAACCAGCTTGCCGATGGCGGCGTGCTGGTCGTGCCGGTGGGTGACATGGTATCCCAGCAGATGACCGTGATCCGGTGCAGGGGCGAGCGGTTCGAGCATGAGCAGTTTCACAATTTTGCCTTCGTGCCGCTGTGCGGGCGTGAAGGCTGGGAAAGTAACAACGACAACGAATAACAGTCAAGACAGAAAAGATACTATGGCATTAATGAGCAAGTTGAGGGACAAGACGCATATCGTGCTGTTTGTCCTCGTGGCGGCGTTCCTTGCCCTGATCGTTTTCGAGTGGGGAATGAACTTCACCGGCCCGGTCAAAAAGGCGGGAGCTGCCGGATCAGTCAATGGCGAGTCGATCTCCACGGCGCAGTACGAGTCGATCTACAACAGTATGGTCAGCGGGTTCCGGCGAAGCAATCCTGGCGCAGAAGTCACTTCGGATATCGATGCGAAGTTCCGTGAGCAGGCATGGAATTACGCCATCGATCAGACACTAATCCAGCAGTTGCTCAAAAAATATGGCATCGAGGTGAACGATCAGGAGGTGCTCGACGCAGTCAACAGCGACCTCAATCCACCGGCGATCATCCGCCAGAACTTCACCGATCCCAAAACCGGCAAGATCGACCGGCAGTTGCTCGAAAACGCGCGCCGCGATCCCCAGGCAAAAAACTTCTGGCTGAACGCCCAGCAGGAGGTCAAGCAGGAGTTGATGGTGAACAAGCTGCTCATGGCCCTGAAAAGCATGGTCAACGTCACCGATCCCGAACTTGCCGAAGTAGTTCAGCGCCAGTTCACCACCTTCACCGGCTCTTTCATTCCGTTTCCGCTCAGCTATGCCGGCCCCGAGAGCAACTTCCCGGTGAAGGATGACGAGGTCAAGAGCTGGTACGAGGCGCACAAAGCCCAGTTCAAGGAGGAACCGGCACGCAGCGCCGAATTTGTGTTCGTCCCGCTGACTCCCTCCGCGCAGGATAGCGTTCAGGTCAAAAAGGAGATCAACGGCTTGATTCCGCAGTTCGCCTCGGCGGCGAGCGACAGCGAATTCGTCAAGATTCAGAGCGACATGCCGAACTCGGTGAACGTCGCGCTTTCGAGAGCTGATTTCTCGCCTGCCGCATCCAATGCCTTGTTCGTTTCAGCGAAACTCGCGCCAGGCCAGGTTGTCGGTCCGATTGCCGATCAGGGCTACTACCGCCTGCTGAAAATCAAAAGCATCACGACCGGCGAACCGGTGGCCAGTGCCTCGCACATCCTGCTCCGGGTCAATCCGGCAGACAAGGCTGACGCCGAGCGCGTCATGGTGCTTCTGAGGAAGATTTCCGAAGAGATGAAGGGCGGCGCGTCATTCGCCTCGCTGGCTGCCAAGTATTCACAGGATCCCGGCAGCGCCAGCAATGGCGGTTTCGTGGGATGGTTCACCAAAGAGCGCATGGTGCCGCAGTTTTCGCAGGCGGTGTTTGCCGGACGTCCCGGCCAGATCGTCGGCCCGGTGCAAACCCAGTTCGGATTGCACATCATCAAGATCGAAGGGTTCGACAACCGGCGCATCGTCTGCTCGGAGGTGACCCGTCAGATCAAGGCCTCCACGCAGACTGCCGAGTCGATCAAGCGCAAGGCGATGGACTTCCAGTCGGCGGCCAAATCGAAAGGATTCGAAGCGGCAGCGAAGGCTCAAAATCTCGAAGTGGGCAAAACAGGAGATTTCTCGCGTCAGAGCCTTCTTTCCGTGCCCGGCATGGGCGAGGCAATCACCAAATTCGCATTCAAAGCCAAAGAGGGCGACATTTCCGATGTGCTCGATACCGACAAGGGATTCGTGATCA
This sequence comes from Chlorobaculum sp., assembly GCA_013334655.1. Taxonomy (GTDB): domain Bacteria; phylum Bacteroidota; class Chlorobiia; order Chlorobiales; family Chlorobiaceae; genus Chlorobaculum. The sequence goes on along the minus strand of JAAXXD010000011.1, from coordinate 41,105 downwards.
CGAAGCTTCTGACGAAGAACGATACCGGCTATCATCAGCTCGATGCGCAGCTTACGCCGATGATCAAGGCCGAGCTGGTGCGCGAGAAGCAGGCCACGGCGCTGAAAGCCAAGCTCACCGGGCTGGCGAAAAGCTCCGGCGGTTCGCTCGCCGCTATTGCCGCCAGTGATCCAAATCTTCATGTTATCACCCCCAAGGAGATTCGCTGGCGCGATGGCGCCATCGAAGGGTTCGGCGTCGATCCGCGCCTTGTGGAGGCGATGGCGGGCATGAAACTCAACGCGCTTTCGCAGCCGGTACAGATGAACGGCGGCTATGCGCTCGTGTTGCTGACGGGTCGTCAGCTTCAGCCTGGCCTTGATCTGGCCGCCGAGAAGCAAAAGGTTCTGCCGCAACTGATGAAGCTCAAGCAGCAACAGTTCCTTGCCGAATATTTACAGTCATACCGCAGAAATTCCAAAATAGAGGATTTCAGGTAGCGCGACCCGAAACGTCGCCAAGATAATGCAAAAGCCGTACCGGACAATCCGGAACGGCTTTTTTTATGGCATGACAGGCAGGGATAATGCTCGATGCAGGGCAGGGCGAAAAGGTTGCCGGGCGCTCAAACGCGTCCGATTCAGGGCGCTGAAGGGGGATGTTTGGTGGCGATGATCCCTGATCCGTAGTGATGTGTCACCGGGCGAAGCGTCAACGCGCGGAGGCGAGGGTCGAACGGCTTTTGTGATTGTCAGGTCGGGAATTGCTCTCACTATTGCGGGCAACAGGCTTGCCGATACATGCTTGAACAAGCGGTAATGCTCTTTGAGAAGGAAGTGTGGATGCGGCTTGACTCGGGCGCAGTGGAAAGCGGGAGGCTTGATCGCTGGAAGAATATTGTCGCGCGGCATAAATAAAACAAGAAACCCTCCTTGCAATCAGGAGGGTTTCCACATTTCAGAAGTATCGAACAACGCGATCAAGCAACAGCAGACTCTTCTTTCGATTTCAACCTCTTGATGCCGAGAGCCAAGATGCTCCCGACTCCGATAAGAGCAAGGCTGCCAGGCTCAGGAACGGCTTGTAAGAGCTGAATGCCGTTGATCTGATTACCTGTTCCAAACGACATATTGATTGTTCCACCAGCGCCAACCACTACATCGTGGGCTGTCCAGTTTTTATTTTGCGACAACTCAGTAAGGCTGCCATTATTGGTCAATGTGAAATTAACGCCATTGGCGGTCATGTTCAGGCTGCTTGTCTGGTCTTTATCGATTTGCGAATAAACATACACGGTATATGTGCCCGCAGTCAAACCCTTAATATCAAGTGTGCCTGTATTAAAGTTATCAGTTGAAACGTAGCCTCTCATTAAAGGCGTGTCTATACCCCCGTCAGGAAATGCCGTACCCGTGTCATCAAGGCCCGTCGTTCCCGTCATGTTATACTCGAGCGACGCGCCACTTGATAAAGCGGTAGAATACCGAAGCCCAGCCCAAGTTGCCTGGTCTGTTGCCGCAAAGTAATTCCAGTACTGATTGCCAAGATCATTGATTGCTGCACCGTTATCGTAAAATGGACTGGCTCCAAGCTGGATGTTAATTAAATCGCCAGGTGCTGCGTAACCCTGAATACCCGTAAAACACATCACAAGGAGGGCCGACAGTAAAAAAATAAGTTTTTTCATGATTGTCTCACGGTTTTAATAAGCTTGATCGGATAAAATTCCTGTAAAAAAGAATACAAAACGCCAGATGGCAAACTTTCGAAACCTTAAAGTTTGGCGATTGTACTGATGATCTGATTTCAGTGCCTGTTGAAAAAGTCTTAGGTTCCAGAGGCTTTTTCGCTGGCTTCACATGTGAAAATTACATAAATGAAGAGGACTTGGCAAGAGGGAGTTGCCGTATTTTATATATATTTGTCAAAAATAAAAGTCAAGGCTTCGTGATTAATTATCATATTCAAATACAATGGGATATTGCTGATATTCGATGTATTGCCTTTTGTTTGATAAATTTTTTACGTGAAAACAGGGTGATAAATCAATCTATATTATCAACTTTATTTTTAGAGTTAATTTTTTTTCTGAAGAGATCGTCAGATGGCGCATTCCGATAATCCTGCCGGATCCGTGTTGAGCAAAGAGGATGAACACAGGCGATTTCCGCTTCAGTGCTCCCGGACGAAGGCTTCGAGGCGGGATTTGATGGCTGAGGAGCTGGAGAGTTTGAGGCATTCGGCGGTGAGGGTTTCGCACTCTTCGACCGTGTATTTGCCCACCGTCGCTTTCAGCGCCGGGATGTCGGAGCTGACCATGCTGAAGTCGCGCAGACCGCAGCCGATCAGGAAGGGTGTCGCCAGCGGGTCGGAACCCATGTCACCGCAGAGCGAGACGCGGCAGCGGTTTTTCTGCGCAGTCGTGATGATGCGGTAGAGCTGGCGGATGATCGCCGGGTGGAATTTCTCGAACAGATCCTGCACGATCAGGTTGTTGCGGTCAACGGCGAGGGTGTACTGCGTCAGGTCGTTGGTGCCGATGCTGACGAAATCGACGATCTGCGAAATTTCGTCGATCAGCTCGACCGCCGCCGGAAGCTCGATCATCGCGCCGATGGCCGGTTTGTCGGGCGGTTCGGGGGTGAGTGTTTTGATGTGGCTGTAATGCTTGTCGAGCGTCTGGCGGATGTGCTCGATCTCTTCGATAGAGGAGATCATGGGGATCAGCACGTCGATGTTGCCGTGGATGTTGGCCCGGATGACCGCCTGGAGCTGGGCGTCGAGAATCTCCGGCACGTCGATCAGAATCCTCACGCCGCGCCAGCCGAGGTTCGGGTTCGGCTCCTTGACGGGAGAGTAGATCAGCTTGTCGCCGCCGATGTCGAACAGGCGGATGACGAGCGGTTTCGGCGTGAGCATCCCGGCCATTTCAAGATAATAGGCCTGCTGCACCGACTCTTTGGGAGGCTTGAGATCGTCGAGGAACAGGTTCTCCGTTCGGAACAGACCGACCCCCTCCGAGCCGGTGGACTCGAAATGTTCGATCTCCTCCTTGAAATCGATGTTCGAGTGCGCCGTTATTCTCGCGCCGCAGCGGGTGAAGGCGTTTCGATGAGCGAGCATCGAATCGTCGGCCTCGTGCTTGCTCTCCTCTTCGCGCTTTTTGAGGTAGGCATCGATGGTTTCATTTTTCGGATCGGTGATGACCACCCCCTCGGTGCCGTCAAGGATGATCCGGTTGCCCGAAACCACCTTCTGCGAAAAGTTGCCGAGGCCCACCACGATCGGGATGTTGAGCGACTTGCAGATCAGCGAGATGTGCGAGGTCTTGCCGCCGGTGTCGGTGGCGAAGCCTTTGATGTTGCTGCGGCTGAGCAGGATGATGTCCGCCGGAGAGAGGTGGTGCGAGACCACGATGGAGCCTTCCGGCACCCAGGAGTGCAGCTTGCGGATATGCAGGTTGCGGATGATGCGATCCTTGATGTCGTGCAGATCCGCCGCCCGCTCGCGGAAGAAGATGTCGTCGGAGTTGAGGAAGTGTTCGAGAAACTTGCCGAACTCCTGCTCGATGACCATATGCGCGGGTTTCATCTCCGTGCGTATCCGGCGCGTGATGTTGCCGGTCAGCACCGGATCCTTGAGCAGCATGATCTGCGCCTGGAAGAGGTCGGAGTAGAGCCGTCCGATCTTGCGGGTGGTGACGCGCTCGATCTTCTTCAGCTCCTTTTCCGAACGGTGCAGGGCGGTCATGAAGCGCTCGACCTCATCCTCGATGTTTCCCGGGCCAAGATCGGCCATCTCGTGCTCGACAGTCTCCTTGACGAATTCGTACACCTCGCCGATGGCGAACCCTTTCGCGCTGCCGATGCCGTAATGCCGACGCTCCCGTCCCGACGGATCGGAATGGTCGCCGAAGCTTGCTCGGATTTCCGGCGCGTCGCCGGATGGTTTCGGGGCTTTTCTGTAGGGCATGAGCGCGGGGCTAAAAGGGTGCAGCGTCCGAATTGATGAAACTGTCCATATCGAGCGGCGGCGGCTCCGGCAGCGACGCTTCGAGGTATCCGCCGCCGTTTCTCGGCGGCTCGGAATGCGCCTGCCCGCTCTCCGCGGCGGTCAGGTAGCTGTTGGCCGTTGACTGGAAGCGTCCGTAATTTTTCAGGAAGAGCAGCCTGATCGTGCCAATCGGGCCGTTTCGCTGTTTGCCGATGACCAGCTCGGCAATGTCCTTGGTCGAAGAGCCGTCCTCGAAGTTCTTGATGCCGTACATCTCCGGTCGCGACAGGAACATCACCATGTCGGCGTCCTGCTCGATGGAGCCGGATTCGCGAAGATCGCTGAGCTGCGGACGGCGGTCGCCGGAGCGCTGTTCGACCGAGCGGTTGAGCTGCGCCAGCGCGATGACCGGGATGTTCAGCTCCTTGGCGAGCGCTTTGAGCGAGCGCGAAATCTGGGCGATCTCCTGCTCGCGGTTGGAGCGCCCGTCCCTGACCGGCGTGACGAGCTGGAGGTAGTCTACCACCACCATGCCGATGCCGTGCTCCTGCTTCATGCGGCGGGTCTTGGCGGAGAGCTCCATGATCGAGATGCCCGGCGTGTCGTCGATGAAGAGCTTGGCGTCGGCCAAGGCGTCCATGCTGTTGATGATCTTGTTCATCATCTCGGGCGAAATCTGGCCGCGCCGGACGAGCTGCGATTCCACGTACGCCTCGGCGCACATCAGCCTGAGCGCGAGCTGGATTTCCGCCATTTCGAGGCTGAAAAAGAGCACCGGCGTGTTGAAGTTCACCGCCGCGTTGCGGGCGAGTGCGAGCGAGAAGGCCGTTTTACCTGCCGATGGACGGGCGGCGATGATGATCATGTCCGACGGCTGGAACCCCGCCGTGTAGGCGTCCAGATCCGAGAATCCCGAGCCGATGCCGGTGACCGACGATTGCGAGGAGCCGAGATTCTCGATCATCCTGGTCGCGGTTTTGAGCAGCTCCTTGATGCTGCTCGCTTTTTTCTTGATGCCCGCCTGCGAGATGTTGAAGAACTGCTGCGATGCGTTTTCAACCAGGTCGAAGATGTCCATCGAGGTGTTGTAGGCCGCGCTTGAAATGTGCGACGAAATCGAGATCAGCCGCCGGTAGAGGAACTTCTCCTTCACCAGCCGGGCGTAGAACTCGATGTTGGCCGCGCTGATCACCTTGCCGGAAAGCTCGCCGAGATAAGGCCGCCCGCCGATGTTCTCCAGTTCGCCGACCCGCGACAGCTCCTCGCTCACCGTGATGAGGTCGATGGCCTGTCGCTTCTGGTAGAGCTGCATCATCGCCTTGTAGATGATCTGGTGGCGCTTCTCGTAAAAGACCGCCTCGCCATTGTCGCCGAAAATCTGGATCACCTGTTCTATCGGATCCTCTTCGAGCAGAATGCAGGCGAGCACCTCCTGTTCGACCTCCAGCGACCAGGGGGGTACCCGACTCTCCTTGCTGAAGTCGATGTCACGGCTTAAATCGAGTTGTCCTTCGCGCGGCTTCATTCCTTTTCTTGTCCTCGTCTCATAATTTCATATCACGGTCAGCCGTTCAGGCAGACCTTGTCATAATGCGCCCGGAGCATCTGCACATCCTCCCAGCAGAGGCGCTTCCAGTTCGGGTTCCTGAGCAGCGCCGCCGGATGATAGGTCACCACGCAGTCGAAGCGGTTCCATTTGATGATTCGTCCCCGCATCGAACCCATCGATTGGGTGTTGCCGAGGATGGTGTTGGCCGCCACTTTGCCGAGCAGGAGCAGCACTTTCGGGTTGATGATCTCAAGCTGCTGCATGAGCCACGGCTTGCAGCAATCAATTTCGTCCGTGAGCGGATTGCGGTTCTCCGGCGGACGGCACTTGATGATGTTGCCGATGTAGACGTCCTTGCGTTCGAAGCCGATGGCGAAGAGAATCTTGTCGAGCAGCTGGCCAGAACGCCCCACGAACGGGCGGCCCTGCGCATCTTCATCCGCCCCCGGAGCCTCACCTATAACGAACAGACCCGCTTTGGGATTCCCTTCGCCGAACACCACGTTCTTGCGCGTCTCCGCCAGGCGGCACTTGCGGCACTCGATGGCAATCCGGCGGACATCGTCGAGAGCATCCACCGGTGAGCCGGGGCGGGTCGGTTCATCCGGGACGGGATCGAAAAGGGATTCCTGCTTCATCATGGTACTTCTTGCATGGAATTAACGGCGCTGGAGGAGCGGTTCGATTGCGTCGATCAGCTTTCCGGCAGCCTTCTCCTTCGAGAGCAGCGGCAGCTCGGTGATGTTGCCGTCGCGCCCGAGCAGCGTCAGCGCGTTGGTATCGACCTCGAAGCCCGAGGTACGGCCATCGTAAACGTTGAAGGCGACGAGGTCGAGCTGCTTTTCCACGAGCTTCTTGCGGGCATAGTCGATGCCGCCTGCGGTTTCAAGCGCGAAGCCGACGGCGAGCTGGCCAAGCTTTCTGCTGGTCGCGAAGGTTGCGAGAATGTCGGGATTCCTGACGAGGCGAATCTCCATCTCTGCGTCGTTTTTCTTGATCTTTCCTTCGACCGGCGTTTCGGGACGGTAGTCGGCCACGGCGGCGGCACCGATGAAGAGATCGCAATTATCGAAAAAAGGACGCGCCGCTTCGAGCATCTCTGCGGCGCTCTCGACGTCGATGCGCTCCACGCCCGGCGGCGTCTGGAGGTTGACCGGCCCGGTCACGAGGTGCACGTTCGCGCCGCGACGAGCCGCGTCGGCGGCAATGGCGAAGCCCATCTTGCCGGATGAGTAGTTCGAGAGGAAGCGCACGTCGTCGAGCTTCTCCCGCGTCGGCCCGGCGGTGACGATCATTGTGCGTCCTTTCAGTGGCGACTCCGCCGGAGGTTCGAGGAGCTGCATCAGCTTTTCGATGATGCTCTCCGGCTCGGGCATCCGTCCCAACCCGCACTGGCCTGAGGCGAGCGAGCCGCTTTCGGGTTCCATGATGCGGCATCCCTGCGCGGCGAGCACCGAAAGGTTGCGCTGCACCGAAGGGGAGTCGTACATGTGGCCGTCCATGGCGGGCGCGATGAGCACCGGTTTGCCAGGGCGGAGGGTCAGAAAGCAGAGCGAGAGCATGTCGTCGCAGAGTCCGGCGGCGAGCCGTGCGAGCGTGTTGGCCGTGGTCGGAGCGATGACGAAGGCGTCGGCCCACTCACCGAGCGTGATGTGCATCGTGCGCGCATTGTCGTGTCCGTTTCCATCCGCCGTGAAAATATCCGTGAGCACCGGGCGGCCCGACACGGTCGCGAGCGTCAGTTCGCTGACGAACTGCAACGCCGATTCGGTGGCGAGCACCTGCACATCGGCTCCTGATTTTTTCAGAAGCCTGACCAGATGCGGCGTTTTATAGGCGGCGATGCCGCCGGAGATGCCGAGAAGTATGTTTTTGCCGGTCAACACTTGTGACAATCTGGTCGATGGTTCAGTTTTGCGAGACAATCTTTAAAGGTATGAAAAATAATGACCATACGAAGCTTCACTCTTGCTTGCCTTGCTCCTTTTCCTTCTTTTTCCCGTCGAACAGATGATCCCAGAACTGGCTCCAGGTGTGGAACTTCTCGCGATACGACACGCTGGCCCCCCAATTCTCGCTCGGCTTCTGCAAGTTGATGTAGGCAGCGTCGTTGCTGCTCATGCCATCGGAGCGGAACGCCTCGACGTAGACCTTCGGGGTGACACGGTACTCGATTTTCTGCGACGAACCGGCATAGTAGTCGTTCGTGGTGCTGGCGCTTCCCGAAACAGGGGTTCTGCTGGTGCCGACAAACCTGATTTTGCCGTTGGTGCCCGGCACGAGCAAGGCGTAGTTCAGCTCCAAACCACTCAGGTTGCCATTCGAGCCGGTACCGAGATTGAGGTTGAAGCTCTCCAGCCCGGCGAGATTCTGCACGATGTTCGAGACCTGCGAGGAAAGCAGGCCGGTGCCGGCGGAAAGGCCGACGCTCGATACGGGGTTGACGCCTCTCGATGCCTGCCGTTCCGGGTTCAGGTACCACTGCCTCGAAAAGAGCATGGAGATGACGTTCAGGTCGGCGTTCGCATCGACGTGACTCGATTGCCGACCGATCATGTTAACCGCGGAGTAGGGCTGGGGATCGTCGTTCAGATAGTAGCCCATGCGAACGTTCGGCTTTTCGATGGTGCCGCTGACAGCGATGAGCAGCTTGACGTTGTCGCGCTCCCCGGTCTGAACGTCGGTGGCCGTCACCTGTTTGCCGCCATAGATGTCGATCAGGCGGCCCTCCCGGATCTCTTCGTTGTTCCAGCTCACCCGGCCGCTGTTTTCGAGGTCAAAGCTCGTGTTCGAGAAGGTGTACTTGCCGCCGGTAATATCGACCGAGCCGAAAAGATTGTATCGCGCTCCGGTCTTGTTGACCAGAAGCGAAAGATTGTTCAGAGCCCCTTCGATCCGTTCACCCCTGATCCGGTCGAAGATCATGGTGCCCTTGATTGGCACACTGCACGAAAGCCGGAGGTTGTTGATCTGCAGAATGTCGAGCAGATTGTAGTGAAACTGCATGAATTTCGGCGCGGCAACCTTTTCGACCGGTTTAGGCGCTGGACGGCGCGGCACGAAGGTGATGAACTTTTCAGCGCCGATGTACTTGGCGCTCTCGCTCGATCCTTTGCTGTAGAGGCTGAAGTTGGCCGAGGTCAGCACGAGATCGCCCTCTGCGACCGGCGCGTTCAGGTCGCCGTAAAAGCGGAGGTTATCGGTCGTGCCGGTGATCGTGCCGAACGAGGTGTCGTCCTTCATGTCCTTTTTGCTGTAGAGCATGAGGTTTCTGAACGAACCGCCAAGGTTGACCGTGACGGGCTTCAGGCCGTCGAGTCCGACCATGCCGCTGACCACGCCGCTTCCCTCCTGCGAGTCATTGAGCTCGAGGCGGCCAAAATCGATGCGAGTCGGCGTACCGGTAATCTGACCATTGACCCGGTAGGTGACCTGCGTCGGCGCAACCCGGATTTTAGTATCCCTGAGACGGGTGGTCATGAATATCTCCGGCTTCGGCATCGCGCCGGTGACGCGCAGATCGGTCGGAATGACCCCTTCAGCATAATCGAAGATCGGGACGATGTAGGTGACGATTCTTGCCGACAGGTCGTCCGAATGCATGGAGACGCTGATTGGCCGGTTTTCGGGTATCCTGACCTCCAGCGGCGAGTAGTTCAGCACCAGCGGGATCGAGCCGGAACCCAGGATGGTATTGATCGGCACGGACGCTGTGTTCCCGGTCTGGCTTGCCGCACCCCGGCTTTCGTACTCGAAGCGCAGCATATCGCCGAGGTGTCGGGCCGACAGATGCACCGCGCCGATCTTCAGCTCGTCGTAGGTCACGCCGGAGCCTCTCAGATCGAGGTCGCTCGTCTTCGCGCCGGGCATGCCGCTGACCGTAAAGTTCGCGTTGACCATGCCGCTCACCGGCTTCAGCGCGGGGTCGAGCCAGAAGTACTTCGCCTCGGTCAGGTCGATGCCGGAGAACGATCCTCGGAAGGTGCCCGGAACGGTGTTGCTCAAGAGGCCGTCAAGTTGCAGCGACTGAGCGCCTTTGGCGAACCGGACGCTGTTGAAGCGCAGAAAATCTTTCGCTACATCGAGCGTGCCGCCGGGTGCGGTCTGCCAGATGCCCTTCGGCGTGGTGAGCGCGAGCCGGTCGATTGAGACGGTGGCGATGGTGCCGGAGCGCCGCGCCGTGATGGCCGCACTCAGCTTTTCTGCGAACCGCGGCATGGCGAGATCGAGCGAGGCTGCGAGGCGGTCATTGTCATACGACGAATTCAGGCGCATGTCGTTCATATCCCTGCCGAAAAGGCTCACAGTGCCCGCCGTGCCGGAGAGTCGCGCCGCCTCGACGCCTCCCGCCGCACACTGCATCGCTCCCGTCATCGCGGTTTTCTCCATGCGAAACGACGGCCCGTTGGAGAGCGAGGCGTTTGAAATGTTCGCGTCCAGCGAGAGACGGTTTCCAGCCCAGGCGACCTTGCCGGAGGCTGTTCCTCTGAACTGAAGTTCATTTACCGAAAGCAGCGGCCTGAGCGGTGCGAAATCGCGCACGGTCAGATTGTAATCGAACGCGAAGGAAGGCGCGCCGAGCGACAATGGAGCGGCGACGGCATTGCTGCTCTCCCTGGCGATGCAGACCGTGACCGTTCGCAAGGTTTCGAGCACCTGGGCCAAAGAGGCGTTACCTTGCAGCGAGAGGTCGAACGCCTCGCTCTCAAACGATACCGTGGATGCTCCGGCGCTCTGCGCGATGCTCGCCGACACCGTCGAATTGTCCCTGAAGCGGAAATCGCTGAACGACGACGGCTCCAGCGCCATGCTCGTCTTGAGGTTCAGCGAAGCCAGATCCAGCCCCTGTCCCTTCAGATCGAACCGGCCATTCAGATCGCTTCGATACTCCTGAAGGCCGATTGCTTTGGAGAGATCGAGCTTTCTCACGGTGCCGCCCGCCTCGTACGAGGGCGCGGGGGTCGAAAAATCGATGAGGCCCGCCATGACGAGACTCCCCCCCTCCGGGCTTTTGAGGTCGGTCGAAAGATCGAGCTTTTTGCCAACGAGGTCGAGCGTGACCGAACCCGACGAAATCGTCTGCTGCTGCCAGAAGGCGCTCTTTATGGAGGCCTCGACATGGGCGCTTTCGATGCCCTCAGCGCTGACGACGCCACGGAACGCGCCCGAACCGGAAAATCCGCTCCTGACCTGCGCGAGGCTGAGGAACCGGTGCGGCTCGGTTTTTTCGAGCGAGAAGGCTCCATCGGTCTGATAGCGCTTTTCAGCCAGCCGCTTTGTTTCGAATGCGGTTTTTCCGCTGCCGATGGCGGTTTTGAACTCGATATCGCTTTTCCACTGGTCGAGCCGTCCCCTCAACATGCCGCTGAAGGCGATTTCGCCCGCATCTCTGGCGAGCTTCCGATAACGCTCGTCATCAAGCATATGGGCGAGGAGCGCCGGAGAGAGAGCCGATTTGCCGATTTGCAGGTTGAACGAAAGGCTTTTCAGGTCGAAGAGGTTGAGCATCTCCCCCTTGAAGGCGATGTGGCTGCCATCCTGCGCGATGGTGGTCGGCAGTATTTCGAGGTCGCCAAGGGTTCCTTTCGCGTCGCCCTTGATCGTGTACACGCCAGCCGGAAGAGCCGGAACCGTGATGAACCGGTTCAACTCGTCGGTGTCAATGCTCAGCAATTCGACATGAACAAAAGTTTTGTTTTTCAGCAGGCTCTTTTTCGAGATGCCGGAAAAAATGTCGAGTCCATCCACGGAGACCGAAAGTTGCGCATGGCTCTTCGCGGTTTCGAGGTCGAGGCCGATCACGTCGCTGCTCACCGACGAAAAAGCCAGCGAGCCGGAGCCTTTTTTTACCGTCAGGCCGCGTTCGGGCATGGTGAACTGCATCTGCCTGATCGTGCCCATGAACTCGTACTTGGCAACGAACACCTTCGACATGTCGAGATTCAGTGCGTTCAGCCGGTACGCGGTTGAGTTTTTCGGCTTCCACGACATCGTGCCGTTCCTGATTTTCAGCCATCTGGCGCGGAACTTCCCGATGGCCAGCACCTCCGGTTTTTCGGGATGTTTTCGGGTGAAGATTTTTTCGATGTTCAGATGCCCGTCGGGATACTCCACGACGCTCACCTGGGGGCCGTCAACATCGACCTCGTTGAACGAGAGCAGGGTGATCTTCGGCCTGAGAAGCGAGAGGAAATTGAATTTCAGCGTGACGCTTTGCGCACGGGCCGCCGGTTGCATGGCTTTTTCCTCGAAGATGGCGGGAGTGAGGAGCGTGACCTCGTCAGGGAAGCGCAGCCGCACCGCCTTCAGTTCGAGCCGCCCCCGGTACTCGTCGTTGAAGAGCGACAGCAACTGCTTTTTGGCGAACTGATCGACCATGCCGCTGTTGAGCACCAGCGCAAAGGCGATGCAGAGAAGGATGATGACAGCAGAAGCTGCGGTCATCACGAAAAAGCTGAATTTTTTGATTCTATCCACCGGTCTGTTGCGGACAATGAAATTGAACGATGGTCTCGATGATGCCGGTGGTGGAGCGCCCTTCGAGGAGCGGCAGGGTCAGCACCGCGCCTCCGTGCTCGATGACCGCTTTCGCTCCGGCGATCTTCTCGACCGCCCAGTCGGCCCCCTTGACCAGAATATCCGGCAGCACCATGCCGATCAGCGCTTCGGGCGTATCGTCGTCGAAAAGCGTCACGGCATCGACCGCCGCCAGCGCCGAGAGCACCTCGGCCCGATCCGCCTCGCACGCCACGGGGCGCTTCGGCCCTTTGAGCCGCCGGACCGAAGCGTCGGTGTTCAGGCCGACCACAAGCCGGTCGCCAAGCTGCCGTGCAGCGTCGAGGTAGCGCACATGGCCGGCATGAAGAATATCGAAGCAGCCGTTGGTGAACACCACCTTCTCTCCGTCAGCCTGCCACCTGCGGACTTTCAGGAGCATTTCGTCATGGGAGCAGAGCTTGGTTGGCATGTCGATCATCGAGGAATTTTCGCGTTGCAGGGATGGCCCCCTTTCTATACCATCTACATAACAAATATAATGCGGGAAGGCAATCGTCAACAGTCTGAAAAATCGGAATCGGGCTCCGACGAGCTTTTGCGGGCGCATCAGGGCGAAAATCCGTCTATGAATCGACTGGCGAAGACGGTCAACTTCCTGTTTTCTGCTATCGCTTCGTTTTGTACCTTCTGGGTACTTTTTCGTTCGGAAGCGCATGACATCACTCCGAACGACTTCGGCAAAAATCGCCGGGATGATCGGATACAATGAATTTCTATGACTTTTCCGGTGCAGAAGACGAGGCGGCTTAGGCCGGAAGAAAGGAACGCATGATCGGCATGACAACTATAAACACCAGCGAGGCGCATCATTTCATGAGCTTCGACGCACGCAGACTCAAAACGCGCTTTAAGCGCCGCATGAGATTGGCATCGAAATCCGTGACCTACGGGGTTGTCATGTTCCTCGGTTTTCTGGTGCGGAGGCTGAACCGCAAGCAGACCCGCCGTATCGCTTGTTTCATCGGCGATTTTCTGCATCGGGTTGCCGGACTCCGGCGTGAGCTGGTCTACCGGAATCTCGCGCTCACCTTTCCCGAAAAATCACCCGCTGAAATCGCCAGGATCGCTACGGCGGTCTACCGAAACCTGACCACGACGATGCTCGAAGTGCTGCGACTACCGCTGATACAGAACCGTGACGATGCCGCCGCGCTGGTCGATTTCGACGGCAACGAAGCTTTCTTGGAGTGGTGTCGTTCCGAAAAAAGCGGCGCAGTGATGGTCTCAGCCCATTACGGCAACTGGGAGCTGATGGCGATGGCCTTCGGCATCCTGGTCAAACCTGTTACCATCATCGTCAAGCGGCTTCATAACGAGCAGATTGACCGGAAGATAAACGAGTACCGCACCATGCGTGGCAACAGCGTGGTCTCTCCGAGGCAATCGGTCCGGAAGGGACTGCGTCTGCTGCAAAACGGCGGCACGCTGGCCATCCTCGGCGACCAGTCCGATCCGGACGAAGCCAATTTCGGCGAGTTTCTCGGAAGACGAGCCACCGTTCTGCACGGCGCGGCTTTTTTTGCGCTTCGGGCCAATGTGCCGCTCTTCATGCCCATCTGCACCAGCAACGGTGACGGGCGCTACACCATTACCGTGAGCCAGATCGACACCTCCGATCTTTCCTTCAACAAGGAGGACATCGCCACCCTCGTCGCCCGCTATACCAGAGAGATCGAAGCACAGATTCGCCGCCGCCCCGAAGAGTGGTTCTGGCTCCACGACCGCTGGAAAAGGGGATGAAACCAAGCCATCGCTGATGAATGGCGAGTCTGGTAACTCCGGCCCGACGCTACATTTCCCGACCATCCCGGCTCACGCCAACCCGCCGGTAAAACGCCGCCAGCTCTTCGGTATCGAGATGAGCATTCCAAGGGAGAGGGAAACCGGCAACGCTTTGCTTCGTAATGTGTTATGAATCCACCTGTTTATCGGCACAAACTCCGCTCAAGATTGCGTTGTTTCGCAAATTTTCAAAAAAAGCAGAGCTTCGGACGACGGGCTTGAGTCGGGTATTTTTGACGGACTGCAAATGTTGTTTACATTTCGGGGGTGAAGAAAAATAGAGGAATCGATTGATGAATAAAACCGAGGCAGACAGGCTTCTGAGCAATGCACTCAGGCAAACAGATACCGAACGGGCGCGAAAAGCGGAGGCGCTCATCGCCAGTCTTGAGGCTCCCGTGGATGATGACGTTGATCGTGCCTGGCAGATCGAGATTGAGAACCGGATTCGCGAGATCGACTCGGGTGCCGCGAAAAGTATTCCGTGGGAAGAGGTCAGGGATAGACTTTACCGAAAGGGTGATTGATTTGTGGTTGTGATTTTAAAGTTGTTTGCTTATTTCTGAAATCTGACAATCAGTTTAAACACTGTTACGCATGATTCTTGTAATTCATTAGAAATAAACTATGATTCGCTTTAGATACGGAAATCCAATTGGGGGTGCGTTAGTTTCTGGACGTGTCGATGAATGGGAGTGGCCTCGACGCGGAGGGAATTATAAAAATGGCAGAGATTTTTTTACTATTCATTGGGAAATGCGAGTAAATAAACCCAATGAAGTTCGTTTCCACGTCGAGTCTCCAGATTTTAACGAGAATCCGAGACTAAACAATCTCAAAGTAGATATTGTTTCAAGATTTCTCAAAGACGACATCCGGGAAGCCATATATTTAGCTGATTTTGAATACAAAGCCGGACGCAGAATATCAGAAAATTGTATTAGGAAATACAAATCAACGGAGCCATTTAGAGTTATCCTTCCAAAGCATTTTTTGTTGCCATCAGCTGAAGAAAATATTGAAAAAATACACAATATTTTTAGAAAAATAATTCATGTTGCTATAGAACCCTATTTAACAAAAATACAAGAAGAGTTTTATGAGCCAGAGAAGTAGTACAGTTGTATAACTTTGATTTGTGACAGCGGCCTTATCTATAACAGTAGTTGTGAGACAAACGCCGAAAAGTGTAAGTATAGCTTAAAAGGGAGAAACAATATGGAATCTGTAGACGAAATGGTGAAGAAAGCGATTGTTCTCGATCCGAAGGAGAGAATCCGGCTGGTGGAGGCTATTTTGTACAGCCTTGATAAGCCTGATCCTGAAATTGAGAAAAGCTGGATAGCCGAATCAGAGGCTCGCTATGATGCTTTCAAGCGAGGTGAGCTTGAGGCTGAAGATTGGGATGAAATCAAAAAAAGGTACGAACGTTGAACGCCCGGTTCATAACTCCTGCGTCTCTTGAACTGCATGAGGCCGTGACGTACTACGAGCATCAATTGCCTGGATTGGGTTATCGCTTTTACAAGGAAATATCGGTCTCGATAGAGCGGATATTGTTTATGCCCGAGGCATGGCCGAAAGTTGGCGGACGAACGAGGCGATGCATGTTGAAAAGCTTTCCCTATGCTCTTTTATTCGTGCAAGAGCAGAAAGAAATCCTTATCACAGCCGTAGCTCATCTTCACAGAGATCCTAAGCATTATCGTAATCGGATCATATAGTTTTTTATTCCTATCCCAACACAAACCGCCGCCGAAATCGCGGGGGTTTTGAATTCATAGCCATTCCACAAAATCATTCCCCAAACCCTCACTCCACAGGCAGCACCACGCCGTCTTCCTCGCCTTCGAGGGTTTGCAGGTGGTAAATGAATGAGAGCAGTTTTTCGCGGACGAGGCAGCGGAGCGTCCAGAGGTCGGCGGAGTTGGCGGCGGTGACGAGAGCGCGGAGTTCCATCGTGACATCGCCCGAATCGGTGACTTCGAGGCGGGCGATGCGCTTGTCCCAAAGCGGACTCTGGGCGACGATCCGCTCGAACTCCCGGCGCACCTCATCGACCGGCACCTGGTAGGCGACGCGGAGCATCACCGCGCCGGTGAGTTCGAGCGAGCTGCGCGTCCAGTTCTGAAAGGGTTTGTCGATGAACCAGGTGATCGGCACGATGATGCGTCGTTCATCCCAGAGACGCACGACGACGTAGGTGAGCGTGATCTCCTCGACTCGCCCGTTCTCTTTTTCGACCACCACGATGTCGCCGAGGCGCACCGGCTGCGTGATGGCGATCTGGATGCCCGCGATGAGCGTCTGGAGGCTGCGCTGGGCGGCGAAGCCGATCACGATACCGGCCAGTCCCGCCGAGGCGAGAATGCTCAGGCCGATCTGCCGGACAGTCTCGAAGGTCATCAGCACGCCCGCGATGGCGAGCAGCACCACCAGCACGTTGACGATCTTACGGAGCAGGCTGATGTTGGTAGTGATGCGCCGCGCCTCGATGTTGCTCTTTCCGGCGTCACGATAGCGCTGCCGGATCACCTCTTCAATGACCGCAAAAATCCGCAGCACGAACCACGAAACGCCCGCAATCGAGCCGATGGAGAGCATGTGGGTCAGCAGCTCCTTGATCTCAAGCGGCATCCGCACGTAATACGCTACGCCAGCGAGCGCGATCAGCACGAACAGCAGCCTCGCCGGCATGAGCAGCAGGCCAAGCGCCGGGACGCTTACCGAGATGGTCTGCCGGATGCGTTCGAGCGTGCGCTTGAGCAGCGCGTTGCCGAACAGGTAGAGCAACACCGCAATTACTGCGGCTGCCACCGGCATGATCCACGATTCGATCAGATTCTCAGCGTTCATCGTCGTCTGTTGATGGGTTCCGGGCACGCGGCCCTCTTCATGCTGAAAGGTAGTGAGGAACGCGAACGCCTGCAAACAGGAACGCCTCGAAGGGGGAGGTCTTCGAGGCGTTTAACAAAAAGAGATGCCAGCGTTCAGCGCGAAATCTGCATCCGGTCGAACTCTTCGCGCGAGCGACATACACAATCTTCAATTGCCATGCCGCCGTAGTAGTTGCCGGTCATGTAGAGGTTGCGTACGCTGCCGAGCAGCTGATCGGTCTTGGCGGCCCACTCCTTGTGGCCGAGACGCAACGAAGGCACCACGTTCTTCTTGTCAATCGCGTGCTCGATCTTGGAGCGGCTGATGCCGAGCACCTCGATGATCCGGTTGAATTTGGCGTTGTCGTCGAGGCCGGGGCGGAAGTGGAACGCAAAGCCGCGGAAGTTGTCGTCCGGCACCGTGTCGCGCGATACCATCGAGAAGAAGGTGTCGTTCGGCGAAATGATCGCCGCCACCGGCTTGAGCGACACGTTGCTCTTCTTGACCACCACGCCCACCGAATCGACATCGGCGTACCTGAGCTTGGTGAAATGGTCGGCCAGTCCCGGATTGATGTCGTGCACCAGCCGCGCCGCCGGAGCAGATGGCACCGCGATGACAAGCGCGTCACCGGCATACTCCTTGCCGTCAGCGGTTTTGACGACATACCTGCCGCCGGAGGTCGAAACCGACTGCGCGGGTGAACCGGCACGAACGTCGATCCCCTTCTGCGCGGCGATGACTCGGGCAACTCCCTGCAAACCGGTCTTGAACGTGTAGTTCTTGAGCACATCCTTGCGCTTCTCGCGGCTCTTGAACATCATGTCCGCCGGAAAATCATCAGTCGGCTGCGACGGCACAGCGTTGAAGAAGTGGCTGATGGTATTGCGGTAATTTTTTTCGCCAACGATCTTGGTGTAGTAGGAGCGCACCGACATGTTCTCTTTCTTGAGGGAAAAGAGGTTCGGAGCGGATCGAAGCAGCTCGAAAATATTGAGTCCCGACATGATCGATGACACCTTGCCATCCTTCAGGAGCGTGAAGGGCACCTTCGCGCGGGGAATGATGGTATCGGCAATGCCGCAGGCTTCAACGATGCCGAGCAGGTTCTGGTAAGAGCTGTAGCAGGTGTGCGCCCCCATCTCCATCCAGAATTTGCCGCCGTTGCTTGAAAACTGCGGTGAGGAGAACGAACCGCCGACGGCACTCTCCTTTTCTATCAGTGTGGTTTTCATGCCAGCCTGCGAACAGTAAAACGCCATGCTGAGTCCGCTGATGCCGCCGCCGATAATGACTACCTCTTTTTGCGCCATGAGAAAGTGAGTGATGGTTCGTTTGAAAAATGATCTGTAATGTAGTGAAATGATTACAGAAGATCATGCCAAAACATAACGGCCCTCACCTTCCTTCGTACCCCTCTTCGCGATAATGCGCCACGTAGCGGACGTAATTTTCCGGCGACTCGGCGATGTTCTGGCGCTCCTCCTCGGTGAGCGGGCGGATCACCTTGGCCGGAACTCCGGCGACGAGCATTCCCGAGGGCACGCGGAACCCTTGCTTGACGAGCGATCCGGCAGCCACGATCGACCAGGGTTCAATGACGCAATGATCGAGCAACGTGGCGCTCATGCCGATCAGCACGTTATCCTCCACCGTGCAGGCGTGCAAAACCGCGCCGTGGCCGATAGTCACGTTGCTGCCGATCTTGAGCGGGCCGGTATCGTGCGTCACATGCAGCGTAACGTTATCCTGCACGCTGGTCTTTTCGCCGATAGTGATCGGGCAGACATCGCCTCTGACCACCGCATTGAACCAGACGCTCGAATGGGCCCCGATCTTGACGTCACCGATGACGTAAGAACCTTCGGCCAGAAAAACAGACTCGTGAATCTCCGGGTGCATACCCCGGTATGACATGACTTTTCTCATGGAACAGATAGTTGGAGTTTCGACGATACAAATTCGAGTTTCACATTACCGCTTTTTCACATGACTTGAAAGCGAATCCTGAAATAATGATGGACACATCAGAAATACGCATCAGCCCTCCGACAATTCGTTGCCCTGTATCAACCGACGGCAATTCTGCAATGGAATGAATAGATATGCGGTAATGATTCTTTTGTTGCTATCAAATGAGTGAGCGGAGTGCGGGAGTACCGAGATGTTTCAGCGCGGCTGGGTCAGTCGCGAAAAGCATCCGGCGTCGAGCTACGAGGGGAAAAAAGTAATCAAAAAATTCCATATCAGTGCGGCAATAACAATGGCGGGGCCGAATGGCCATTCGGCCTGGGGATCGAGACCCCTGAAACGGCGCCAGATCAGATTCCAGATAACGGTAATGACGCTCGCCAACGGCACCACAATAAGTACGCCAGCAACGCCCCACCAGGTGGCCAATGCGGCGAGAAGTTTAATGTCGCCGCCACCGATTCCACTCACGCCCCTGATACGCCGGAACATCCAGGCAAGCCCACCCAGCAGAACCAGCAAGACGACAGCAGATACAGCGCTATCACGCAGGCTCTGCGAAGTAATTCCGGCATAGCTGCTGACGAGGCCCGCCAATCCCAGCGGTAAAACAATGGCATCCGGCAACATAGTGCTGTCCCAGTCGATGAGGGCGAGCAACACGAGCGCGCTTGCAAAAGTCGCCGACAATAGCGCGACAAGGATTGCCGGATGACTGGCGGCTCCGGCGGCAAAGGCCCACAAGCTGGCATTGAGCAGTGGAACCCAAATACGCCGAGCCAGGGAAACGGGACTTTCCAGACCGCCGCCAGGCCCTACCCATTCGCTCAGGGGAGCCTGGACGCGATGCAACGCCTTGCGCGGAATAACACGGGCCAGTGAGAGCATCCCCAAGCCCACCGACGCGCCGATAAACAACCACGGCAAGAGCGGCAGAAGATCACGGAAACGGTGCGTTAAACTCATGGCGATTGACCGGACATCTGCTGGAAAATCCGCATTAGTGCCGGCGCGATCAGCACAATCAGAATCGCTGGGAAAATACAAAAGACAAGCGGCAGAGTGAGTTTGACTGGGACTTTCAACGCAAGTTCTTCGGCGCGTTGAAAGCGGCGTGAGCGCATCATGTCTGCCTCGACGCGCAATGAATCGGCCAGGCTTGTGCCGAACTTGTCGGACTGTACGAGCACGACGACGAGGTCTTCCAGCTCTTCGAGGCGCGTGCGCAACGCAAGATTTCGAAAGGCTTCGATACGGGTCGCGCCAGCATTCATTTCGAGGAAAGCGAGATAAAACTCCTCAGCGAGATCAGGACTGGTGCGGGCCATTTCGCGTGATATGCGTGATATGGCCGCATCGATGCTCATGCCCGACTCGGTGGCGACAACCAGAAGATCCATCATGTCTGGCAAGCTCTTGCGCAAGCGTTCGATGCGTTTTTGGGTGATATAGTGAAGCAACATTTCTGGCATATAGTAGCCCACTGCTGCCGATACCAATGCTACGAGCAGTATATAAGTTATAGTAAAGTCAGGCCTGATGAACCGGGTCAGCAAAGCCAGCGCAACCGGCAACAACAGCGTGAGCACAGTTTTGATAGCGTAGTAGAACTGTGGAGCGTTTTTGTTGCGAATACCGGCCTGCATAAACCTGATCTTGATGCTGTAGCTTTGCCACCCCTCTTCCGGAAGAGAGAGTCTGGAAAGAATGTCGATGACTCTCTCTACTTTATAGGTGCTGACCGGCTTGGGGGTGGATTTTTCAACTGAAGATCCGCCTTGGCGAAAGATTTGAGCAAGGCGTTTTTTAAAGGTGCTGTCCATCCTCAAATTGTATAACACGATCACAATCGAGGCGACAGATGCCCCCGAAAGCACTATGGTCAGGATTTGCAGGAAGTCTTGCATGGTGAGCGTGGCTACAGTCAAACTTTAATATCGGACAGGCGGTTGATCAAAATGAAGCCGATGACCATAAGTCCACCACCAATGTAAAGGAGAGGGTGGCCCTTTGGTTCAGTCCAAAGAACAGAGATGTAGTCATAGTTCATGAGCACCATGATCCCGATGAGCACAAATGGCAAACTACCCAGGATCATGGCGGATAAACGCCCTTCGGCTGAAAGCGCGTGAACCTTGCTGCGCAGCTTGAAGCGTTCACGCATGGTTACCGACAACACATCGAGGAGTTCGGCAATGTTACCTCCTGTATCGTGCTGAATAATGAGTGCGATGACCATGAAATTGAGGTCTTTGCTTTTAACGCGATCAGATAGCTGGCCTATCGCCTCTTTGAATGATATCCCAAAATTTATTTCATCAAAAACGGTTTTGAATTCAGTACCAATGGGGTCTGGAAACTCTTTGCCAACCCTGCCCATTGCCGAAGTGAGGCTGTGGCCGACACGCAGTGAACGCGAAATATAGTCGAGCGTTTCCGGCATTTTTTTTTCAAATGCCTTGCAACGTTGATTGGCCAGGTACGATAACCACAGAACCGGTATCGCATCGATAGCTGCGGCCAGCGCTATCAAGAGAAAAATATTGGTTTGTTTCATCAAACCAATGATCAACACTATCGTTATCGAGGCAAGCATGATGAACATCAAGCGCATGGCGGGTATCGGACTGTGAGAACGTTTGACCAGAAGGTCGAGGTGCTTGAATGTTTTCGAGCGTGCTCGAAGCAAGCTTTCGAGTTCACTGCCCTGCCCTACGCTGCTCGCACTCTTGACATTTTGTCCAGTCGAGTGAACGGCATTATTAATAGCCTGGACCCGCTGTTTTTTTGCTTTTTTACTGACATCGAAAAAGCGTTCCCATACCCAATAGAGCAGCAGCATGATCAGCAAGACTGCCACAAAAGCAATAAAGGGGATCAAAAACGTACTCATGATGTGCTCGAAGTTTAGTCGTTTTCTTTCGGTTCGAACATGTCGGCACTGAGTTCGATGCCGAAGGTATGGATTTTTTCCGTCACTTTTGGCAGGATACCCGTCGTTATGAACGTTCCTATCACGCTGCCATCAGGGCGTGTGCCAGTGCGCTTGAAGAAAAAAATCTCCCTGGTGGTAATGACATCGCCCTCCATTCCACAGATTTCCTGAATGCTTGTGACCTTGCGACTACCGTCATTTTGTCGTGAGACGTGGACAATGAATTGAATTGCCGAGGCAATGACCTGGCGCAGAACTTTGCTGGGCAGCGTGACGCCAGCCATACCCATCAGGTTTTCGAGCCGGGCAAGCGCATCGCGCGGACTGTTGGCGTGAATGGTGGTAAGAGAGCCATCGTGCCCGGTGTTCATAGCCTGAAGCATGTCGATCACCTCGGTACTGCGAACCTCACCGACCACGATACGATCCGGGCGCATGCGCAAAGAGTTTTTAACCAGCGCATGCATGTTGATTTCACCTTTCCCTTCGATGTTTGCCGGACGCGCCTCTATGCGAATGACATGCCGCTGCTGAAGTTGTAGCTCCGCGGTGTCTTCAAGAGTGATGATGCGTTCATATTCGGGAATAAAGCTTGAGAGAATATTGAGCAACGTGGTTTTACCCGAACCGGTTCCCCCGGAAATGATAATGTTAGACTTGACCTTGACCAGTGCCGACAACAACTCCGCCATGGCTGGTGTAAGAGCCTCTTTTTGAATGAGGTCTGGCATACGCAGGGGCGTGACCGAAAAACGTCGAATGGTGAGAACCGGACCGTTGAGCGCCAATGGAGGAATGATGGCGTTGACGCGCGAGCCATCGGGCAGGCGAGCATCGCACATGGGGCTGGATTCATCGATTCTTCGTCCCACGCGAGAGACGATTTTGTCGATGATTTTCATCAGGTGCGAGTTGTCGTTGAAGCGGATGTCGGTAAGATGAAGGCAGCCGCTTTTTTCGATATAGACGTACTGGTAGCCATTAACCATGATTTCTGAAATCGCGGGGTCGGCAAGCAATGGTTCCAGCGGACCGAGACCCATGATCTCATTTTTGAGGTCTGCCACCAGTTTGGCGCGCTCGTGATCATTGAGCGGAATGGCCTCCTCTTCAATGAGTTCGACAAGCAAGACCCCAAGCTGGTTTCGCAACTGATCGAAGGTCAGGCTTTCGATGGAGTTGAGATCAATGCGGGTGAGCAGCTTTTGGTGCAACCTCGTTTTGGTCTCGGCATAGTAATCAGCCTCAGTGGTTGCTTTTGCTTTTGTCGCCAACGCTGTTTCAGTCAAACTCAAAGCGTCGACGACATGCAGTTGCGCGGACGCATCAGAGGCTGCCGATGCTGGTGCCGATGCTGGCGCAGATGCTGGTGCAGGTGACGGTGCAACCTGTTTGGCAGAATGACTCCAGCGGGCTATTTGATCTTTAAGCGTTCCCATAGCGTTTTTTTGCTTTCAGTCTGAATGCTGCCCGTAAGCTGCATTGCCCAATCAAAAATGGTTTTGGAGAGTTTGGACTTTGAGGCCGCTTTCAAAACTGGCCGACCGTGCAAAAGTGATTCCTGCACTGCTTCGGCATCGAACGGTATACTTCTGTTGATTGGCCTGCCAATAACTTTTTCGATTTCGACGCTGGTAATGTTGGTATTTCTGTCAAAGCAGTTGAGAATGATTTCAATGCGAGACATGGGTTTTTCCAATTCCCTCCAGAGCTTGAGAAGCTGAGCCGCCCGACGCAGCGATGGAAATGATGGAGTAAAGACGATGCCGAGTTCGTCAAGGCGCTCGAGAGCCCAGATGCCGACCTGGTCGAACGATGAGCCAAAGTCAACCACAATATAGTCATAATAATTTGTGGCGATATAAATGAGTTCGCTCACGCGCTCGGGTTCGATTTTGACGATTTTATCGAACGTAGCGGGAGAGGGTATGAGATCGAGCGTTGGGCTGAGATGCTGCACCAGCGTATCGAGAAGCGACTGATCGAGCCTGTCGGACTCACTCGAGATGTCAGCCAAATCATGCGAGTGTTTCTCTTTAATGAGATACATGTCGAGATCGCCAAAGGGCAACGAGATATCGACAGCCAGGACGCGGTTTTTTTTCTGTTCAGAAAGCGCATAGGCCAGATTGGCCGCTATGCAGGTGCCACCATCTCCCCCTTTCGAGGAGACAAAGCCCAAAACCCGCCCCTGTTTGATGGTCACGCCCTTGACGCGAAGCTGCGCTCGTTCGATAACTTCTTGCAGCGTTTCAGCGGTGCTGTCCACAATGACTTCACGCACCCCGGCACGCATGAGCGACAGCAAGAGCTCTTGCTGCGTTTGTTCATGCAGGGCCACGATTGCGGCATTCGGAAACGCAAGGCAAAGCTTCTCTACCTCTCGAATGTAATGGGGATCAGCGGGTGAAAAGCCCACCAGAAATACTACATCTGGCTTTTGAAGGGTGAGTTGGCGCACCATGTCTCCCAGCTCGCCAAGCAGCCGAACAAGTTGATGTTGACCAAGCTGAAGCTGTATATCCGGGACATCCCATGCCTCGGAAGAATACGTAATAATATTCATATAAATTTATTGAACCAGTATCGGAATCCCATAGCTGGTACCGGTAGGGCTGGATGGCATTATGGTGGCTACAGCTCTGGCGGTAATCTTCCTCGTGCTTCTTGAACCGTAATCAAGAATAGGAGCGAAAAAGGTCTTCATGTACCCGCTGTCTATCTGAACTTTAATGGCGGCGACATCACTTGATGAACGGCTGGTTAGACTAAAAGATGGCGAAGGGCTGGAAAGATTCCAATAACCCTTTGTAGTGGTCAAAACCGATCCGCTACCGCTAATATAGGGATAGTTTTCTCTCGCCACATTAGCAGCTGTAGTAGTGACGTTAAGGAAAGAATAAGGTGGTTTCCCTGTAGAGGAGAGTAAACGAGCGCCAGCCAGAGCACCGGCATCGGCCGCATTCTGAAGCTGGACCTTTGCCAGGTTGAGGCGAGCCACATCTATGGCCAAAGCGGCAAATCCCAGCAACACAGGAAAGAACACGGCGAACAGAATTTGCACATTACCACGCTGGCCGTGCGGGAATTGTTCACTTCGTGATGAATGTATCATGGCCCTCCTTCAAGGTTCATGCTGGTTCGGGCGGATAAAGGAATTTCTGGCGGAACAAAAGGAAAAATATTTAGAATTACAGGGAGCACCCTGAAATTGAACGTGACGGTAACAGCAATCTTGTTTTCAGCAATCGGATTAGCATTAGGGGTTATGGTTGGGTTAATACTCCCGGAACCAAAGTCTTTGAGGTTGTTGCTATTATCCCTGGCAGCGATTTCTGCTCGGCTTATGATATTGGCGTTTGTCCGACCGGTAACGTAAAGTGCTCCAGCCCGGGCAGCAGATCGGGAGGCCATGGTAAGAACAGTTAGGTCGTACAGGGCTAATGAAAAATTAATCATCCCAAAGCTAAGAGCCACAAGAACGGGCAGTATAAGCGCAAATTCGAGTACAGCATTACCCTTTTGAGATCGAGCAGACTCCTTTTTTGAGGTTTGACGAATGTCGATTACTGTACTCATGACAAACCTTGTCACTTCTTTTCTTCGCCATAAAGCTTTCCATCGAGGAAAAGCTCCTTATCTGTAGGCGGAAGATACTTGTCCGTGGGCAGCTTTGGCGAGGTTATGCTACCGTTGACCAATGTGGGTCGCACAATGATCATGAGTTCTGACTTCTCCCCTTTCTTCTTTGCGTCGCGGAAAAGAGCGCCAAGGATGGGAATTTTACCCAGCAAGGGTACCGACTCAATCGTATTGACTAACTTGTCGAGTTTGAGTCCGCCAATAACAAGGTTCTCACCTTCCCCCATCTCAACGTGGGTTGAAACGGTACTAAGTCTAAAGGCGGGCCAATTTGTTGCAGTTCCCGCAAGAATTATTCCTGTTTCAGGCTCGGAAAACTCGGCAACAACCTTAAGCGAAATACGACTGCCATCTAGCACGATAGGCTTAAAGCGTAACCCAACGCCATAGATTTCTGCTTCGTAGCGAATGTCCCCTGTGAGGCGATCGATCCCGACGGGCACAAACACTTTGCCTCCAACCAGAAAATATCCCTCTTTGCCACTCAGGGTGACAATAGTGGGATCAGCCAGGACCCTGAACAACGAGGGTTTATGATCTGCTACCACTTGTGCAGCATTGGCATTACCAGGAAAAAACCGCAAGACGTTATTCAGTGTCGCGCTGCTGACAACCCCTGACAAAAGGGTGCCTCCCCGAAGATCACCTGAGGCCTTTAAGAAGCTGACGCCCATAGATTCAATCATATCCCTCGACACCTGGGCAATGCAGACTTCGAGCTGGACTTGCTGCGAATTGCGAATCTTGAGAAGATTGACCACGCCTCGCGTGCTGTCAGCAACCGCAGATGACACTTTGGCCTCGCCAGAGGTGATGCTCGTTCTCGTGCTCACAGAGACAGGTGTAGAAACCTTATTGTTCTCGCCAATGATACCTTTCAATGCAGAAGAGTCACTACCGATAAGGGCAGATTCCGGATTGCCCCCCGGAACTGCTCCGCCCAGATAAGATGTCACCAAGCGGGAAACGCTCTCTGCAACCAGGGCATCAGACACAGAGCCTGACAGTACCAAAGCATGCCCAAGGGCGAGAATATGAATGTCGTTCTCCGCTGGAAAAAGAGTTTTCAGAAAATCTTGCAGAGTGGCTATGCTCCGGCTGACCTGAACCGGCGCAGAGATCAGATTGCCTTGCTGGTCCCATAGAGAGAGATTGGTTGAACCCAGTTGTTTACCCAGCAGATAGATTTCGTTGGGGTTCAGCAGGATATAATCGGCCACTTTTGGGTCGCCGACGGCAATGCGTTTGATGGGTTGCGCAAACCGGTAAACCCTGGATTCGCCCAGAGGCACGCGATAGATCGATGGCGAGGTTATGGCGCCCAAAGGAATGTAACCGCCACTCAAACGAGAATTCTTTTTCGCGTCGACACGTGGTTTTTCTGAGATCGAGCGAGAAGTGGACTTTTTGGTTACTGGTACAGTATCAGAAGTCAAGCGAGAGGCCTTTTTGGCAACCGGAGTGGCGACAACACTTGATGGCTTTGACTCCACGGGCATGACGACAGTTGTCGAGGGCGTTGAAACCTCAGGTGAAGCGACAGCTGTCGATGGCTTTGTGACCACCGGCGCAGCACAAAAAACTAATGGAAGTGAGTTTGCATCCATAAGTGTGACGCCAGAGGTCGAAGGAACAGTATTAGCGAGCACGGGTTGGGTGCCAGTAAGCGCAACAAACGTAAATATCCCGCACGCGAAACGCATCAGGCATGGCTTTTTCATGTGCATGTTGGCTAAGGTTTGTCTGCATGATCGTGGCTTGTGCCACGGATTTCTTCTGGGCCGTTGCTTTGACGGGTTAGCACAGCTTTCGCGCGAACAGGCGAAACTGCTTGCGTAGTCGGCAAAAGTGGGGTAGCACTGGACAACTGTGGAGAAATAATATCAGGCATACGTACGCCTGGTGAGATCACTTCGGTTGTATCGAGTTCGTTACGCAAGACAAAAGCAAGCTCACCAATGCTTCGGGCCAGGTCGAGCGTTTCGGATTCGCGCGGCGTAAGCTCGAGGGTTACAGCGTTTACTACTTTAGGTTTACTGGGATCAGCCGCGGTGTCCTGGGCGATAGCCAGTACTTTGACACGTGACAGGACTGTTCGAGAGAAATACTGATTATTTTCATCTTTACCACTAACCAAAACATCTACATAGCTTCCCGGCAGAGCAAATCCGGCAACAGCAATCTCCTCGTTGACTTTAACTGTAATTGCGCGCTTCCCTTCTGGAATGATCGAGGATAAACCGCCAGTCGCGTTTATTGGGGCCAATTTACCAATCAGCACTGGCTCGCCTGGTATCATGGATTCACGCGCAATTCGACCCACCACATCATTGGCCCGTGTGGATACCGCCTGGGGAGGTGTCGTACCGGGCGGCAAGTCAATAACCTTGATTTGATTGGCTTTGACAGGTTTGCCGGCTTCGATGGGCTGTTCGACAACCACGATCTTGGGTCCTGCTGAAGATTTGGCATCATTCATCATGCGACCAACTGCTAATGACACCAAAGCGCCTAAAGTAAGCGCGACAGCTGCATAAACTGGTACTTTCACTGTTCAGGTCGTCTAAAAGTTTTCAAGAACATTACCTTGAACCTTTACCAGCACTTGACATTCAAAAAAAAATCAATCAACTGCCATCGCCGTTAACCGAAGACGATGGCAGTCAATATGGACGCCCTCAAAAATTACGAAAGCGCGTCAAGGATTTGCTGATAAATAGCAGTGATCTGAGTACCGACATTGGGCAGAATCAAGATCGCAGCGAGAGAAATCAGAGCAGCAATCAAGGCATACTCCATAATGGTGACGCCTTTCTGCGATTTAAGACCGAAGTACTTGTTCAGTGTCGCTTCGACAAGAACCTTGATGGTAAGAATCAGAGTAAGCATGAAAATTCCCTCCCGATGAAATTTATTTAAAAGTCACTCCCACAAAACCCTCTTTTTTTGAACTCAATGAATCCAACCCAAGGAGATTTATGTGCTCGTCACCACAGTGGTTATAGTAATTATGGCTACTACCACTCATTAAAATTCTGTAACCACAACAGAAAAATAATGATTTACGGATGTAAAGTCAAGGCAAAAATACAAAAAAACAGTAGAATCTTAGCAAAACATCGTAAACAATGGCATTTGCCTTTATATAATAAATTTAAAGTCATTATTAGTTTCCCATTGCAGCATAGAATCCTCTTTGAATAATCCCTGAAACTGTATATATAATATACTGTAATATTATCATACAAATAGACAAACCATTGTTATCAAGCACTTAATGATCTCGTTCATTTTAGCGCATATAGATAAGTGCGTCATCGAAATATCTTTGAAGAAACTTTGAAATTGGGACAACGGAGTCTAACCAACCCTCTCGCTCCTATTCGTCTGATCAAAAAAAATCACCTCATCAGCACGGCTGACCTGCTTGAAAGCACGGAACATTTTTTTCAATCCCGCTTACTGTCGAAGGCCATCGGCTTATTCACATCGACCGCTTCATGTTCACGCATTTTCTCTGGATTGCGCAACCGTCGCTTGTCTCCGGCTTTGTTCAGTTCACCAAACTCCTTGCACCGCGTGGCATCTGATTCTTGCCCTTGCCGCTGGAAGCAGACGGGACTGTCATCTACAATAGTTCTATCCACCACGTAACATTATAAAGTTCTGGATCATGGTTATATTGAGCCTGCCGTTCTTCGCTAAAAGGACAGTTCCGGCGAAACGCTCCCGAGTGAATCAAATTATTGACGTGCATGTTATGGGTTCGATACTGAGCTGTAAAAATCTGAAGAAGGTTTACAACAAGCGCGAGGTGGTCAAAAGCTCGACCCTCGAAGTCAAGCAGGGCGAAATCGTGGGGCTGCTCGGCCCGAACGGCGCGGGCAAGACCACCACGTTCTATATGATCGTGGGGCTGGTGAAACCTGATGCGGGCCAGGTGCTGCTCGACCAGGAGGAGATCACCGACCTCCCGATGTACAAGCGGGCGCGGAAAGGAATTGGCTATCTGCCGCAAGAGGCGTCGGTGTTCCGGAAGCTGACCGTCGAGGAGAATATCCTCGGCGTGCTCGAATTCACCTCGCTCTCGAAAAACGAGCGGCAGGAGAAGACCGACAAAATGCTCGAAGACCTGAGCATCGCCCACATCCGCAAGAGCATGGGCTATTCGCTGTCGGGCGGCGAACGGCGGCGGACGGAGATCGCCCGCGCCCTTGCGCTCGATCCGCGCTTCATCCTGCTCGACGAACCTTTCGCAGGCGTCGATCCCATCGCCGTCGAGGACATCCAGCAAATCGTCGAAGGGCTCGTCAAGCGCAACATCGGCGTGCTCATAACCGACCACAACGTGCACGAAACGCTCTCGATCACCGATCACGCCTACCTGCTCTTCGACGGCAGCATCTTCATGCAGGGCACGCCCCAACAAATCGCCGAAAACGCCGAAGCCCGCAAGCTTTACCTCGGCGAAAAGTTCACGCTCGACCGCTATTGAGCGGCCAGGAAACGAACATATGGACGCACAGACTGATTATTCTGAAACTATGAGGGATACCGCAAAGTTATAATAAAGACTTGCCGTTTTTTTCATGCTGCTCAGATGTATAAGACCCGTTTATTGCCGGAGGCAATAATCCGATGAATATTCTTCTTCTCTATCCGGAATTTCCGGACACCTTCTGGAGTTTCAAGCACGCCCTCAAGTTCGTCAAGAAAAAAGCATCGCTGCCGCCGCTCGGTCTGCTGACCGTGGCGTCGATGCTGCCGCCGTCGTGGCAGCGCCGCCTGGTTGACCTCAACCTCCGTCCGCTTCATGGCGATGATCTTGCTTGGGCGGATATCGCGTTCGTGAGCGCCATGGGCGTGCAGCAGGAGTCCGCTCGCGAGGTGATCGCGCGATGCAAGGCGGCGGCGATTCCGGTCGTTGCCGGAGGCCCGCTCTTCACGACCGGTTATGCGGAGTTCCCCGAAGTCGATTACTTCGTCTTGAACGAGGCGGAAGTCACCCTGCCACGCTTTATCGCCGACCTCGAAAATGGCGTTCCTGAGCGATTCTATACCGCGACGGAATTCCCTGAGATGGCGCTTACGCCGGTGCCGGAGTGGGGGTTGCTCGACATGAAAAAGTACGCCTCGATGGCCATCCAGTTCTCGCGCGGCTGCCCGTATCGCTGCGACTTCTGCAACGTCACCACCCTGTTCGGCCACAAAATCCGCACCAAATCGAGCGCGCAGATCATCGCCGAGTTGGACGGTCTCCGGCAACATAACTGGCAGGACAGCATCTTTTTCGTCGATGACAACTTCATCGCTCACCGCTCGTACCTGAAAAAGGAGCTGCTGCCCGCGCTGATCGAATGGCGGCAGTCGAACGGCGTGACCAACAAGTTCTACACGGAGTGTTCAATCAACCTGGCCGACGATGACGAGTTGATGGATATGATGGTTCAGGCGGGATTCAACCAGGTGTTCATCGGCATCGAAACGCCGGAAGTCTCGGCGTTGCAGGCCTGCGGCAAGCAGCACAACACCTCCCGCGACATGCTCGCTAACGTCCGCCGAATCCAGCACGCGGGCATCGAGGTGCAGGGAGGATTCATCGTCGGCTTCGACAGCGATACACCGTCGATCTTCCAGAAGCAGATCGAGTTCATCCAGAAGAGCGGCATCGTCACCGCGATGGTCGGCATCCTGCAAGCCCTGCCGGGCACGAAGCTCTACGAGCGCCTGAAGGGCGAAGGACGGCTGCTTCCCCATTCGAGCGGCGACAACGCCGACAGCAACACCAATATCGTGCCGGTGATGGATCCCGAAATCCTGCGCAAAGGCTACCGCGAGATGATGAACCACCTCTACGCTCCAAAATTTTACTACCAGCGCATCCGCACGCTGCTGAAAGAGTACCAGGCTCCGAAACTCAAAAGCCGTTTCAGGATGAGCCAGCTCATGGCCTTCCTGCGCTCGACGGTCATACTCGGCGTCATCGGACGGGAGCGCTTCCAGTACTGGCGGATGCTCGCCTGGACGGCCATCAATCGCCAGCAGGCGCTGCCTCTGGCCGTCACGCTCGCCATTTACGGCCACCATTTCCGGAAGGTCTGCGCCCTGCATCTGAAGGAGCGGCAGTATGGCGGCGCGTGAATCTCATGTCGCCAAAATTTGTATGTTCAAACAATAAAGAGTAATATCAGATTTCTGGACAACGGTTGGGCCAGAGGCTTTCAAGTGATTTGTGCTTTTGATTATTTGGCAGCTATTCTCTACATCTCAAAGCACTAAGACCTTGAACAAACATGAATATCTACATCGGCAATCTCAATTACGATATCTCTGAAGCAGAACTGAGCGCTGCGTTCGGCGAGTTTGGAACCGTTTCCAAGTCGAACGTCATCATCGACAAGTTCACCGGCCGCTCGAAAGGGTTTGGTTTTGTTGAAATGCCCAACGATGCCGAAGCCAACGAGGCGATCTCCAAGCTGAACGAAAGCGACCTGAAAGGAAGAAAAATCAGGGTAAACGAGGCCAAACCGCGCGAAGATCGCCCGGCTCCCCGCGCCAGGTACTGATCCGCGTCCCATAGACAGACCATGTAAAGCCGTAGCGACAAACTGCGGCTTTTTTTTGTTCCTGATTTTCTCCTCCCGGAATCCACTGCGTATCTTGAGATGCATCCGATAACCATCCCCTGCATCATGATCGCCGAGTCGTTTCTGTTCCGTTCCGAAGGCGGATTCATCCGCATTCCCATCTGGGGCCACATTCCGCTGAGTGCGCCGCTCAAGAAAATCCTCGCCCATCCGTCATTCCTGCGGCTCAAAGGCATCCGGCAGCTCTCGTTCGCGCAGCAGGTCTATCCCGGCGCAAACCATACCCGCTTCGAGCACTCGATTGGCGTCTATCACCTGATGAAAATGATTTTGCAGCGGATGGTGAGCAACCCTCTCGCGCTTGCATTGCAGGACGAGCGGTTGCAGTTCGACGACCAGACCTGCCGCACGCTGCTTGCCACCTGCCTCTTGCACGACATCGGCCACTATCCGCACGCACATGTGCTGGAGGAGATCACCCCGGCGGGCGCTGATGATGCGGTATTCGCGCACCACGAATCGCTGACCGCGCAGTTCCTCAACGAGGAGCACAACGAAATGCCCTCCATCGCGGAGATTCTGCGCAACGACTGGCAGGTCGATCCCGACGCCGTAACCTCGATCATCGCGGGCAAGACGTCGCATCCGCTCGGCAAACTGGTCAGCGGCACGCTCGACCCCGACAAGATGGACTACCTCATGCGCGACGCGCACCACTGCAACATTCCGTACGGCAGCATCGACATCGAGCGGCTCATCGAGTCCTTCGTACCCGACCCGGAGCGCCAGCGGCTGGCGATCACCGAAAAAGGGATCGCGCCGCTCGAAAGCCTGCTCTTCGCCAAGTACATGATGATGCGCAACGTCTACTGGCACCACACGAGCCGCGCCTTCGCGGCGATGCTCCGGCGCCTGTTGCAGGAGGTCGCCGACGATGGCCGACTGCCCGCCGCCTCACTGCGCGAACTCTTCTACTTCAACGCCGACGACCGGGTGCTTTACGAACTGGAGCGGGCGATTCGCGGCCTCGACCTGCCAGCGGCGGAGCTGCTCGACGCGATCCAGGAGCGCCGCGTCTACAAACGGGCGCTGACTATTCGCCCTTACACCGGCCCGGAGATGGAAGTCGATCCGGTCTGGTTCGCCTACAGCGCAGATCACCGGCGACGCAAGGAGAAGGAGCAGGAAATCTGCGATCTGGTCGGAAAAAAGACTGGCCAAAGGCTCGCGGGCCATGAGGTGCTGATCGACGCGCCCGCCTCGAAGGATGTCTTCGACTACGACGATTTCCGCGAACTGCGCGTCTGGCCAACCAAAAGCGAGCACCGGCATCTTGCGGGCGCGACGGCGGCAAGCGGTTTCGTCAGCTTTGACGATTTCCGCGAATCGGTGTTCCGCTCGGATTTCATCCTCTCGTTCGAGCGCTACACCAAAAAGTTCAGGGTGCTCTGCCGCCCCGACCTCGCCGAGACGCTTTCCGGTCTCGAAGAGAAGGTGGTGGAGATTTTGCGGGGGTAAAATACCACTCTTTAATAATTTGCGGCGTCAGGGCAACGACAGGTTTGCCGCCAGGCATCTGTCTATGTGAAGAGCGCAGCGACGTAGCAATCCAGGCTGCCGGTTATGCTCAATCTGGTCGCATAACCCCGATATTTCGGGGTGCACTCCCCATTAACTCGACATGTATTGCGCATGAGATATCTATTTCATGTCAAAAAGATGACTTTTTTCTTCAGACGCCCAATAATCTTTCAATTCTTTCATGCATATACCACTACTCAATATCTGTATGGAGAGCTTGCCCCTTATTCCCGGTCGGCTGCACAGATCCATGAAAAACGCTTTGCCCCCATCAAGCTAACACCAAAGCATTGCATTAAAAAGCGATAGCTCAAAATACCCGAACGAAAAACAGTTTGAAAGGTCGTAAATTTCTGCGCTACGTTTGCAAAAAAACAGCCCTCTGGCTGGATTTTTGGAATAAAATCATGTAAATTTTGTAAGCATTCGCAGTTATCTTACAATTAAAATCAAAAACAACTATGGCAAACGAACCGGTAAATCAAATCGCATCAGGAGTCAACAACCTTGCCGATTCCGTTGGAAAAATGAGTCAGGTGTCCGTGGACATGGTCACGAACGTTATGAACACCTCTATCGATGTTTTCAAAACGGTCAACAAGATATCTGTCGATATTGCCGGCAATGCCATCAATGCTCTGAATCAGGCGCTGCAGGGCATCTCCTCGGCAATTGCCCCCAAGAAATAAAACTCCTGTTGGCATGAGAAGCACCTTGCGCTCATTCAGGGTGCTTCTTTTTTTTCAGAAAAATCTGTGTGCAGGAGCTGCCGGAAAAGCCTGACGGTGGGAATTGTCCGGCGCTCGAAAAAGCGTTCAGGGCAGGGAGTCAGAAATGCAACAACACCTGCATCCTCATTATCCCCAATCTGGACAGTTCACGTTCATGACACCGGCATGAAGCTCATTTGTTATATCGCTCTTCCTGATCACCTCGATCTTTCTGCAGATTTATCATGGTTTCAAGGCAGACGGATAAAGCCTTTGCAGCCCGTCCCGCCACCTGGTCGCCAAGCGCTTCCTTCAACCTCAAAACGGCAAGATGAGCGCAAAACTCCGACACGCCATTGAAAAATAACGACGCATCCTGCAAGCTGTTCATCTCTGTCAAGGTTTCCGAGAGAGCATCATACGCCAACGTCACCGAAAATATTTCGTCACCGGTGTAGTATTTGACATTTTCGTGCAGATAATACATGAGCCCGACAAGGTTGACTGACGCTTCGATATACTTTTGATCTTCAATTTTATTGATGATTTCAGGCACCATTATTTTCAGCATGACGACAGACATTTACTTGTCGGGTAAACTTTGTTTCAGAGAGAGGGACGATACTCAGGATTCCGATAATTCAGTTTTCATGAAGAGAGCCGGAAGCGATTCCATGACATCAGATTCCCGGGCGCGAATCAGCTCGCTGAGTTCCGCGGGGTGAATTTGATCGGTGTCGCCTCTTTAACATTTTTTCGTTTATCCTCTTCCATAAATGGAAGTTGAAACGGCAACTCAAAAGGCAGTTCCAATGGTATTCTGCTCGGAAGCTGAACAGGAAGTTTGCTGACTATATCCATCACTTGCTCCTTGAAAGGCAGGTATTCCGGCAGTGTTTCAACAGTGAGACCGATAATCCCATTGACCGAATCCTTGAAGTCCTGAAGTTCATTTTCGTTGATGATCTCGCCTGTAACAATTCGACTGACAAGGCTGCCGAGAACGGGAACGGCCTGCCGGGCGAAGTTTTGGCCCATCTCCGCGCCATAACCGAACAATGGCAGAGGATTGGTAAAAAGCATCCTGCGAACCTGCTCCGGGCGAGAGAGGATTTTAATGGTGCCCTCTCTGGCCAGAGTTGCCCTGCACGCCATGCGCCCGCCCATTTCAATTTGCTGCGCGGTAAGAAATGCTTCTTCAACGTCAGTAACAGGTGACAGACACTCTGCCCCTTCCAGTACGATCACAAAGCAAGTCTGACAAACTCCGTGGCCACCGCACAGGTAGCCAACATGGCTGTGGTTGATCCTTGCTGCTTGCAACAGCGTCTGGCCAACGGTTGAGGCGCAGGTTTTGTCGTTGATGATGAGATTCATGGCCTTGTGTTTTGCGCGTTTGCCTGGTGAAGAGTGCTCACCGAAGCCGAATAGTAATTTTGGCAATTTATAAATCTATCACAAACCTTACAATTATTGCGAACACCAAACAGTTAACGTTCTTCTTCAAATCAAATCGAAT
Organism: Chlorobaculum sp.; assembly: GCA_013334655.1. Taxonomy (GTDB): domain Bacteria; phylum Bacteroidota; class Chlorobiia; order Chlorobiales; family Chlorobiaceae; genus Chlorobaculum. The sequence continues at coordinate 5,422 of JAAXXD010000011.1, read as the reverse complement.
ACAGCAACCCAGAGGTTGACGCCCCTTACGCTTATACGCCATGTTTACGACTTGCTTTCGGTGTATCGTGTCGTGGTTTCGGCAGAATGCTTCACTTTTCAGGTAAAAACTCCATACAACCATGAACGAAGACCACCGGAAAACATTGCATTTCTATGAGAAAATCGCTCTCTTTTTCTCCTGCTTTTATTATCAGACCGATAGAGCTTTACCGATGCAAGGCCAGCCGATAGGTTTTGCACATTTGAGAGTGGTGAAAAGGTATCGTATAGAGCGTGCGTAAAGGCATCAAAGGCAATAACACCATGAATTACAAATACTTAACAGAGATTGATCCTGTAAGCTTATGTGCCGGAGCCGACAGGCGTCTTGCAGCCAGAAGCTTTTTATTTTTTGAAAGATTTCGAGAACCGATTGCAACAAATGTAATTTATTCCTGTTAGTTTGCTTTCAATATCTCATCCGATTTCACAGACTTAGCAAATCAGTCGTGGCTTTGGCGTTTAACTGGATTTTCCAGCTGTCAGTATCATCTCATACAAACAGGAGAAGTGATTATCTCTTTTAACTGGTGGAAACAGCAGTCTGGACGAGCGACATCACCTACGTGATAACCAAACGCGACTGGTAGTATCTGACGATCGTTCTGGAACTGTTCAGCCGGGAGATCATCGGTTACTCGCTGAACAACCGGCTGAGCGCAAAAAGCACAGTAATCGCCGCTCTGGATATGGGCTTCAAGCATCGTCGTCCGCCGGAAGGCCTTATTTTTCTTTCAGATAGAGAGATTCAGTATGCGAGTAAAAGCTTCTGGAAACGGCTGAAAACATACCGGATGGTCCAGTGCATGAGCTGCAAGGGCAATTGCTACGACAATGCCGTGACCGAAAACGTGTTCAAAACCGTGAAAACCGAATTGATTTAGGCACAAGCTTTGCGGTCCAGCACGAGCTACGGATCAGCCTGTTTGAATACATCGAACTGTTCTACAACCGGACGGCGACTTGCTGGACACGAGGTGCTGAGCGACGCGCTTGCCTCGAAGCGGAGGTGGTGGAAATATTGCTCCGGGCATGAATTCATTGATAGGGGCAGACCTGTGTGGCTACCCTTCTTGTTTTGCCGGGGGAAAGGACGAGATGGACAGCAGGGAGACAAAGGACGGCAATGGCGACAGACGTGGCTATTGGCTTGGCACTTCGGATTCAACGGGGATGAACCTTTTTAGCGCTGACCTTTTGTTATATTCTTACTTGAAACTTTTCAACGCAATCCAAGAGATCATGGAAAATCAGGACAAATACTACAAGGGAATGTTTTTCGGAGTCATCCTCGGCGCGGCGGTCGGCACCATCATGGGCCTCCTTTTCGCTCCGCGCAAGGGCGAGGATACCCAGATGATCATCACCGGCAAGCTCCGTCGGGCCATTGACCAGGCGACCGATCTGTATGAAGGCTCGGAGCACGAGGCAACGTACAGCAACGAGGCGAAGCACCGCTCGCAGGAGATCATCGACAGCGCCCGCGACGAGGCCCGCAAGATTCTCGACGAGGCCAACAACATCATTCGCGACATTCGCGGCCAGTCCAAAGCGCAGGAGAACTGAGCCGTGCTGACCTTCACAGGAGCGGCGGGCGGCGATGCCGGTAACGTGTTGCTGCTGCACGCTTTCCCGGTTTCAGTGGATATGTGGGAGCCGCAGATCGCGCCGCTGGCCGAGTCGGGCTACCGGGTGATCGCGCCCGCCGTGTACGGCTTCGAGTCAACGCCGTCGCGCCCCGGCTGGAGCATGGATGATTACGCCCGCGACCTCGCGCGGCTCATCGAGGCGCTCGGCTGGTCGAACGCGACCGTCGTCGGCCTCTCGATGGGCGGCTACCAGGCGATGGCTTTCTACCGGCTCTATCCCGAGCTGACCGCCTCGCTGGTGTTCTGCGACACGCGAGCCAACGCGGACTCGCCGGAGGTGCTGGCCGGTCGGCAGGCTTTTCGGAAAGCGGTGATGGAGAAAGGAGCCGAGGAGGCTGCGGCGAGGATGGTGCCGAACTTCTTCGCGAAGGAGACTTACGCTTCGAACCAGCCGCTCGTCGAAAAAACGCGCGAGAGCATCGTGCGCCAGATGCCGGAGGAGATCAGCGAAGCGATGCGGGCCATCGCCGAGCGCGGAGATTCAACGGAGCTGCTGACCGAAATCGCCTGCCCGGCGCTCATCGTCTGCGGCATGGATGACACCGTCACCCCGCCAGAGATCGCCACCACCATGCACGCCCTCATCCCCAGCTCAAAGCTCGAACTGATCCCCGAAGCCGGCCACCTCTCGAACCTCGAACAGCCCGCGATGTTCAACGGAATTCTGCTGGAGCACCTGCAAAGCCTGTAAAAAGCAACCCCCCAAACGGTTACAATTTCACCAGTTGGGGGTTATTTTTTTTTCTATTTGCCGTCCCTTCTTCCCCTTACTGTCAAGTCAACACTAAAAGTCTTGTACATTCCCCGTCATTGCGAGGAGCATGGCGACGTGGCAATCCATGCGGAATCAGTGAAAATTGCTGGATGTTGAGGAATGAAAAAAACGTTTTTTTAGCACCTGATTTATAATCAACCACTTATAACGGTTTAGTGCTTGGCGCAGTGACGGACTTAGAAGCACGAAACTATCAGCCTGCACAAATACCCAATAGAAGCACTGCATTTGACTTAACCAGTTCACCCGCCATTGTGCCAAACGCCTGTTGTGGGCAGTTTTTCTATTCGTTCCATTTAAATTCATTCGGATGTAATTTTATGTTTTGCACTCTCCAATTAGCTTTTTCTTTAAGTCGGTTAAAACTTAGTCTTACCCTAAACTCTTCACCACGTGACGGGGCATTTCTTCCTGCTATAAAAATTGTTTCGTGGGCAGTTGGATTGTAGATGTCTTGAAGAAATCCGTTGGGTAATGCAGCAATAGTAATGTCATGCAAGATGTTTTTGCCATCAACTTCATCATAGTTATACTTCACGAAAATCGTTGTCGTAATAAATGAGTTATCAATGATACAAGGTAGCTTTCCTTGAACTTCAATTTGCTCGTTTGCCCTGAACTGTTTTACAGTCAAAGAGAGTTGAGATGTCTGCAAAGTTGCAGTTCCTCGTCCGCTGACCTTTTCGGCTTTTGAATCAACAAAAAGAGCTTGTTTAATGGCGAAGTCTGGTTGAAATAAATACCTTGCTTTTTTGTAATCAATCTTACCGAAAAGTCTTTGGTCAATTTTTGAAACACCAAGTTTGTCAAGAGCTTCACGTGTCAAATCTTCGCCTATATCAGCTACTAAATCACTCTCAAACTTAAATATCTCTTCTGCGGTTGCTCTAAAATCATAAACGGCTTGAACAACAAGTCTAAGTGAAGCCTTTTCAATGGCTTCCAACCTTTCCAAGTCGTCTCGTAATGTATTCGGATTAATTAGCATTGAACGTAATGATTGGATTTATACCTGTTTCTTTTAAAATGTTGATTTTTGATAGTTTTACATATTCGGGGTCAAGTTCAATACCAATGTAATTTCTATTCTCTCTGATTGCAGCAATAGCGGTTGTCCCACTACCCATAAAACAATCAAGGACTATTTCCTTTTCGTCAGACAAAAGTTTAATTACTCTCGTTGGTAGTTCAACTGGAAATTTTGCTTCGTGGTCGTCATTTGCTCTTACAGACGGAAACTGCCAAACCCCACGAGAACCCCAATTTTTCCAATCATCATTGGACAAGCGATTTCTGTCATATTTTATAATGCCTGGTTTCCAAAAAATATAGATGTATTCAAACTCATCTACTGCACGATACGATAAGCTTGCCCATCTTGAGTTTTCCCAAGCTGCATCTTTCACCCAAATTCGTCTATCGTAAGGATAAAAACCTGCTTCCAATGCCCAATCTTCAACTAATCCACCAATAATTTTTACTCGTGACTGTGTCTCGTGTTTTCCGCCTCTTACATTATTTCCATTCAATCTTCTATCAATTGTTTGTTCACTACATTTGAAATGTTTTGCTAACTCATTTCTATTCATTGTAGGATTTTCAGCCAAAATATTTAAAATATCTTCTTTTGAAAGAGATATTTTCTTCCTATGGACTGCATCAGCTTGAATTTTAGGCATGTTCTCGTCCTTGAAAACTAAAATATCAGCAATATTAATGACTAGAAATCCACCCGGTTTAATTATTGGAAAGTGATTTGCAATGACCGACTTTAAAAGATTTTTCCACCCTTCAAAGGTTAAGTGCTTTTCGTAATTTTTTCCAACAAAATATGGTGGCGACCAAACACTTACTGCAATACTATTTGGTTCTATTCTTTTGAGAAGTTTGGCAGCATCACCTTGATGAATAGCATTTACTTTCAAAGGATTTTCTACTGACTTTTCAGAATTATAGATGGTTGAAAGACTTTTTTGCAAGTCTTTTGGCAATCTGTCAAACCGAAAGTTTTTTATTTCTTCTGTTAAATTCCTCATAATTCAAATTTAGTTTAATTATCGGTTCGGTTATCTCTTAAAATTGCCTCCGACTTGTTTATCCCCGATACGCCACCGCGTTTCACATCCCAAAACGAGTGAACAAGCGCAAAAAAGTCACGCTTATTCATCATCCAACTAACTTTCAAATTTCTCCAAACCTTGTTAGCTCCAATCTCCCTATCAAAATCCGGGATAACCCAACCCCAGCGGCTTCTGCCCATGCCCGCCCCTTGTGGTATTTCAACCGCAAATTTAAGGAGTGCGTTTTTTATGTAAGTGCTTGCGTAAGGCATTTGCTGTGAGGAAAGGTGATACTACTTTGCAATTCAGGCAACACATTTTATCAAGGTAAATATTTTGTACCGCCACGCCAACAAATGATGAAATATTTCCGCAGGATTTCCGTCTTCATCCACCCCAGAAACGCGAAAAACCGGGCGATGCCCAGCTTTTGCAACGATGCCAATCATCGGAAAATGGATCGCCACATCCCGACAAGTCGGGATTCGCGATGACGAATATCCGTCATCGCGAGCAAAGCGAAGCAATCCATGCCCGCTCGGTTTCCGTTTGCCTGAGCGCATTGCTCAGAATCCTGTCTGCCTCGGTTTTAATCATCAATTGACTCCTCCATGTTCGAGATCAACAATTCACCAGACATTTGTAAAATATGAATTGCTAATGCGCTAATGCTTTCGCAGCATCTTCCCCCACCACCTGCCATCGCGCCTCAATGGTATCCGCTGACAAATCAGCACCGCACTCCCATTCGATGAAATATCCACCGTTACTTAGGGTCTACTGAAAAAATCAGACCATAGATGAGCAGGAGTAAACCTCCACAGGGGAGGTTGGCCAAAACGATAATGTTCTCCTGTCGCAAAACGCCAAAAGCATCCACTCAAACAGACGCAAAAA
>JAAXXD010000010.1 GCA_013334655.1 Chlorobaculum sp. | reverse complement strand
TCAATCACCATTGGCAGATGCGAGTCCGCTTGTTTTTCAGGGCCAAAATGCCGGATTGTTTCCGTTAGCAAATCCAAACAGCACGACAATTCTGATGAACAGCGTGCCGAAAAAAAATGCCACGGCAAGCACGACATCATCGACTGGATTGAATACTTCGATGTTGATTCAAAACGCTATTATAAGTAATATGAATGCGAAGATTACTGAGGCAATATTTGGCAAAGATCATCCGAGTGGAAATTTTGATCTTGGGAATGGCAATTCAATAAGTTACCTCCACAGCGATGGAAATATTATAATCACCATCATCAACCCGAATACCGGCACGACTACGATTGTTGTTCCTGAATTCATTGCTAAATGACCGAATTCCGTAAAATGAGAAACCCGATCCGCAATGATTATGAAGTATAAAATAACTGATGGTTTAAAAATATTCAGATTGTTGCTTATCCCTCTCTTTTCTTTGAGTGGATGCGCATTCAATTCTTTATATGATAATCCTGCAGTATCAGAGGCACATGTAACAGACAAAACACGCGCCACAGAGATATTGATGAATCTTCCCGAACCTGAGCGACCGATACCTGTCGTCGTATATGAATTTCTTGATCAAACCGGTCAATTCAAAAACAATGGCATGTACACTGACTATTCAAGCGCAGTGACAAGAGGAGGATACTCCATTCTGGTTAAAGCGTTACTCGACTCAGGCGAGGGTAAATGGTTTATGTTGGCGGAAAGAGGTGCGCTGAAAAATCTTTTGCAGGAACGGCAAATCATAAAACTTGCCCGAGTGGAATACAATGCGCTCAATACTGATCGCAAGTTGCCAGATTTGCCTCCCATGCTTTATGGCGGAACCTTGATTGAAGGTGGAATTATTTCCTACGACTCAAATGTGATGTCCGGCGGTATTGGGGCTACATATCTCGGAATCGGTGGCGCCACTCAATACCGCCGTGATCTCGTCACCGTTTATCTTCGTGCGGTGAGTATCGAAACTGGACGAGTGCTTTTATCCGTACAGAGTTCAAAAACGATCTATTCAGTCTCTCTTGATGGTACCTTCATGCGGTATTTGACAGTGGGGAATCTTTTTCAGTCAGAAGCGGGGTTCGCCATCAATGAACCGGTTCAGTTCGGCGTCAGGCAGGCCATTGAAACCGCTGTTTACTCTTTGCTGATGGAGGGTGCGATGAAGCATCTTTGGGAATTCAAGGACGATGTTGCCGGTAATCAGGCTATTGCCACCTATATTGAACGCCGTGACCATTCGGGCTACAAACAGGAAAACAAAGAACTTGTAAGTGGCTCTAAAAATAATCAGTAAAATGAGTTATTCGCGATAATGGAACTTCCGGAATGCCTTGCCAATGGCTTAACAAACAGTGACGATCGGTTATCAAAATTTATACCTATATCTAAATATAGTTTTATATAAATATTATATCTTTTTTTTAGAATGCCCTGCATTCTCCCAGTAAGCATTGTATATCTGTTTGATAAGCTTTATTATTCCAATGAGGATTAAAAAAAGGCAATGTTTTGTTGCCTTGTCAGTTCATGTATACAGGCACAATTAATAATATATGGAGGTTCTGTCATGAAAGCGAAAATATTACTCATCGGCGGCATGTTGAGTGCTCTGGCTGGAGCAGACGCAAGCGCAGCTGTCATCACTATGAATCCTATTACTGGCACAAATCCAAACACCAGTAATCCGTACACCACAGGAATGACCAGTGATTACACCTTGTTACTCACAGCAACAGGAATCGGACGTGGTGCCGGTATAACAGGAGCAAACGCCAATAATACATATAGTGCAACCGGTTTTGCTAACGGGGCAGCGCTTGTTCCGGCTAATAACGATTATTTTACGTTCACCATTACTGCAAACCCTGGCTACCAGATCGACTTTACTAATTTTGCTTTTAACGGTCAACGCAACGCTGCAGGGCCGTCATCATTTGTGCTCAGATCCAGTGTTGATGGTTATACATCAAACATTGGCGCAGTTATAACCACAAGCACGTCAGGCACAACCTATACCATCGATCTTTCAGCTACGAACTTCCAGAATGTAGGAGCTATCACTTTTCGTCTTTATGGTTACAATGCGACAAGCCCTTTTGGCCAATACAGCATCAACGACTATGTTTTGAACGGCACTGCCGCAGCTGTTCCCGAACCTGGAGCCATCGCGCTTCTTGGCGTTGGATCGCTGCTGATGTTCGTCTATCTGCAGCGCACGCCGAGAGAAGCCGATACTGTGGCGTAACGGTTTGGAATTGCGAGCACAAAGCCTGCCGCAATAATCGACAACCCCGCAGCTTGCTACTGCGGGGTTGTCTGTTTTGTGCTGATGGTGATAATTGACAAGCACCCAATGAAACAACAGAGCGGTGTTATCAGAAGATGAAGCACTCAATTTGACCAGCTCACCCCTGCGGCGCTTTCTCGAACTCGGGATAGAAGATTCTTTCGATTCCCACAGCCTTGCCGGTCTCGACGTCAAGCGTGAGCAGCACGGCTGAGAGGTGCACGTCGTCCGTGGCGCACTCGTACTTGTGTGGCGTCTGGTAGAGCATCCGGTCAACGGCTGATTTGACCTGCATACCGATGACCGACTGGTGCGGGCCGGTCATGCCAACGTCGGTCAGGTAGGCCGTGCCTTTGGGAAAGATGCGCTCGTCGGCGGTCTGCACGTGCGTGTGCGTACCGATGATCGCCGACACCTTGCCATCGAGGTACCAGGCAAGCGAGAGCTTTTCGGCGGTCGCTTCGGCGTGGAAATCGATCACGACCAGCGACGACTGCTCTTTGGTCTGCTTGATGACCCAGTCTGCCGTGCGGAACGGGCAGTCGATGGGATACATGAAGGTGCGCCCTTGCAGGTTCAGCACAGTGATGTTGCCCAGGCCGCGAGGCAGTTTATAGACGCCGAAACCCTTGCCATAAGTGCCCTTCGGGTAGTTCTGTGGCCGAAGCACCTTTTCGTGCGACTTGAGCGTCTCGAAGAAATTGAAATTATTCCAGGTGTGGTTGCCGCCGGTCACCACATCGACCCCCGCTTCGAGCATCTGGTTGAGCGCTTCGAGGCTCATTCCTTTGCCGTTATGGGCGTTCTCGCCGTTGCAGATGACGAAATCGACCTCGTACTTCGAGATGAATCCCTTGAGCATCCGGCTGACCATCTGAAGACCGGGATTTCCGACGACGTCGCCGATGAAAAGAATTTTTGCGGTTTTTGCTGACATGGCAAAGGCGAGAATAAGTTACAGGCAGGTAAAAGTTGACTCTGCAAAGGTACGCAAAGAGAGGTGTATTCCGCAAAAAGCATTCTTCAAAACAGCGGGATAGCACTATTTTCCTCTTGATACTAATCCACCAGATTCGCTGCCGCCGATGCACAGCTCCGCGCTCAAAACCATACTCGCCATTATCTTAGCGACGATATTTCTGACGGCAATCACCGTCACAGGTCTCATGTCCGCACCCGGCAGAGTCAGCGAAGAGGCGGTGAGCGAAGCGAAGGCAGCGCTTTCGAGCTATCTTGCTGCGCATGGTGAAATGATGCCACAGACACTTGCCGTGGTGGATTTCAGCCAGCCGTCATACGTGAAGCGCATGGCGATTATCGATCTGCAAAGCGGCAAACGCTCGTATTACCGCGTGGCGCATGGCAGGAACAGCGGCGAACTCTACGCCCGGCGCTTCTCCGATCTGCCGGAGTCGAACATGAGCAGCCTCGGGCTGTTCCGCGTCACGAAGCGATACGACGGCGATCACGGCCTCGCGCTCAGGCTTGACGGCCTCGATTCTCTGCGCAACAGCAACGCCGCCAAGCGCGACATTGTGCTGCACTCCGCCGGGTATGTCTCGATCCCCTTCATCCTCTTGAACATCGTGACCCTGCACGGCCCGATGACCGGACGCAGCAATGGCTGCTTCGTCATCTCGCGGTACGGCATCGACGAAGTGGTGGAGAAGCTGGCAGACGGCGGGTTTATCTATGCATGGGGAGAGTATAAACTCAAAAAATACAAAACGCCATAATAAAGTTCAGAGAGATAAAGAGTCGATTTTTCATACACCATTTCTGATAAAGGGGCAGTATCCATTACCATTTGCATTTTGCTTCAACAGCGCAAAGGCAATCCCGTGACCCCCACTTATAATTCGCGTTCCTGAAGCCAGTTCAGAATTCTATCTGCGACCTGCCGCCAGTCTGGCTCCAGCATCATATCATGCGCAATATCGGGAAATATTTCGGCTTCGGTCACGTAGGCGCGAGCTGTCGATTGTTGTTCATCAATCGAAAATACATTGTCGTTTGCCGCACCCAGTACCAGCATTGGAGCATTGACTTTTTCAGGTCGAGGAAGATCGAGAAACATGGTTTCAAGCACCATTTTGAATGACTCGGACTGAAGACGCGCAAAATGCCGGAGGTTTTCTTCTGCCGTTACTTTGGGCGAGAAAAATGCCTCATGCGTCAACGACGGCGTTTCTACCATATGCCAGGGATTCAATAAAAGAAGCGATTTCAGAAATTTCGAGGGATGCCGCGAAGCATAACGCATCACAAAGTTGAATATTCCGGACGCCGGAATTGTCGCCAGCAAAATACCTGCGGCAGCGCTGTGAGTTTCCAGATATTTCTGCACGACATAGCCGCCCATTGAATGACCAATGAGAATTGGCGGTTTGTCGAGCGTCCCCGCAACTTGCGCCAGATCGGCAACATAGTCGTGAGTTGCGCTATGCCAGCGAATCCCTTGTCGCCCTTCGCTCGCGCCATGTCCGCGCAAACTGACGGCATATGAAGCATACCCTCGCTCTGCAAAATAGGGCAGAAAATTCTCCCAGCACCAAGCCCCATGCCATGCCCCATGTACAAAAAGAATGGGATTTGGACGAGTAACCGTTTCGAAATGAGAGATAACTTCAAGTTGCATGGGCTTGTTGTTTTTTGTTATTTTCACCAGCGCGACAGACTCAGGAATATACGCTTGTAGTGTGCCCGAAATAAAAAAAAGACGACGGCGAAGGAGAAAAAGGCATCCGAAGCATTCCGCCGGGCGATCCTCGCCGCGCTCACCGCATCGCCAGAGCGGTTGTTATGGTGGTGAGGTTTATGAAAGAACTTCGGACTCAAGTTGCATCGTCAACTTTTCGCAGTAATCTCTCGAAAAACAGGAAGTATTCGCCTTTCGTTCAGGAGATTTTATTATCCCCCATAGATATTGATATTGACGAAATAACACCATGCCTTTATCGAGACCCCAAGCATCGGTAAAAATTTGAGATTTCATGTCATCCAATTGCTTTTGATCAAAAAATTGTGATGTTGCGATACGACGTGCAGCATATGACAATGCTTTATCAGCTGAAGCGAGAAGCCATAATTTATTTTGGTCTTTTTGTTCATCTAGCAGCTTCATCCACTCTTGTATCAAGCACAAATCCCAACACGCATTGTGCAAACCAGCTAACCTTTTTTCCTGATCAGAACTAAAAAGATCCTTAATAAGACCCTTGTGACCACATTTTCCCGGACTTAAATATATCACCCCAAACAACGTTGATACAGCGCTAAACAAGTAGTCTGACCACATCCACTCGAGATAAGCATCCATTCTCTGGTTAGGCTTAAGTGCTGATCTCTCAAGTTGTGCTATTTTTAATACTAACGGGTAATTAAAGCTCCAGTTTTTCAATGGTATTGTAAAATCATTCTCTATCGAAAAACTCAGATGCTGCTTAAAACACTGAGAATCCGGAATACGATCAAGTTTACCAAGAAAAAGATCAACATATACCTCTAAGGGAAGATTGTCAGCATGATAAAATATCTGAATATCTTGATATGCAGCAGTATTCCCATTTTTTTCAGCGTATTCATATATGGCAACTGACGGCTCAAAAGTCATTTCATATGTAATTGCAACTACCATAAGAGCCCCTAACAATATTCGTTTTCTTTCTGAAAGAATTATGCCTAATGCAAACGACTTCATAAAGGAGAATAGATTCCTGTCAACCAAAATTGACAACTCTGTTTCATACAGCGTACTCTGAAGTATGTAGGTGTTTCCATCATACGTCTTCTCTTGAGAGTAATCAAAAGACCCAATTAATATTTGATACTCTTTAAGTATTCGAAGAGCTTTTTCAACAACAGCAGGGTCAACTGGGTATTTCCGAACGATCAATCGTTCCATCTTTAATAAAGATTTATCCAATAAGAAATTTATTATATTGCCTCATAGATCATTAGATTTCTTTTACCGAAAATACCTTTAGTTAATTTCCTGGTCATGCTTTTTTATTAATTCATCATTAAATTATAACCAAACACCCATTCATTAAAAAGTTCACCAATACATTAAAAACAAGCAGAAAACGTTTTGGACATTCTATAATTTCCTCAGTCAAATCAACATCCAGGTCAGGCCATCTGAAATAACCGGGCGACTGTTCCTCAGCGTTGAGATTTGACTTTACCGTCTTATCCCTGAACCCCGAAACTACCGAATGATGAACATTGTCGTCCTCTCGTAATTTCCTTGTGATCCGTTTCTGGAACGATCTCTCACGCCGCGAAAATCTGCCCATCTGCCGGAAGCTTGTTAAGCGTCAGCGTTTTGAGATTGACCTTCTTGCTTGCATTATCGATGTCGATGCCTGCAAGTCGCCCTTCTGCATCGTAGTCCAAAACGATGCCCTCGGCAACCTCGCGGCTCTCGACGCTCGGTTGCTCCGAAAGATCGATGTAAAGCGAGTCGGTGTCTGGATAGTAGCTGATTTTCATTCTTTAAATCCCCTGTCAGGAAAAGCGTTGTGAATTGTAATCTTGTCATCGAGAGTAACCACCCTCAGAACTCTGCCCTCAAGCTCATCGATAGGCCTCCAGAACCGGAAGCGGTTTTCCTCCTGGCTTTCAACCCTGATCGGGTTCTCCAGCACCCGAACGCACCACTCTTTTTTAAGATACGGCCTCTTGCGCAAAACCTCATTCTCAAAATACGGTGTGTACTTGTATGTTTTCATACAGTATCTCGATTATTTCAATTGGATGGTTCCCGCGCAAAAAACGAAATTCATGATTTCCGCTCCAATTAAAATTATACACAATAATCACCCGGAATAAAATTCAGAACACATGTAAAAAAAAGAGGCTATCTCAGCTACATGTGAGATAACCTCTTTAAAAAACGGAATATGGCGCTACTTCAGTGCTTGAAGTGCCTCATCCCCGTAAACACCATCGCGAGGTTGTTGGCGTCGGCGGCTTCGATGACTTCGTTATCGCGGATCGAGCCTCCGGGCTGGATGACGGCGGTCACTCCGGCTTCGGCGGCGGCGAGCAGGCCGTCGGCGAAGGGGAAGAAGGCGTCCGAGGCAACGGCCGAGCCTTTCAGGTCGAGGCCCACTTCCGAGGCCTTCCAGCGGGCGATCTTCGAGGAATCGACGCGCGACATCTGGCCGGCGCCGACACCGAAGGTCTGGCGGTTCTTGACGTAGAGGATCGTGTTGGATTTGATGTGCCGCGCGATCTTCCAGGCGAACATCAGGTCGGCCAGCTCCTCCTGGGTCGGCTGGCGCTTCGTGACCACGGTCAGCTCCTCTGGCGTTACCATCCTGCTGTCGCGCTCCTGTACAAGCATTCCGAAGGGGGTAGATTTGAACTCCCAGCCAGCTTTCGGCAGCGGCTGCTTCTGGAGCACGAGACGGCGATCCTTTTTCTTCATGAGCATGTCGAGCACGCCCGCCTCAAAGGCCGGAGCGATGAGGATTTCAGTGAAGATTTCGTTGACCGCGCTCGCCGTCTCCATGTCGAGCGGGCGGTTGAAGGCGATGATGCCGCCGAACGGTGCCTGCGTGTCGGTCGAGAAGGCCTTGCGATAAGCCTCGCAGAGAGACGGAGCCTGCGCGACGCCGCACGGGTTGGTGTGCTTGACGATCACCACCGACGGCTCCTCGCCGCGGAACTCCTCGATGATGCCCGAGGCGGCGGCGATGTCGAGCATGTTGTTGTACGACAACTCTTTACCGTGCAGCTTCTCGAAAATCTCGCCGAACGAGCGCGTGCCGTTGCCGTCGTTCATCTTGTAGAATCCGGCGCTCTGGTGCGGGTTCTCGCCGTAGCGCATGTCGAGTTCTTTTTCGAGCCTGACGGTCATCGCGTCGCCAGCGCCCTCGATTCCGGCAGCTTTGGCCATGTAAGCCGCGATGGCCGTGTCGTAGCGCGAGGTGAGCGCGTAGACCTTCGCCGCGAGCTTCAGGCGGGTCGCTCTCGTGGTCGCGCCGCCGTTCGAGCGCATTTCGTCAAGCACGGTGGCGTAATCGGCGGCATCGGTAATCACCGTGACCGACTCGTTGTTCTTGGCCGCGCTGCGCAGCATCGACGGGCCGCCGATGTCGATGTTCTCGATGGCATCCTCGAAGGTCACGTCCGCTTTGGCGACGGTCGCCTCGAAGGGATAGAGGTTGACCGCAACGAGGTCGATGAATTCGATGCCGTTCTCCCGCGCCGCCTGCTGGTGCTCGGCGTTGTCGCGCACGGCGAGCAGACCGCCGTGAATTTTCGGGTGAAGCGTCTTGACCCTGCCGTCCATGATCTCCGGAAAACCGGTGATGTTCGAGATGGACTCTGCGGCGATACCCGCATCCTGAAGCGATTTCAGTGTGCCGCCGGTGGAGAAGATTTCGACACCCATCGACGCCAGTTCACGGCAGAAATCGACGATGCCGGTTTTGTCGGAAACGGAGACAAGCGCCCGTTTGATGACAGGATCAAGCATGAGCAAAGAGTTGGATTTTCGTTACGGATCTTTTCGAGAAGCGGGAATTTACAAAAATCCCCGACTTATTTCGACCGCGGAAGAGCGACAGCGAGAAGAGGTGCCATTATCGATTTTCCCGAACCTCCCTGACTGCGTCGAGAATATCTTCCGTCGATACTCCGGTTTTGATTCCCGGCACATCGAAAGGAGAGGTCGCCGACTTTTTGTAGACCACGGAGAAAGTTTCGCCGGTTCTCTTGCGGATGACAACCTCCTCCTTGCGAGCTATCTCCAGCAGTTGCGATAACTTCTGCCTTGCTTCCGAATAGGTGTAAACTTTCATGATACCTCCAGAACCTCGATGTTAGCTTCCCTTGCGACCCGCATCATTCCACGATCGAGAGTCAGCAATGGAGCGCGATAGCTGATGGCTGTGTGAATGAAATATGCATCATACGCATAAATCCCTGCCTGCACGGCAAGAGACAACGCCGCGCCAATGTCCACAGGTTTTAACTGAACCGGAATCTGACGGGAATAGCTCCATACCTTCTCTGCCTCGGAACCCGTGATGCGCCCTTTTTTCACCAGTGCGCTCAGCGCATTGCCGATTTCATAGGGAAGAACATCCGGCGCGATGATCTCCTGCCCCGAGGTCAGCCTGATGACCGGCTCCCGTTCAGGCTCTTCAAGCAAAACGGCGAGGAAAATGTTTGTATCCACGACTATCATATGTACAATTGTACAATTTATAATCATCAAAGACAAATTCGATTCGATTGGACTTCAGGATGACCCATCATCGATTATTTGAAAAAAGTGGCGCATGGGTGCATATTAGAGGAGTTTCATGAAATCCAAGGCGAGTAATCTGCATGAGTGACAACAAAAAACGGCTGGCGGTATTCTGCTCGGGGACGGGCTCGAACTTCAGGGCGCTGTTCGATGCGATCATCGAGCGCGAGCTGCCCGCCGAAATCGTGATGTGCCTGTCGAACCGCTCGCAGTGCGGCGCGATGGAGTTCGCCAGAGAGTATGACATCGAGGCGTTGCACCTCTCGGAATCGCAGTTCGGCGCGCTTGACGATTTCGCCCGCGCCATGCTGAACGCGCTCCGGGAGCGGCGGATCGACATGATTTTGCTCGCCGGTTATCTGCGCAAGATTCCGGACGAAGTGATTGCCGCCTATCCGGAAAAGATCGTGAACATTCATCCGTCGCTGCTGCCTGAGTTCGGCGGCCACGGCATGTACGGAATGCGCGTGCACGAAGCGGTGATCGCGTCGGGAGAGACCCGGAGCGGCGCGACGGTGCATTTCGTCAACGAGGAGTATGACAAGGGGCGGATTATCATGCAGCATCATGTGCCGGTGGTGACGGGCGACACCGCTGAAACGCTGGCCGAGCGGGTGCTCCGGTGCGAACACCGGCTCTATCCCGCCGCGCTTGAAAAACTGCTGGCCGAACATCCATGAGCGCGGTAGCCACCCTTAACATAAGCGAGATTTTTCATTCGATTCAGGGCGAATCCTCGTTTGCAGGATGGCCATGCGCCTTCGTGCGTCTCGCCGGTTGCGGCCACGGCTGCCGATACTGCGACACGGCCTACGCCGAAGAGACGGGCACGCCGATGACGGTTGACGAGATCGTGCGCCGCGTGCTTGCATTTGACGCGCCGTGCGTCGAGGTCACGGGCGGCGAGCCGCTGCTTCAGCCCGGTGCGTTCGAGCTGCTCTCGGCGCTCTGCGACCGCCATCCTGCCGTGCTGCTCGAAACGGGCGGCTTCCTGCCGGTCGAGCGCGTCGATCCTCGCGTGCACGCCATCATCGACATCAAAGCGCCGTCGTCGGGAGTCGTGGAGCACAATTGCGCCGCCAACTACGCGCTGGCCCTCGCAGAGCCGGAGCGCTTCGAATTCAAGATCGTGGTCGCCTCGGAGGCGGATTACGTGTGGGCAAAATCGTACATCACCGGGCACGGTCTGCTCGGCAAATGCTCGATCATCTTCGGCCCGGTCTTCGGCAAACTCGAACCGCGCCTGCTTGCGGAGTGGATTCTGCGTGACCGCCTCCCCGCGCGAATGCAGCTCCAGTTGCACAAGTATATCTGGCAACCGGACGCGAGAGGGGTGTAAATGACGAGCCTCTCCGTCATCGTCCCGCTCTACAACGAGCGGGAGTCGCTGCCAGAGTTATGCGACCGCCTGTTCGAGGCTCTCGCGAGTCCCGAGCTGACGCGATGCTTCGACGCTCCGTTCAGCTTCGAGGTGATCATGGTCGATGACGGATCGACCGACGGCTCCGACAAGGTAATCGGCGAGCTGATGGCCGACAGACCGGAGATGCGGATGATCTCGTTCAGACGGAATTACGGCAAAACCGAGGCGCTCTCGGCGGGATTCCGCGCGGCTTCGGGCGAGGTGGTGGTGACGATTGACGCCGACATGCAGGACGATCCGCAGGAGATCGCGAAGCTCGTGATGAAAATCCGCGAAGGGTATGACCTCGTGAGCGGCTGGAAGCGGGATCGAAACGATCCCATCAGCAAAACGCTGCCATCGAAGCTCTTCAACCTGACGACGCGCCTCTTCAGCGGCATTCCGCTGCACGACTTCAACTGCGGCCTGAAAGCCTACAGCCACGAGCTGGCCGCGTCGCTCGACCTGCACGGCGAGATGCACCGCTACATTCCGGTACTGGCGCAATGGAAGGGATTCCGCGTGACGGAAATCCCGGTGCGGCACCACGCCCGCAAATATGGCACAAGCAAATTCGGCGCGTCGCGGTTCCTGCCCGGACTCTTCGATTTCCTGTCAGTGATGTTCATCACCCGCTACCTCAAGCGCCCAATGCACTTTTTCGGCATGATGAGCCTCGGCAGCTTTTTCCTCGGCTTCTGCATCAGCCTTTACGTCACCATCGAAAAGTACTTTTTCGATAAACCGGCGGGCAACCGGCCGATTCTGTTTCTCGGCATTTTGCTCATCATCCTCGGCGTGCAGTTCTTCTCGACCGGCCTCGTCGGCGAGCTGCTCACGACGCGCCCTTCACGCCACGGCGGCTGGTCGATCCGCCGGACGGAAAATCTCCCGGACGAAGTCGTCGAGCGATTGACGGAGTAAGCCGCCACACGTCGCGGCCGACCAGATTTATCAACACCAAACAGCAGTACCATGAAACGGGTAGGCGCCCATGTCAGTATCGCCGGAGGCGTCGAAAACGCCCCACTGAACGCCAGAGAGATCGGCGCAAAAGCGTTCGCGATGTTTACGCGCAACCAGCGGCAGTGGCATTCCGCGCCGCTTACAGCGGCATCGATCGACGCCTTCCGGCGCAACTGCGAGGAGGCGGGATTCCTGCCCGGCCATATCCTGCCGCACGACAGCTACCTCATCAACCTCGGCTCCCCCGATTCCGCCAAACTCGAACAGTCGCGCCAGGCGTTCATTACCGAAATGAAGCGCGCCGAAGCGCTTGGCCTCACGATGCTGAACTTCCATCCCGGCAGCCATGTCAATCTGACGGACGAAGATTCCTGCCTCCGGACCATCGCCGAGTCGGTGAACCGCTCGCTCGACGCCACGACGGGCGTGACGGCGGTGATCGAAAATACGGCAGGACAGGGCAGTAATCTCGGCTGGCGCTTCGAGCATCTGGCGAGAATCATCATGCTGGTCGAGGACAAAACGCGCATCGGCGTCTGCCTCGACACCTGCCACCTCTTCGCGAGCGGCTACGATCTGCGCACGCCCGAAGCGTTCGACGCCACGCTTGCAGAGTTCGACCGCGTTGTGGGAATGCTGTATCTGAGGGGAATGCACCTGAACGACGCCAAGCAGAAGCTCGGCAGCAAGGTTGACCGGCATGAGTGCATTGGCAAAGGCATGATCGGCATCGACGCCTTCGCGTACATCATGCGCCATCCGGCTCTTGAGGAGCTGCCGCTGATCCTCGAAACCCCCGACTCCGACGGCTGGGCGGACGAAATTGCGATGCTTTACAGCTTCACGGCAGAATAACCGTTTTCACCCTGCCGTCCTTGCCGTCCCTGCTGTCCTTTAAGTCCTTGCTCTTTCTCTTCAAGCCCTCCGCAGGAACCGCGCCACCGACCAGCTGCTGCCGAACAGGCCGAGCACGACACCGAGCAGCACGAGCGCCGGATAGATCACGAAGATCGAAGGGTGCAGAATCTGGTAGATCGCCGGTTCGTAGCGCAAGAGCGCCTGCTCGAAGATGAGCCAGAGGCCAAGCGCGGCCAGACCGCCGGAAACCAGACCCTGAATGATTCCCTCGAAGAGGAACGGTGCGCTGATGAACCAGCGGGTCGCGCCCACCAGCCGCATGGTCTTGATCCTGTCGCGGCGGGCGTACATCGCGAGCCGGACGGTGAAGGCATTCAGAATGATGGTAGCCAGCGCGATTACGCCGCCAACTCCGGCGGTGATGAGTGTAAAAATCCTTGCATTGCGCTCGATGCCCGCGAGATACTCCTTGTTGTAGCGAATATCGAGGCCGTCGCCAAGCTTCGCGATTTGCGCTTCGATACGCTCGATGCCGGACGGCGCGGCATATTCTGGCTTGATGCTCAGTTCGACGGAGCGCGGCAGCGGATTCACGCCGAGAATGCCCACGACATCCGCCCCGAATTCGCGGGAAAACCTCGATGCGGCCTCGTTGCGCGAGATAAAATAGCTCTGCGCAACGCCTGGGATCGTCTTCATCCGCTCACTCAGCGAATCGGCCAGGGCATCGCCAACGCGGTCATCGAAAAACACTTCGAGTTCGACGCGCGAGCGCACCTCATGAATCAACTGGTAAAAGCTGAAGGAGACCGTCCCGAACAGCCCGAGCAGGAGGAGTGAAAAAAAACCTGTGGCTATCGTAACGCTTGCCGGAAGCTTGGCCCGGCCAATCCCCGCGAACCCCTCTTTTATGCTGTAAAGCAAACTCATAATCTCCTTGTCAATTCGGCTTCTGAAAATTTTATCTCGAAGATTCAAAAAAAGCTGTTGGAAATCCAACTTTTTTTTCGGATAATTAGGCCATCACGATGGGGCTATAGCTCAGTTGGTAGAGCATTTGCATGGCATGCAAAGGGTCAGGAGTTCGAGTCTCCTTAGCTCCACGGAAAATCTCTCGAAAGAAGCGCAACCCTCCCCTGCGCTTCTTTCATTTATAGTCTGCCGCCTCTCAACGTTCAGCCGCGCTTCGTGCTTCTTCCGACTCCCGAGACGAGAAAAATCATCCCTACAAACAGAGAAGCCCCGAGACCGGCGGCAATGTTCATCGCGCCCGCAACCGCTATCGTCGCCACGTTCAGCCTGATGACCGCTCCGGTGAGCGGTGCCGCCGCCAGATGAGCGACCGCCGTCAGCACGGCAAACAGAAAGCTGCTCGCGATACCGCCCGCGAACGAGACGAAATAACGTTCGCGTTTTCCCTCTTTGACCGCCTTCTGCCGTTCGAGCTGCCTGAGCGAACCGGGATCGAGCCGGTTTTTGACGACCTTCGCCACAAGCGCGATCACGAGCAGCACCGGCGCATACAACCGATAGACAGCAAGCGTCTCGGAGGCGTTGGGCATGAAGCCTCCGGCGTCGAGCCATTCCGAAGCTTTCCCGAGCATCCAGGTCGAGGTGAAAAAAAACACGGTGCCCCAGAGCAGCGTGATCAGAATCCAGGTCCATACCGACTCAGCAGGAGATTTCTTTGGCGAAGCGTTCATAACGAATTGAATTGTGTGTTGTTGCGGGTGTTTGCATCCATGCAAACAAACGGCATGAGCGGTCATTCAATTCCTTACGGATGAAAGTCTTAAGAATAAAACCGGTAGCGCGGCCAGGCTGTGGCTGAATGGGCCGGTGCGGTGAAAATGCGGAAGCGAACGCTTTTGCCTGTTTGATTGTTTTTAATTTTGACCTTGATATATTAGCTTCACCTGCCTTTAAAAGGCAAAGATTTTACACAATCTCAAGATTTCACCTATATGTGCGGAGTTTTCGGCGTTTTTAATTCAAAAACTCCCGCCGAAGATACCTTTTACGGACTCTACTCTCTTCAGCATCGAGGACAGGAGGCGGCAGGTATCGTGGTTGCAGAATACAACAAGGCAAAGAAGAAAACGCTGTTCAAGCAGCATAAAGGGCCGGGACTGGTTTCGGAGGTGTTCAGGGACGAGCAGATTTTCGAGAATCTGAGCGGCTATGCGGCCATCGGTCACAACCGCTACTCGACCACCGGCGCTTCGAAATCGAACAATAATATCCAGCCCTTCTCCCTCACCTATCGCTCCGGCAGCCTCGCCATCGCCCATAACGGAAACCTCACCAATTCGAGAGCGCTGCGCAAGGAGCTGACCGAACAGGGGGTGATTTTCCAGGCCTCGTCGGACACCGAAATCATTCCGCATCTGGCAGCCCGAAGCAAAGAGAAGGAGCCGATCCATCAGATTTACGATGCTTTGCGGCAGGTCGAGGGTGCTTACTCGATCGTCATTCTCGCCAACAACCAGATGATCGCCGCCCGCGATCCGTACGGCGTGCGTCCTCTTGCTCTCGGCAAAAAGATCGATCCGGCGACCGGTAATATGGCCTACGTCGTGGCGAGCGAAACCTGCGCCTTCGATATCATCAAGGCCGAGTACATTCGCGACATCGCGCCGGGCGAAATCCTGCTGATCGATCACCTTGCCATTGACAACGAAAAGCCGGTCTCGATCTTTCTGCCACCTGTGGAGCGAAAGGCCCGCTGCATTTTCGAGTATGTCTATTTCGCCCGCCCCGACAGCTTTATCTTCCAGCATTCGGTGGACAAGGTGCGCCGGAACCTCGGCAAGAATCTCGCGCGGGAATCGACCATCGACCGCAAAGAGAGCGAAAAGGAGCTGGCTGTCGTGAGCGTGCCCGACTCCTCGAACACTGCCGCGCTCGGCTTCGTGCGGGAGAGCAACAAGCTTGGCAAGCAGGCCCGCTTCGAGCACGGCCTCATTCGCAACCATTATGTGGGCCGCACCTTCATCCAGCCGGGCAGCCAGAGCCGCGAAATCAAGGTTCGCTCCAAATACAATATTGTGCGCGGCGTCATGCAGGGGCGTCCGATCATCCTCGTCGATGACTCGATCGTGCGAGGTACAACGGCCAGAATGCTCATCAAGCTGGTGCGTGAGGCCCATCCCGCGGAGATCCATCTGCACATCAGCTCGCCGCCGATCACCAACCCGTGCTTCTATGGCATGGACTTTCCGACAAAGCGCCAGCTCCTGACCCATATGCTTGCCGATGCCGAGCACGAGCTGGGCAACATCGAAAAGATCAGAGAGTACATCGGAGTGGACTCGCTGCGCTACCTCTCCATGCAGGGTCTGCTCAACAGCGTACCGAAGTTCGATGGCGAAGCGTGCAGCTACTGCACCGCGTGTTTCGGTGGAGATTACCCGATCCCGATCACTGACGTCACAACCGACAAGGAAGAGAACGATTGACGAGCTCTCGGTATCGCCGTCATCCAGATGTCAAAGCCATCCCGGCACTGTTCGGGATGGCTTTGCTGCTTCTGGCCGGAATGGATGAAAAACCGATTTCGATTTCAACGGAAGTTCCAGAACCAAACAAACGAGAAATCCCTGTAACTACTCGCTGAGATGTTAGTTACGGGATTTGGAGGGGTTCTTTCTTGTGACTACCTCTATGTTTCTCGATTCGAGTACTTCCGGCATTCTTATCTCCATCGCCTCCAGCAAGGCCTAGACGGTTTTAGTCTCGAAGCTGATCCGCAAGTTCTGCAAGCTCGACAAGGAGAGCGCCGAAAAGCTGATGGAGGCGATGAACCGCCCCAGCCTCTCCGAGAGTGCATGACCTTATTCTCAAGACAAGCCGCACGGTCGCCGACCTCGACGGCGCGGAGCATATCGAAATGAAGCACCTCGTGCAAGGCATCCAGTACCGCAGCCTCGACCGCGAATTCTGGAGTTTTTAGAGGGAGGATTGGACGGGGCGGACGGATGGGTCAGATGAATTGTATACGATTTTGCGGGATTTGCCAACGAACGAGGACGATTCGTGAACCGTGCTGGTGGGAGAATGTGCGACAATTAGGAAGTGCTCGAATAAAAATTGTTCTCTGTTGTTACGCGAAACGGTTTTTTTATGGGCTTTTTCTTATGAAATACTACATTTCAAGGTAAGAATTGTTTGCCAGCTGGTAGTTTCGTTTGCGCACTATAGGTAGCTTGTTAATCAGAGCTTAAGGGACTGAGGATTGACTATGACAGATCGCAAAACAATACTCTGGAATACTCTTGTTGAGTTAAGGAAAGAAATCCTTCAGGCGCAAAAGATAAGAGCAAAACTATTAACAGCCAAGATCACCTCAGTTGGAGCCGGAATTGGCCTGATCTATGCAAACATCGGAAAAATTGATCCTGTTTTACTTCTGGTCCCAGCATTTGCAGCCATTTTCTTTGATCTACTCATCAATAGTTACAGCATTTCTACAAAGAGAATTGGGTTTTATTGCAGGCATTATCTGGAACCCGGATTGTTGAACAGCAGTTCGTTGCCAGTTGATTTTATTTCTTGGGAGAATTTCGTAAACCAACGCCAGTTGCAACAGAACTTCTCTTTCTTTGGCAATCTTGGGCTAACGGGAATTATCACTATTCTTGCTGCGATTTATGTCTTGGATATAAATCGCTACGGAATTTTTCCTTTATTATTGTTGGTGCTGTTGTTTTTGTTGGATATATATCTTCACGTATATCCGACCAGCAAAATTGCAAGGCTCCCTTTTCCGAACCTTGTTTTTTCGATAGAACAGGAAACTCCTAACAACGCAACACAGCCAATCGGCGATAAATCCGCATCAGGCTAATCGTTTTCGTTTGAAGAAATATTACATCACGGAGATATTCCACAATGTCCATTCAAAACGAATCACCATTCATCGCTCATGTGTTTGTCTGTACCAATGATCGCGGGGGAGAGCGAAACTCATGCGTGGCTGGTAAAAGCCCGCTTGATGCGCTATTTTGATGAGTGGCAAGAAACTATTGCCTGATGCTGTGCTGTTTAAAAGAACAGCAGAATGTGCTGGAATTTGTTTACTGAAATGGTATTTATGAGGTATTTATGACCGATTTATTGAAAAAAATTGAAACTGAGGCGCTCAGTCTTTCTCATCAGGAGCGGGCGTTTTTGGCTGATCGTTTACTGAGTTCTCTGGGCGATGATGTGCACACAGACACTGATGTAGCATGGATCGCTGAAGCTGAACGTCGTTATCAAGAGTATAAGGAGGGACGCCGATCAGGTATCGATGCTAAAGATGTGTTTGCCGAAGCTGACAGGATACTTGAATGACTTCAGTCGTTTTTGATCCAGATGCCCGAGCTGAATTTCTGGATGCTGTCCGGTATTACGAAGAGCGCCAAAAGGGATTGGGACTTCGTTACCGAATCGCGGTTGAAATTGCCGTTAAGCAACTTTCAGAAAATCCTTTCCTGTATCGAACCATAACATCACCTTTCAGACGTTATCTTTTATCAAAATTTCCATATTCAATTATCTATTCAATCGAACCAGATTACATCTATATCATCGCATTGGCACACAATAAACGTAAACCGGGATATTGGTTGAAAAGGCGCTCCGGTTCTGGTAAAGAGTAGTAAAAACATAGATTTAGAAAACAATTCTATCATGCCCATTCAAAACGAATCACCTTTCATCGTTCACGTTTTTGTCTGCACGAATGATCGCGGGGGAGAGCGGAAATCTTGTGCGGACAGTAACAGTCAGCTCATAAAAGAAAAATTGAAGGACGCTGTTGACGGGAAAGGGTGGAAGGGTAAAGTGAGAGTCTCGACATCCAGCTGCATGGGGGTTTGCGCCACAGGGCCGAATGTGATGATTTACCCGCAGAAAATATGGTTTTCCGCAGTGTCGCCTGACGATGTGCATGAAATCGTCTCTGCCATCGAGCAGATTATGGAGAAGAGTTGACAGACGAATCTGCAGGAGAGTCAGAGGGCGGCCACAAGAGCCGCCCCTACATTATCCATTTTCAATTGTCCATTATCACTTTATCTCTACTTCGACCGGGTCGAGCGCCAATACCTGCGGCGCTTCCGAGCGCAAGAGGTAGCGGGCGATTTTTGCGCCGGGCAGGTTGGCGAGCGGTTGCAGTTGACCGAGCGATTGCCTGACGATTCCGGCGGTGAGCGCTGAGGTCATCGCTGATGTGTCGCCTGCGAGCAGGTATTCGAGCCAGGTTTTGCGGACGGGGAGATAGAGCAGCTCTGGCTTTGACTTGGCATCCATCCGGGCGAGCTGTTTGGCCTCCTGCACGGCATCGTTGAGTCCGCCAATCCGGTCGATGAGACCAACTTCGAGCGCACGCTTGCCGCTCCAGACGCGGCCTCCGGCGACGGCATCAACGGCGGCGGGCGTCATTTTGCGCCCTTTCGCCACTTTGGCGATGAAGTCGTCATACACCACGCCTGTCATCTCCATGAACTTGCTGAACGAGGCGTCATCGAACGCCTTGAAGGGCGTTTCGGCATCGGCAAAGCGGCCTCGGGTGAGCACCTCGCGGCGAATGCCGGTCTTTTCGAGCAGGCCGCTCACGTCGGGCTTGAGCGAGAAGACGCCAATCGAGCCGGTCACGGACATCGGCTCGGCGAAAATCCTGTCGCCCGCGAGCGCCACCATGTAGCCGCCCGAGGCCGCCACGCCGGACATTGAGGCCACGATGGGCTTTTTGGCTTTCGCCTCGTCGAGCAGCTCGAGCATCGTCGAAGCGGCCAGAGCGTCACCGCCGGGGCTGTCGATGCGTAACACGATTGCCTTGACCTTCGAATCGTCGAGCGCGGTCTGAAGCGCCTGCTTCACTGTGGAAACATCGGTTTTTTCACCATCGCCCATATCCGCCGCGCCGTCGCTGACGATCATCCCGGTGATATTGAGCACGGCGATCCGGTCGCCAACGCTCTGCGGCTTCATACCGCCGGTCGCGTCGAGATACGCCCGGCCTCCCACGAACAGCTCGTCCGCCGGTTTGTCGAGCCGTTGCGCGTACTCCTTTTCAAGCTCGCGGTCGGTGGCGACGCGGTCGATCAGGCGCAGGCCGAGCGCTTTTTCAGGGGTCAGCACGGCGAGAGAGTCGATCACCTGCCGGAAAGCATCCTTGCCGATACGTCGCTGGCGCGACACCGCGTCGAGGTAGTCCGCCCAGGCGTCGTCAAGTAAAGCGTTGCTCTCTTCGAGGTTCTCCGGGCTTGGAGTGCTTCGCGTGAAGGATTCTACGGCGCTTTTGTACTTTTTCCACTGCGCTGCCTGGAAGGTCACGCCAAGCTTTTTAAGCGGATCGGCAAGAAAGAAAAGCTCCGCCTTGAGACCGTCGAGCGTCATCCACGAACCTTTCTGCGCGATGATTGCGTCGCAGGCGGTCGCCAGCAGGTAATCCTTGTCTTCGGGCGTAATCAGGAAGGCCGTGACCTTTTTACCCGATTTCCGGAGAGCGGCAATCGAGCTGCTCAACTCCTCGATCTTCGCGGCGGGAGCGTTCAGGCCGTCGATTTCGAGCAGCACCGAATCAACCCGCTTGTCGGTTCGGGCGCGGTCGAGAATCGTCAGCAGCTCTTCGAGCGAGAGCGGCTGGTGGCCGCCGCCAATGGGAAACGACGAGGCGTCCGGCTGGTGCTCGTCGATCTGTCCGCTCACAGGCACACGGAGCACGAAGCGCTCCGGCAAGCGCTTGCCCCACAGATGCGCCACAATTCCGAGTCCGCCAAAGAGCAGCACGGCGACGATCACCGTCAGACATCCGATGCGGAAACATCCGCCTTTTTTCTTGTTCGTATCGGCCATATCGATTGAAATGAATCACTGATAAAGTATACAGCTCACCTTGTGCGTGGCGTCCTCCTTGAGCGGCAGCAGCTCCGGCTCGCGCTTCCGGCACTCCTCCTTCGCAAATGGACAGCGGGGGTGGAAGCTGCATCCTTCGGGAATCGAGAGCGGCCCCGGCAGGTCGCCCTTGAGCACGATGCGCTCATGTTTGCGGCCAAGCTCGGGCATTGGAATGGCCGAGAGCAGCGCTTGGGTGTAGGGGTGCTTTGGGCTGGCGTAGAGCGTTCCGGCGTCGGCGATTTCGACGATCTTGCCGAGGTACATCACCGCGACGCGATCCGAGATGTACTCGACCACCGAGAGATCATGCGCGATGAAGAGGTAGGTGAGGCCGAACTCGCGCTGCAAGTCCTTGAGCAGGTTGATGATCTGCGACTGGATCGAGACGTCGAGTGCCGAGACCGGTTCGTCGCAGATGATGAACGACGGATTGACGGCGAGCGCCCTGGCGATGCCGACGCGCTGGCGCTGGCCGCCGGAGAACTCGTGCGGGTAGCGGTTGGCGTAGTCACGGTTGAGGCCGACCGTGTCGAGCAGCTGGTCGATCTTCTTCGCGGTGGCCTGCGTGCCTTTCGTGATGCCGTGCACCTTGAGCACCTCGCCAAGCATCTGCCCGATGGTCAGGCGCGGATTGAGCGAGCCGAAGGGATCCTGGAAGATCATCTGGATCTCCTTGCGGAGCGGCCTGAACTCGCGGTTGCCAAGCCCGGTGATGTCGCGACCACGGAAGGCGATCTTCCCGCCTTTCGAGGGCTGCACGAGCCGGACGATCGAGCGCCCGAGCGTGGTTTTGCCGCATCCCGACTCGCCGACCAGGCCGAGCGTCTCCCCCTTGAACACCTCGAACGACACGCCGTTGACCGCTTTGGCCACCTGCTTGCCGCCCGTCAATCCGGAGTTCCTGACCGGAAAATGCACATTCAGGCCGCTGACCGACAGTATCTCTTCACGCTGCATGGGCTTGCATCAATCTGATTCTCATATTTTTTGCTATAATGCTGGAGACAATATACAAGCTTCCCGAATAAAGGCCGCCCCCGAACATCTGGTGTAATTTGAATAATCGTGACGAACATAAAGGCACGCTCTACGTCGTTGCCACGCCGCTCGGCAATCTCGACGATATGACCTTTCGCGCGGTCAGAACGCTGCGCGACGCCGGGGCCATTGCCTGCGAGGATACGCGGCGCACCTCGATTCTGCTCAGGCACTTCGGCATCGAGGGCAAGCGGCTCGTCAGCTACCACAGCTTCAACGAGGAGCGAGCCGTCCGGCAGGTCGTCGAGCTGCTCGGCGAAGGGGTGGACGTGGCGCTCGTGACCGACGCGGGTACGCCTGCCATCAGCGATCCCGGCTACACGATGTCGAGCGCGGCGCACGCGGAAGGCTTTCTGGTGGTTCCGGTGCCGGGCGCGAGCGCCTTGACGGCGGCGCTCTCGGTTTGCCCGTTGCCGTCGAGCAGCTTTTTCTTCGCCGGATTCCTGCCGCACAAGAAGGGGCGCAAAACCCGCCTCGAATTCCTCGCCTCCATCGAAAGCACGGTCGTTCTCTACGAATCGCCGCACCGGATCGGGCGGCTGATGGAGGAGGTCAAAGAGCACTTTCCCGACGCGCAGGTGTTCGCCGCCCGTGAGATCACCAAGATGCACGAAGAGTACGTCACCGGTACGCCCGACGAGCTGGCGGCCCATTTCACCGGTCAGAAGCAGCGTGGCGAATTCGTCGTGGTCGTCCATCCGGCAGACAAACGTTCAAAAAAGAGACAGGAACATGCAGATCATCAATGACCCCGCCGAGATGCAGAAGATTGCCGAAAAACTGCGTCTCCAGCACCAGTACATCGGCGTCGTCATGACGATGGGCGCATTGCACGAAGGGCACCTCAATCTGGTGAAACTCGCCAAGGCGCACGCCGGAACGGTCATCATGACCATCTTCGTCAACCCGACGCAGTTCGGGCCGAACGAAGATTTCCACCGCTACCCGCGCCCCTTCGAACAGGACGCCGCGCTCGCCCGGTCGGCGGGCGTCGATTACCTTTTCGCGCCGCCGGTGGAGGCGATGTACCCGGAGGGCTATTCGACAACCATCGATCCCGGCCCCATCGCCACGCGCTTCGAGGGAGCGTCACGCCCCGGCCACTTCAGCGGCGTGGCCACGGTGGTGGTCAAGCTGCTCGGCATCACGCGCCCGCACATGGCGGTCTTCGGCGAGAAGGACGCCCAACAAATCACGATCATCCGGCGCGTCGTGGCCGACCTGAACATCGCCGTCACGATTCTCGGCGCGCCCGTCACCCGCGAGAGCGACGGCTTGGCCACCAGCTCGCGCAACATCTACCTCAGCTCGGACGAGCGCCAGCAGGCGGCGGTGCTCTATCGAGCCATCGAGCACGCCAAAGCGGAGATCGACAAAGGCCGCGCCGACCTGGAGGCGATTGCCGCCGAAGCCGAAGCGCTGGTGCGCTCGGAGCCGGACGCCGAGCCGGATTATCTCAGCTTCGTCGATGACGCAACCTTCGAACCGGCAACCGAAGCCCTAAGCGGCAAAGCCTGCCGCCTCGTCATGGCCGTCCGCATCGGCAAAACCCGTCTGATCGACAACGCTCGCTTCGAATGCCCATAACGTATTCCAACAAAAGGGGAAGCGCCGGGTTCGCAAAACGCGGGCTGGTAAGGCGCTGTTTCTGGACGATTTCTGCAACCAATCTTTTCTATTTACGGGCGATTACTCTCCCTCGTCCCACTTTGCCTGCTGCCGAGGCGTCACGCCAGAGGGTGATGCCTCGCTCGACGGCATCGTACATCTCCTGCCCGTAGTTCTCGACGATGGCTTGACGGAACTGGTGCTGCACCTGGTCGAGATACATCTGGATATGTTCGGCAAAATCCGGCGAGAGGTCTTCTTTCTCGACGACCGCCAACCCCGCCTCTTCGGCGAGCGTTGCGTACCCTTCGAGCGTCTCCATGTAGGGAAAGACCATGAAGGCGTTCAGCGCCGTCCACTCCTCGTCCGTCATCGGGCCTTTCTCCAGCCAGTCGGTGAAGGCGAGCATGCCACCCGGCTTCAGGACACGGGCGCACTCCTCGATGAGCCGCTGCTTGTCGGTGATGTAGCACCACGCATCCTGTCCCCACACCACATCGAAGGTGCTGGCCGGAAACGGCATGTCGAGCGCGTTGCCGAGCACGAAGTCGAGCTTGGCGGACAGCCCGGCTTCTGCCGTGCGGCGGATCGCCTCCGCGTGCATCTGCTGCGTGGCGTCGAGGCCAGTGACGCGGCAATCGTAGTTACGGGCGAGATAGCGCGCCGGGCCGCCGAGGGCGCTGCACACATCGAGCAGATGCGCCTCCGCGCCGACTCCAGCCTTGCGGGCAAGGAGGTCAGTTTCCGATTCCGCGCCAACGTGAATCTGCTCGCCCATGAGCATCTCCCAGAGAATTCCGCCAGCGCCGTCGTACACCTCGTTGACGTTGCCGATGGTGACATCGAGCCTTCTTTTCGTCATATGCGCATCTCCTTTTGATTGTTGGCGTTACTGTTGCTGCTGGTTCGATCGGACGAGCCAGCATTTGGGATCGAGGCCGTCCGCGTCGCCGCTGTAATGATACGCGCTGGCGCGGCAGCCCCAGCAGTGCGGATTGTTGACGCAGGCGTCGCAAGGGGCGGGCAGGTTCTGCACATCATGCAGTTCTGCGTGGACGAGCGTGTTCAGATGTCTGGCGATGATTTCGCGGAACGGCGTTTCGCGGATGTTGGCCACGCCGTCACGGATCACCGAGCAGGGCGTTACGTCACCGGTGAAAGTCACCGTGGCCATCGTGCCGCAGTAAAATTTGTCGGTGTCCATCGCCGCGATGGAGATGTTGTCGCCGCCGTAATTGATCCGGTCGCGCTCGGAATACACCCGTTGCACCTCGTCGAGGCCCGGCTCGAACGCCCGCCATTGTACGCCCATTCCGGCGGGATTGAACATGGTCAGGCAGGTGCGCAAACCCTTCTCTTCAAACCACCAGCGCATCGTCTTGATGGCGTCCTCCGGCCCCTGCTCCGAGGTGTAGGTGATACAATTGATCATGTTTTCGGCGGGTTTGCCGAGCGCGAGCAGATTGTCAACCCCCTCGACGATGGCCTCGATGAAGTGCGCGTTGCCGCCCAGGTGAAGCCTGGCGTAGACCTCCGGCGTGATCGAATCGACATGCACCGAGACGAAACCCCCTTCGCTCACTTCATGCACGCGGGCCGCGACCTCCTTGTTCTTCAGCGGCAGCCCGCTCGTCCAGACATTGTTGACGAGGCCGAGCGAGCGGGCGTACTGCATCAGCTCGTACCAGTCGGCGCGAACGAGCGGATCGCCGCCAAGCCAGTCGATGGCGCGAATCTCAAGCGCCGCTGCATCGTCGAGAAGGCAGCGAATCTCATCCGAGGTGAGGCCGTGGTGTTCTCGTGGAGTCGATCCGGCGTAGCAATAAATGCACCCCTGCTGACAGGCATCAGTGGTCTCGATTTGCAGCGCATAGAGGCGCTTTTGTTCGAAGTATCGTTTCTGCTCCTCCTCCCGCCCGGCGGCCAGCCCGCCATAACGGTTCAGATGACCATTGATACAAGTCGCCATACTCTTGTCCTCCCGGTTGAATGATGTGGTTATCATGACTGTAACCAATAATCTTGATAGTCGTTACAGAAGAAAAAGGTTCCTTGCGAAAAGCGTCGATTCGTCCGCGCTGCCATGACTTTCATATCGCACTGTGCTCTCTGAACGCCATATCGAGTTATACAATAAAATTTTGGCCTTAACACTGCATATTACTACATTACTATCAGAGAATTTTTGTTCTTTCCTTACATACTTATTCACGTGCGGTTACCCCTTTACCCCTAAAAACCAAACGGAGAAAACATCATGAAAGCGACAGCTTTTCTTCTCGGAAGCTTGTTCACTACCTTGACGTGGACAGGCGCAAATGCGGCTGTTATCAGCACGAACGCGATTGTCGGCACAAATCCAAGTGCTGACAACCCTTATGTAACCGGCATAAGTGGTGATCCCAACATCATGGCATCGGGAATCGGTCGAGGCGCGGGCATCTCGGCAAGTAGTGCCGCAGATCGTTACAGCGCAAGAAGCTGGACAACGGCGGCAGCGCTTGACGCCAACGATTATTTCACCTTCACGCTGGATGCAATCCCTGGTTACGAGATCGACTTCGCAAGTTTCGTTTACACCGGCACCAGATCGGCCTCAGGCCCATCAGTATTCGCGTTCAGGTCAAGCCTTGACGGGTTTGCGTCAGACATCGGAACGCCAACCGCAACGGGCGCGACAATCGATCTGACCGCATCGCAGTTCCAGCATCTCACAAACCCCATCGAATTTCGACTGTATGGGTACTCAGCCGGAGCCACAACCGGCACTTACAGCGTCAACGACTATACATTTAACGGCACTGTCGTTCCCGAGCCCAACACGCTGGCGCTCGTCGGCGTCGGATCATTGCTGATGCTCGGCAACCTGCGCCGCACGCGCAAGCCGCTCGAAACGGTAGAGTAACGGAAAGCCAACGCTGAAATACAACAAGATCCCGGCTGCTGCCGGGATCGATGTTTGTGCGCCCAGCATTGGCGCAATCCTGGAGGTGGAAGTCCTTCCGTGAGTTGACCACAGCGAACGAACTGAAGCGCAACTGCATGAGGGCGACCGAGTGTGGAGAGGAAGCGCGGAACGAAGCCGCGAGCCGATGGACAAGAACCGGATTGAAGGCGAAGCCGAACAGGGCGAGCAGGCATGTATCTGCAAAGCTTTCGTGGTCAAGGTTCAGGCGGCGTAAATCCGGCGGTTGCGCGGGGAAGGATTGCGTTCTTATCTGGGGATATCTCGCCTTATGCCTTAAAGGGCGACGGCGCAAGCCGGAGCGAGAAGTCAGCAGAGGCCATAGTAGCTCGCAGGAATGGAGCGAAGGGCTGAAGGAGTTGGAGAGGAAACGCCTGTTCTCAGAACCGGATGTCTCAGATGTTCACGAGAGTGAAGTTCACCGACAAAACTGGATGGGTGAAGCCCGGAAGGCCATGTACACGACCAACGCCATTGAGTCGCTGAACCGCTCGCTGTGCAAAGTGCTCAAAACCAAGGGATCATTCCCGAACGACGAATCGATCCTGAAACTGATGTATCTGGCCATGCAAAACATCGCCAAAAAGTGGACGATGCCAATCCAGAATTGGGGCGCGTTGCTGAATGTATTATCGATAAAATTCAAGGGGAGGATTCCAATTTGCAGATGGCCGTTTACACAGTTGTTCTTACAGACTCGAACAGACACACATGGCTGCCATTATGGGGCAGTCGTTGAACGATCCCAGGAACCCGCTTTTGTTTAACGGGTTTTTCGTCTATTTTTTTTACGGTGTTCATTGTTTTGTATTACCTGTTTCGCAACCACTACACCATTCGTACGATCATTCTCTCAGGTTTTTCTCTCTATTTTTTTACAAAGCCAGCGGATCGTATGTTGTGCTGGTCATCATCTCGGCGATTACCGATTATCTCCTCTCAAATCTTATCTCCCGGCAGTCGCGCCATTGGGCAAGGGTCTCTCTGCTGGTCATGAGTATTATTGTCAATCTTGACCTTCTGTTTTACTTCAAGCTCGCAAACGAGAGCGAAAGCCATCAATTCTGAACGATTTTCAGCCATGAACCGAACACTTTTTTTCAGCCGTCCTGTCCGCGCATCGCTTTGCGCGGCGCTGCTCTTTTTCTGCTTTGCCAGCGAGGGGCTCCCGGCAACGCGAGGGGAGGGGCAGCGGAAGGGCGTTCCGGCGGACTCCTCAGAAAGCGGTGCACTGACGATTGTGGCCGTCGGCGATATCATGATGGGATCGAGCTACCCCTCAGCCGATAGTCTGCCTCCGTTCGGCCGGTCGCTGCTTGAACCGGTTGTCTCTATTCTTGCTGATGCCGACCTGACCTTCGGCAATCTCGAAGGGCCGATTCTCGATGAGGGGCCTGTAGTAAAAAAATGCGCCGATCCGTCGAAGTGTTTTGCCTTCAGGCAACCTGAATACGTCGCCGGTTATCTCAAGGATGCCGGGTTTGATCTGCTTTCCATAGCCAACAATCACATGAACGATTTTGGCATTCGCGGCAAGCGGAGTACCTGCCGGGTGCTTGCAGAAAAAGGGATACACTATGCCGGACAGGAGTTTTGTCCCACGGCAATTGTCGTGAGAAAAGGAGTCAAAATCGGGTTTACCGCGTTCGCTCCAGGGACGGGTAGCCTCGATATCAACGATGACGATCTCGTCAGAATGGTCGTATCCGGCCTGAAAAAGCAGTGCGACATTGTGATTGTGTCGTTCCACGGTGGCGCGGAGGGAGCGAGCCGCACTCATGTCCCGAGGCAAGGCGAGATGTTTTACGGAGAAAATCGGGGCGACGTTTACCGGTTCGCCCGGCTGTCCATCGACTCCGGCGCGGATGTCGTGCTCGGTCACGGCCCGCATGTGGCGAGGGCCATCGATCTGTACAAGGGGAAATTTATCGCCTATTCGATGGGTAACTTCTGCACCTACGGAAAGTTTAACCTGAAAGGGCCGAACGGTTTCGCGCCTGTTTTTCGGATCCGGGTTGACAAAAATGGCGATTTCATCAATGGGCGGATTTTTTCGGTCGAGCAACAGGGGGAGGGAGGCCCGGTTATCGACAGCTCTGCAAAGGCGCAGCAAGCGATACAGCGGTTGACTGCCGAGGATTTGCCGAACCTCCGAGTACAATTCGACGATCGCGGACGATTTGCGTTTTGACGTATGAGTTGCCGGGTGTGGCTCGATGTTCCACCCCGACCATCCCGCCGCGCAAGCCATTGTCGTTCATCTGGTCGGGCGATTCCGCGGGCTGAGCGACCACGACGCTCACATCGACGTCACCTCGGAGATCAGCTCCATCGGCATGGAGGAGACCCCCGTCATCGCCCTCCTCTTCCTCCTGCCGGTCAATGAAATCACGCGCTCGCCCCCCCGCCGAACTCGAACAGCACGCTCGCCGCTGCCTTTCCCACTTCCTCGTCACAGTCAAGACGCTCGTGCTCGAACCGCTGCAATAAGAGAAGCAGCAAATCATCGCGCAACTCCGAACAGCCACAACCGCGCACGAACAGGAACAGCTCTCAAGAGAGCTGCTCGAACACAACAAGCAGTTCCGCGCGATGGAGCAGGAGGTCAACGACTCGATCAGCGCGATTCTGGGGGAGTGAAAAGGAAAATGTCAGGAAAGGTTGGCTGGTCACCCTCAACTTCCGGGCGGCTATACCATTGCGATATGCCCGCCATCTCAGTGCGATGAGCGGGCATATCAAAGAGGCAGGATTTACTTTGTCAAATCGCCATAGACAAGGTTCGCCTGTGGCCATGCAAATGACTGTTTCAACTGACCAGTCAGTGCGTAGTTGTAGAGCTTGTTTGCGCCGCTGATATAGACGTCGTTATCAGCACCGCCAACAATGCCTCCAATATCGAAAGGAGTCGGGACAAACGAGTACTGGTTCAAGGTCACGAGATCCCTGACCGTGAATCCTTTTTGTGAACCGGAATAGGTGGCCAGCAGCCTTCCGCATATCACAGCTACGTCGGTATAAACGATTCCTGCATCAGGAAATACCATGGTCGCAAGCACCTGACCATTTGTTCCATACCGGTAGAGCCTGTTGCCGGAGGCAAGGTAAAGATCGTTGCTTGTTCCGGCAGCTACTCCATTGATTTCAAAGGGAGTTTGAATGATCGAGAGCTGATTGAGATTGAGATCGCGGATCGATACTCCTCTTTGAGAACCTTTGTAGGATACGTAGACACGGTTTCCCATCACTGAAATATCAGTGTAGATAATGCCAGGATCAGGAAACTGAAAATCCTTGATGAGCGCGCCTGTCAGAGAGTAGTTGTATATATGGTTGCGGTTAACCATATAGAGATCATTGTTCGGGCCAGCAGCAATACCATCGACTGGATGCCCTGTCGGTATGACGCCGACCTGCTGAAGATTCAGGGTTCTGACCGTAACTCCTTGCTGTGCAACGTTGTAAGCAGCAAAAAAGTTGTTGGCGAACGCCACGGATGACAGGCTGATAAACAGACTCAGCAGTACCGGAATCAGTAAAAGTTTTGATAATCCAAGCGTTTTTCTCATGATGCTCCCTGTTGATTAAATGATGTAGAAGATTGAATAAGCAGACAACTAACTTATTCAATATTTCAACAATAAAAGATTTTTTCTATGCAAATATACATAGAACGGTGTTCATCAAACTTGCTCATCAATCCAACAATACGCGCTGCTCCCGTCCGACAATCAATTCCCCTGCGGCAGTGCTATGGGGTTTGAGCTTATTCTGTGCCGATACTTTCCCGAAGTATCGTGTCTGGGAATGTACCAACAGAGATTCAATTGACGGCTCAACACATTCTATTAGCCCTGAAGAATCGCGTTGCGGGCAGGTTGTGAGGTTTGAGCGGAGTTATCGTCCGAGGGCGGGATGAACGTTCTTGCCAATCGAGGGCTATCCCGACAAGTCGGGATAGCCCCCTTCATGCAGCGTGAAGCGTATCGGAATGGTCATCCAGACTCGCACCTTTCTGCCGTTAAGAACTCCCGGCGTGTACGTTGACTCCATCGCGATGCGCTCCGCTTCATAGTCAAACACCGAGCAGTCGAAAGGGATGCGTTTGGCGATCTCGGCTTTTATAGGACAGCCATCCTCGTCGATGAGCACCCGCACGAAAACCTTGCCTTCGAGACCTAAAATTCTTGCCGTTTCCGGATAGACTAAACTCGGCGTTCTGACAACCGTCGGCGGATTCTGACAGTCGATAACCTCAACCACGATATATCTATTACCAGCCAGTGAAATATTATTCCAAATAGAATGGAATGGAACGATAAGCGATACTATAAATAATTTCCTTATCAGTAGCTTCATGATTGATAGGTACTATTGTACCAGTTCAGGGCGATCCCGACGCATCGGAACCGCCCCTACAATTATCCATTATCCATTATCAACTATCCTTCATGCAGCGTAAACCGCACCGGGATGGTCATCCAGACTCGCACCCTTCTGCCGTTCTGCACTCCTGCGGTGTACTTTGACTCCATCGCGATGCGCGTCGCCTCCTTGTCGAACATTGTGCAGTCCGGAGGAGTACGCTTGACAACCTCGGCTTTCATCGGCTTTCCCTCCTCGCTGATGAGCACGCGCACGAAAACCTTCCCTTCGATACCGGCGATTCTCGCCATTTCCGGGTAATTCTGCCTCGGCGTGCTGACCATCGTCGGCGGGTTCTGGCAGTTAACGAACTCCACGACCGTTTCGCACGACGACGATCCACCGCCATCCTGCGAGGCCGGGCCTTGCGTGATCGCCTGCTTGATCTCCTTCTGCGTTGCGAAGGTCTGATCCGGCGGCGCTTCGGCCACCTTCTTGATCTTGCCCACCTTCGGCGCATCCACCGGCGCGGCAGCCGCGCTCACCTTTGGCGGCTCCGGGGCGATGGGCGGCGGCGGCGGCAACTGCGTCACGTTGGTCACTACCTCGTAGCACTGAATCGCCGTCTGCTTGTCTGGCTCACCGCCAAACATGGCCAGGACGCTGTTCCAGTTGGCGCTGACCGCCCAGAAGAGCGACAAGAGCAGCACGGCCACAATCACGCCGTGGGTCAAAAAGAGATGCGCCTCACGCCGCAGGGTGAGATTACCATAATTGATCTGCCTCAGGCGGTCGGTATCGAGGAACTGTTCACGAAAAGTCCACCGCTGCGCCTGCCTGGCCGCCTCTTCATGCATTGTTTGAAACTTTGACGACACTTCCCGTACTCCTGTTTTCTGGTTCACTAACCACACCTCCGACGCATCACAGCGTCAGCGCATGGCCACGGCTTTCTGAATTTCAGCTTCGTCCTGGGGGGTAAAATCATCGAGACTGAAACGGTCAATCTTCATCAGGTTGAACTCGTCGATAATGTCAACCAGCGATTTGTATTTGGCCTTGTCGCTTATCCTGACGACGATCACCAGCTTTTTATTGTTGCCGGTCTCTTGGCGCAACACCTGCCGAAGCTCGCCGCCAAGCGTTGCGCGGGCGTCGGCGCTGTCGTACAAGGCAACGCGCCGCGGAGCCGCCTCGCCAAGCGACCAGTAGGCGAAGCCGTCGCCGGGCACGCGGAGCGTCATCACGTTCAGCTCGGCCACGGCAACCTCGCCCGTTTCCGGCGGAATGTTGATCTCCATCGTGTTCGACTTGGCGAAGGTGGTGGTCAGCATGAAAAAGGTGAGCAGCAAAAACGCCACGTCCACCATCGGCGTCATGTCGAGCCGGAACCCGAGCCGCTTGTGACGGCGACTGCTTCGCTTCGAGCCGCGCCGCTCTCCGGGGGAATCAACCATGCCCATCAGCGCACCTCCCTTTCGAGAACGGTCACGAGATTGAAGTTGAGCAGGTTCATCTTCTTGAATACTTTGATGACGTAGTTGACAGCTTCATAATCGGCCTTGTTGTCCGCCCGGATTACCGGTCTGAGCCGCTGGTCGGCGAAGCGCGACATCATGATGTAACGCGCCAGCTCCTCTTTCTCGATTTTAAAGCTCTCATCGAGCCTGAACTTCTTGAGCGAATCGGCCATCGCAGCCTTCGAGACGCCAGCATTTTCGAGCTTCGGCTTGACGACCGTATCGAAAAGCCGCTCCCTGGTGCGCTGCGACGAGACACCCATGTAGATGGAGTTGTCCTTCGCGACGGTCACGGTCAGCACGTCGGACTCCGGCAGCTTCATGTTCGAGTGCGACGACGGCAGGTCGATGGTCACCGCTTCCGGCGGACGGAACTTGGTGGTCAGCATGAAAAAGGTCAACAGCAGGAACGCCACATCGACCATCGGCGTCATGTCGAGCCGGAACCCTACTCTTTTTGCCTTGATTTTGGACATGGTTCGACTTTAGGATTTACTGCTGCCGAGGGTCTGGATGATGTAGAACGCTGCCTCGTCGATCTGGTAGCTGAAGCGGTCAACGCGATTGGTGAAAACGTTGTAGGTCACGATGCCCATGATGCCGCCGAGGATGCCGAGCGCCGTGTTGAAGAGCGCCTCGGAGATGCCGAGCGAGAGCTGCACCGCGTCGGGCGCGCCGCTGGTGGCCATCGCCGCGAAGGCGCGGATCATGCCGAGCGTGGTGCCGAGCAGGCCGACCATCGTCGAGATCGAGGCGATGGTCGAGATGGCCACGAGATTTTTTTCAAGCAGCGGCATCTCCATGAGCGTCGCCTCCTCGACCGCTTTCTGCATCTCGCTGATGCGCTTCTCGCGGTCGGTCACGTTGTGCACGGCGAGCATCTTGTAGCGGTCGAGCACGGCGCGCATCACGGCGGAGAGGGAACTCTGATGGCCGTCGCAGCGGGAGATCGCCTGGTCGATGGAACCCGAATCGACATCCTGCTTGAGGCTCTGCACGAACTCGGTGATCGAGCCTTGGCCGGAGGCCTTGTTCAGGGCGACGATGCGCTCGACGATATAGGCGATCACCATCAGGATCAGCGCCATCAGCACCGAGACGACCGGCCCGCCTTTCCACACGGCGTGGAACATGGATTCCGGTGGCGTCGTGCCCATCCAGACATAAAAACCGAGGGATACCGCGTAGGTCACCACAATCAGTATCGCCGTAAAAAATCCCTGTTTCATATGGTTGGTATTGAGATGTTGGAAGTAACGGAATCCATGATCGAGCCCTCTCTCAAGTCAAATCAAGCACATCCGGAAGATCATTTGCAAGCCCGCCAGCGAGGCAGGTTCTCGGGAAAGGAAACTTCATGAGGCGGCAAGGTCGATAATTCATAAGCCATTCAGAGAACAGAGGCTATAACTGTGATAATGTAGTAATAAAGCGCTGACTCACCAACCGCTCAGACAAGGAACATCGGTGAAAATCGCCTCGAAAAGCAATTTTTTTCAGAAAATCGCCCCCGGATGGCGTTCGAACGCCCGCGGACCAAGGCGAACCGTTGATGATTGCGATTTCATTTTTTTCGGTTTATCATAGCATCGAAGAAAAAAAAGGAAACGGACGCATGGCAGGGATGATACCGGAACGCATGATCGACGAGGTTCGCCAGAGCACGGACATTGTTGATGTCGTGTCGGACTATGTCCGGCTGCAACCGTCGGGTCAGCGCTTCAAGGCGCTTTCGCCCTTCACGCAGGAGAAGACCCCGTCGTTCATCGTCTCGCCCGACAGGCAGATCTACAAGTGTTTTTCAAGCGGCAAGGGGGGTAACGTCTTCACCTTCGTCATGGAGATGGAGAAGGTGACCTTTCCCGAGGCGGTCGAGATGCTGGCCAAACGCGCCGGGATCGACACCGGCAAGTACCGGCAGGAGCAACCACGGCGGGAGGAGAAGCAGGAGAGCGTCCAGTTCGACACGCTGCGCTGGGCGGCGCGGCTTTTCCACAGCACGCTGCAAAGCGAAGCCGGAAGCGTGGGCCTCGCCTACCTGACCGGCAGCCGCGGACTCGAAGCCGCCACCATCCGCCGCTTCGGCCTCGGCTTCGCGCCCGAGTCGTGGGACTACCTGCTCCACGCAGCGGAGCGCGACGGCGCGCCAGTCGAGCAGCTCACCTCGCTCGGCATCCTGACGCGCCACCCGCAGCGCAACACGCTGTACGATACGTTCCGCAACCGCGTCATCTTCCCGATCATGACTGTTGGCGGGCAGGTGGCGGGCTTCGGCGGGCGCACGCTCTCCACCGACGCGCAGACGCCCAAATACATCAACTCGCCGGAGAGCGCCAGCTTCGAAAAGTCCAAGTTGCTCTACGGGATGCACGCCGCCAAGAATGAAATCCGGCGGCAGGAGACGGCGATTCTCGTCGAGGGGTACATGGATGTGATCGCCATGCACCAGGCGGGCTTCACCAACACGGTCGCCTCGTGCGGCACCGCGCTCACCCGCTACCAGGCCAAAATCCTCAAGCGCTACACCTCGCGCGTGCTCTTCCTTTACGACGGCGACAACGCGGGCAAGAAATCGATGCTCGCGGGCATCGACATCCTGCTCGCCGAAGGGCTGACGCCGTGGGTGGTGATGCTGCCCGGCGCGGAAGATCCCGACAGCTTCATCCGCAACTACGGCAGGGAGGCGTTTCTCGGCGAGCTGGAGAGCGAAAAAAGCTCCTTCCAGGATTTCCAGCTCCGCTGCTACCAGGAGGCCGGATGGATGGAGAGTCCCGACACGGCCTCGAAAGCGGTTTCGGCCATGACAAAAAGCATCGCGCTCATCGCCGATCCGGTGCAGAAGGAGCTGTACCTCGACGAGCTGGCAAAAAAACTTGACCTCAGCCGCCAGACGCTCCGCGAGGTGATGGCCGCGAGCGACACCGGTCGCGCTTCGCGAGAGCCGCGCCATCGCCGCGACGAACCGGCTCCGCAGCCACCTGCGCGACAAGCGCCGCTCTCGGTGACGGAGCGCACCTTCCTCGAAGCGCTGCTCGAAAGCACCTGGTACGGTAACGAAGTGCTCGCCTTCGCCGCCTCGCACGAAACGATGTTCCACCTCGAAAACCCCGCCGCGCAAGCCATTGTCGCCCATCTGGTCAACCGCTTCCGCGGGATGAGCGACCGCGACGGCCACATCGACATCTCCTCCGAGATCAGCTCCATCGGCACGGAGGAGGCCCGCAACCTCGCCTTCGACATTCTCTTCCGGCTGCCGGTCAACGAAACCACGCGCCCAACCCCCGCCGAACTTGAACAGCACGCCCGCCGCTGCCTCTCCCACTTCCTTGTCGCGGTCAAGACGCTCGTCCTCGAACCGTTGCAGAAGGAGAAGCAGCGAATCCTCGCGCAACTCCGTGCAGCCGCAAGCACGCACGAACAGGAACAGCTTTCGAGAGAGCTGCTCGAACACAACAAGCATTTCCGTGCGACGGAGCAGGAGGTGAATGAATCGATCAGAGGGATTTTGGGGGAGTAAGTGGGAGAAATGGACATTGATGGACGCTGATGGACGGGTTCTACCCAACTGAAGGGTGAATCCTCTTTGTCCACTCAATCCATCAGAGTCCATCAGCGTCCATAAAATTTCTTTCTTCGACGGCCTCTTCTTTTCACTACATTGAGTTGTTGCGATTACCCCTAACCCCTTTCTTGGCAACACCATGCATAAAGCGCAACTCCTCCCTGAACATGGCGGTTACAGGACGTTGAAGAGCTTTCAGATTGCGCAGTTGGTCTACGATGTGACCGTGCGGTTCTGCGACCGGTTTATCGAAAAGCGCAGCCGCACTCACGATCAGATGGTTCAGGCGGCTCGATCCGGCGTGCAGAATATTGCGGAAGGGAGCCAAGCCTCCGGGACTTCCAAAAAGATCGAACTCAAGTTGACGAACATTGCGAGGGCAAGTCTCGAAGAGTTGCGCCTCGATTACGAGGATTTTCTTCGACAGCGAAATCTCAACCTGTGGCCCGCCAAAGACCCGCGCCGCCGCGCCTTGATTGCCAAACGATGCGCCACCGCCAACGAGGCAGCTGGCTGGGTGCGGCAAGAATATGAGCGCCAGTCAAGCGGGCAAAATGCGGCGTCCATCGAGTCAACTCTTCCTGAAATCGCCGCCAATGCAGCGCTCACGCTCACAGTTGTCGCGTGCAGCCTGCTCGACAGGCAAGTGCACAGTCTGGCAAAACAGTTCGAGTCCGAGGGTGGATTCACCGAACGCCTCTATCGCGTGCGCTCGGCGCATCGCGGCGGAAAACCGTAACCTCACTGCAATCTGTTCGGGTAGTTCCGGCACTTGGCTGTGTGCCACTCGCTGGCGAGCCAGCTCGCGACCGGGCGAAGCAGCAGCACGGCGATGATCGCAACCAGAACGATAACGGCAATCACGGAAAGGTGTAACGGCATGGTTTTTTCTTTTGTGTTCTCGTTTTCGCTCAATATAGCCACAAAGGAGCTGTGGTCACGCAGTGGAATTTACGGGTTTGGACGGAATTGGCGTGATGGACAGGAATGCGCATGGATTGATTCTATGACTTTTTCAGTACATGTGAAACTGTTGCGATTGCCCCTAAACCTATCGCGGCAAGAATATGAACATTGAATCTCTGATCCCTGAGTATGGCGGCTGTCCGTCACCAGTAATCCCGCCGTCCGTCCCGTCCCCCTTTTTGCAGGTTCCCGAAACAACGCTATCTTGACCGGAGTTTGTCCCGGAAAACGGGCGGAATCATAAGCCATTACAAAGCAACATCTTGCCTGTATCCCCTCCGTCGAGGAGGGATAACCGACACCTCCAGCACATGCGCGAACTGCTGCTTATTACCATATCCGGGCCGGACAAGCCGGGCCTGATGTCGAAAATCACCTGCGTCCTGAAAAAGTACCGCATTCCGGTGCTCGACATTGGTCAGTCGGTCATCCACAATCACCTCTCGCTCGGGATGCTCATCGAGGTGCCGAAAGAGTCAGCCTCCGCGCCGATCCTCAAGGACTTGCTCTACTCGGCGCATACGCTCGGCATCGAGATCAATTTCTCGCCCGTCACCACGCGCGACTACCACAAATGGGTCGGCGAACAGGGCAAGCCGCGCTATCTGCTCTCGCTGCTCGGACGGAAAATTACGTCAGAGCACCTCGAACAGGTGACTTCGCTGGTCTCTAACCATGGCCTCAATATCGATACCATCAGCCGCCTCTCCGGGCGAATGCCGCTCGAAGACGAACGCGATCCCGGCAAGGCGAAGGCGTGCGTCGAATTCTCACTCCGCGGTGCGCCTGCGAATGAGGAACAGTTCCGGGCGGAGATGCTCGATATTACTGACAGCCTCGGCGTGGACATTGCGTTCCAGGAGGACAATATCTTCCGGCGCACTCGCCGCCTCGTTGTGTTCGATATGGACTCGACGCTGATTACGTCAGAGGTAATCGACGAACTGGCGAAAGAGGCAGGCTCGGGCGAGCTGGTGTCGGCAGTCACCGAGCAGGCGATGCGCGGCGAACTCGATTTCACCGAGAGCCTGAAAAAGCGCGTCGGCACGCTCGCGGGGCTGGAGGAATCGACGCTGCAAAAGGTTGCCGAGCGGCTGCAACTGACCGAAGGCGCGGAGTTTCTGTTCCAGAATCTGAATCGCCTTGGCTTCAAGACCGCCATCCTTTCCGGCGGCTTCACCTACTTCGGCCACTATTTGCAGAAAAAGCTCAACATCGACTATGTCTTCGCCAACGAGCTTGAGATCGTGGATGGCAAAATGACTGGCAAGGTTATCGGGCAAGTGGTGGATGGCAAGCGCAAGGCGGAGCTGCTCGAACAGATCGCTGCCACGGAGAACATCCGCCTCGAACAAACCGTTGCGGTGGGCGACGGCGCCAACGACCTGCCAATGCTCGGCAAAGCCGGACTCGGCATCGCCTTCCGGGCCAAGCCGATTGTTCGCGAAACCGCCAGGCAATCGATCTCCACCCTTGGCCTCGACGCGATTCTTTATCTCATGGGCTTCCGGGACAGGGATGCGTTGATGGTGTAAAGAAAAACCCGTCTCGCACCCGTCTTTTCATACAGCCTTACACCCACAATAAAAAAGCCGGCATGATATACCGGCTTTTTTCGATGCTTGATGGCAGGAACAGCTTACTTGATATTGTAAGCGCTATCTCCTTTGAGCAACTCTTCGAGTGTGCCGACA
Organism: Chlorobaculum sp.; assembly: GCA_013334655.1. GTDB lineage: Bacteria > Bacteroidota > Chlorobiia > Chlorobiales > Chlorobiaceae > Chlorobaculum. The sequence continues at coordinate 10,229 of JAAXXD010000010.1, read as the reverse complement.
CCTTTTTTCTGGGCGATTTCAATCTGAGCGGTGAGAGCATCCTCATAGGGCATACGATCTTCCACATAGAAAACGCCAAAGGGGCGCGGCAGAAAGTTTTCAACCGTGAGCGGATCGTCGAAGAAGCGGGCGAGCAGGTTCGCCTTGAAGATGTCCCGCTCGTTGTGAATCCAGAGGTCGTTTTCAGAAATGTCTCCTTTGGAGAGATCGACGACCACCGGCGTGGAACCATCGAGACGGATGCCTTTCTGGCGGAACTTGCCAAAGACCAGCGGCATGTCCTGCTCGACATAAATGGTGCGCTCGTCCTTGTTCTCCTGACCGGCAAAAGCCTCGAAGGCGCTGTTGTTGAAAATCGGGCAGTTCTGGTAGATCTCCACGAGCGACGTGCCCTTGTGCTGGGCGGCGCGGTGCAGAACAGAACGAAGGTATTTGCCATCACGATCCATGGCTCTGGCGAAGAAGGTTCCGCCCGATCCGAGGGTCAGCGCCGCTGTGTTGAACGGGTGATCGATGACGCCGTTTGGCGAGGTCACGGTCTTCAGACCGATCTTCGTTGTCGGCGAGTATTGTCCTTTCGTGAGACCATAGATCTCGTTATTGAACAGCACCACGTTCAGGTCAAGATTCCTGCGCAGTGTATGGATGAAGTGGTTGCCGCCGATGGAGAGGGCGTCACCGTCACCGGTAGCCACCCAGACGCTGAGTTCGGGGCGGGAGGTCTTGAGGCCCGAGGCCATCGGCAGGGCGCGACCGTGGATGCCGTGGACGCCATACGTAGCCATGTAGTAGGGCAGGCGCGATGAGCAGCCGATACCCGAAATGAAGACGATCTCTTCCGGCGGCATGCCGAGATCGGGCATGACGTTCTTGAGCTGCTGGAGCACGGCGTGGTCGCCGCAGCCGGGGCACCATTTCGGCTCCTGGTCCGATGCGAAATCCTTTGCGGTGAGAACTGGGCGCGAAGCCTGTGCGATATCGATATCGGTCATGGGTCAAAGCTCCTTGATAATGTCAGTGATTTTTTCCAGAATTTCCATTTCGTTGAACGGCAGCCCCTTCACTTTGGTGAAGCTGACCGGCGCGAACAGGTACTTGTCCCTGATGAGGTGCACCAGTTGTCCGTTGTTGTTCTCGGGAATCAGCACTTTTTTGTAGCTCGCCATGAGTTCGCCGAGATTTTTCGGGAAGGGATTCAGGTAACGCAGATGGGCGTGCGCGACACTTAAACCCTGACCCAGCGCCTGTTCGACAGCGGTTTTGATGGCGCCGTAAGAGGAACCCCAGCCAAGCACCAGCAGGTCGCCCTTCTCCGGGCCATTATCGATTTTCTGGAGCGGAATGCTGTCGGCGATTTTCTCGATTTTTTCGGCGCGGAACCTGGTCATCAGCTCGTGGTTGTCGGGATCGTGCGACACGTTGCCGGTCTCATGCTGTTTTTCGAGACCGCCGATACGGTGTTCGAGCCCTTTGGTGCCGGGAATGGCCCAGGGACGTACATGACGTTCGTCACGCTTGTAGGGCAGGAATGGCGGATCATCAGCCTGTCGCTCTGGCATGATTCCCGGCTTGATCTCCGGCAGATGCTCTCCGGTATCCACTTTCCACGGTTCTGAGCTGAGCGCCAGGTAGCCGTCGGTAAGGCACATGACCGGCGTCATATGTTCGACAGCGATGCGTGCGGCCTCGTAAGTCGCATAGAAACAGTCAACCGGCGAACTTGCAGACACGATGGGCATCGGGGCGTCGCCATGACGACCGTACATGGCCATCATCAGGTCGGACTGCTCAGGCTTGGTCGGCAGGCCGGTCGATGGGCCGCCGCGCTGCACGTTGATAACCACGAGCGGCAGTTCGAGAATGACGGCAAGTCCGAGCGCCTCGGTCTTGAGGGCAAGTCCCGGGCCGGAGGTGTTGGTGGCGGCAAGCGCGCCTCCGTAGGCCGCGCCGATTGAAGTGAGGACACCGGCGATCTCGTCTTCAGCCTGGAATGTCTTGACACCAAATTTCTTGAACTTGGCGAGCGTCTGGAGAATCTCGGTTGCCGGAGTGATCGGATAGGATCCGAGGAAGAGCTTGAGGCCCGCTTTCATGGCGGCGGCGGTCAGTCCGATGGCGCAGGCTTCGTTGCCCGTGACGCGGCGATAGGTGCCGTGCTGCTTGGCAGGAGCTATGTCGAAACGACCAATGTTGGCGAAGATTTCAGTTTCGTCGCCGAAAAAGTAACCCGCCTTGATCGCCTTGATGTTAGCTTCGGCAATGGTCGAGTCCTTGCCGAACTTGGAGTGCAGCATTTCGGTCGTCACCTCGATCGAGAGGCTGTAAAGCCAGTAAAGCACCCCCAGAACGAACATGTTTTTGCAACGGTCGATCTCTTTGGTGCTCAGACCGCTCTCCCTCAGTGCTTCCCTGGTAAGCTGGAGAACCGGTATCTTTAAGACGATGTAGTTGCTCAGCGTGCCGTCTTCAAGCGGATTTGCCCCTTCAGGATAGCCTGAAAGCTTCAGGTTCTTCTCATCGAAGCCCTCCACGCAGGCAATGATGATGCCTCCACGGTGCAGATCCTTGAGGTTGGCTTTCAGCGCGGCGGCGTTCATGGCGACCATGACGTCGAATTTGGCGCCGGGAGTATAGACCGGCTTGCTGCCGAACTGGAGCTGGAAGCCCGAGACGCCGGATATGGTGCCGGCAGGAGCGCGAATTTCCGAGGGAAAGTTCGGAAATGTATTGAGATCGGCACCGTAAACTGCCACAGTATTGGCAAACTGGGTACCGGTTAACTGCATTCCGTCGCCGGAATCTCCCGCAAACAGCACGGAGACGCTTGTTTTTGGCGTGACCGTATGCTTACTGGTCGAACTGATAGGTTCACTCATGGCAAAAATATTGTTTGCTTGACAAAACAGTGAAAACGGCGTTAAATCCCCCATGCCAATGAAAAATTACTTCATGGACAGCATGTTGTGGCAAATGGAGAAATCGACGTACCGGAGGGTATGAGAAGACAAAAAAATAGCAATGCAGTCTTCCGCATTGAACCAAATATAACCGGAACGCAGGGTAGATGCAAGAGTTCCGGCTTGTCAGGTCATGATTTTTTTTCGACCACCATGTTGTGCTCCTTCAGCCACGCCTGCCACTCCTCCTCCTCCCTGACCGGGCACTGGTTGCTCAGGTCGCAGATGTCGCAACGCATCAGGCCGTAAATCTGATCCATCCAGCAGCCGTTGGTGCTTTTCTGCACTTCATTGACGTAGTTCGGATTGGCCATCGTTTTCCTCACCCCGATGTCCATCAGGTCGAGGATGTCTTTTCTCTTTTTCTCGTTTTCGATTCCCCAGCTCATAGTGCTCTTGCGCTTTTCGGTTGAGAGAAGAAGAAATTCTTGCAAGATGAATAAGTCCTATGGGACATATAGGTCTAATAGGACTATTGGGAAGAAGCGTTCGACTGAGCGCTTATACACCCTTTCAACAATATAGTCTCTTTATTCAATATGACCAGTTGTTGCGGCCAATATTCTCGGGTTTTGAGTCGGGAAACGGGCCGGAAAAATCGGTTGGTAACGGGAGTTGAAAAGCGTAAATTTCGGGCCAAAAATCGTTGCGGCTGGCTTTTTTTCCGCCCATCGCATCTCAAACCCACAAGGGTGTCGCCGGATTGCCGATCATGTATTTCCCGATGCCCGCAAGCTACAGATACCTATGAATTCACGAGAGATACGGCAGTCATTCCTCGATTTTTTCGCCAGCAAGGAGCACCGGATTGTCCGTTCCGCGCCGGTCATTCCCGCCGAAGACCCGACCCTGCTGTTCACCAACGCTGGCATGAACCAGTTCAAGGATGTCTTTCTTGGCAAGGGCGCGAGAGAGTATGTCCGTGCGGCGGATACGCAGAAGTGCATCCGCGCCTCGGGCAAGCACAACGATCTTGAAGATGTCGGGCGCGACACCTATCACCACACCTTTTTCGAGATGCTCGGCAACTGGTCGTTCGGTGATTATTATAAAAAGGAGGCGATCGGCTGGGCGTGGGAGCTGATGACCGGGGTCTGGAAGCTTCCGAAAGAGCGACTCTACGCAACGGTCTATCAGGACGACGACGAGAGCCTCGAACTCTGGAAAAGCGAGACCGACATCGATCCGTCGCACATCCTGAAGTTCGGCAACAAGGACAACTTCTGGGAGATGGGGGAGAGCGGCCCGTGCGGCCCCTGTTCGGAAATTCATATCGATCTCACGCCCGACGGTTCGGGCGGCCCGCTCGTCAACGTCGGCGACCACCGGGTCATCGAGCTTTGGAACCTCGTCTTCATCCAGTATAACCGCCAGGCCGATGGCAACCTCGAACCGCTGCCGCAGAAGCACGTCGATACCGGCATGGGCTTCGAGCGCGTGGCCGCCGTGTTGCAGGGGAAATCTTCGAACTACGACAGTGACGTATTCGCGCCGCTCTTCGAGCGCATCACCGCGCTGACCGGCGTCGCCTACACCGCCTCGCTCGACAGCCCGACCGACATCGCCATGCGCGTGATCGCCGACCACTGCCGCACGCTCACCTTCGCGCTCTCCGACGGCGCGATGCCGGGCAACGAAGGGCGCGGCTACGTGCTGCGCCGCATCCTGCGCCGCGCGGTGCGCTACGCGGGCACGCTCGGCTGCCACGAGCCGATCATGTACAAGATGGTCGAAGTGCTGGCGAACACGATGGGCGAGGTCTTCCCCGAGCTTTTGAAGCAGCAGGCGACGGTCGAAAAGATCATCCGCGCCGAAGAGGAGAGCTTCCTCGTCACCCTCGGTCGCGGCACCGAAATTTTCAACGAGGTGGTCGCTGGCATGAAAACCGCCGGAAGCGCCACCATCTCCGGCGCGGACGCCTTCAAACTCTACGACACCTTCGGCTTCCCGCTCGACCTGACCCGCCTGATGGCTGCCGAAGTCGGCTTCGGCATCGACGAGGAGGGATTCGAGCACTGCATGACGGAGCAGAAAACCCGCGCCCGCATGGATCGCAAGGACAAGATGCAGGTGCAGGACGACGGCGGCGAGTGGCAGCGATTCGCGGAGGAGCAGCCGACCCTGTTCGTCGGCTACGAAACGCTCGAAACCGAAGCCACGCTCGCGGCGGCCAGAGTCAGCGGCGACAAGCTGCTCGTGGTTCTCGACCGCACGCCCTTCTACGCCGAAAGCGGCGGACAAGTGGGCGACCACGGTACGCTCGAAACCGCCGGATTCCGCCTCGATGTCACCGACACGCGCAAGGATGGCGAGCAGATCGTCCACGTCGTCACCTCGGCGCACGACAAGGTGCGCGATTGCGCTATTTCGCCCGCCGACGTAAATTTCGATAGCGTGGTTTCCGTCGAGGCCGCCGTTGACCGCGACCGCCGCGTCGCCACCGAGCGCAACCACACGGCAACACACCTGCTTCACGCCGCCCTGCGCAGGGTGCTCGGCGAGCATGTGCAGCAGAAAGGCTCGCTGGTCACGCCCGAGCGCCTGCGCTTCGACTTCAGCCACTTTTCGAAGGTGAGCGCGGAGGAGCTGGAGCAGGTCGAGCACGAGGTCAACGCAGAGATTCGCAAGGCTGCGGGCGTCACCAAACACGCCGACGTGCCCTACGAAGAGGCGCTCGCCCTCGGCGCGCTCGCCTTCTTCGGCGACAAATACGCCGACCGCGTCCGCGTGATCGATGTACCGGGCATCTCCATCGAGCTGTGCGGCGGCACCCACGTGGGCAACATCGGCCAGATCGGCATGGTCAAGATCGTGAGCGAATCGTCGGTCGCCGCCGGCATCCGCCGCATCGAGGCGGTCACGGGCGCGTCAGCCGAAGCGCTGCTCTGGCAGGAGTACCGCAACCTTCAGGAGATCAAGCATCTGTTGAAACTCAAGGCGGATGAAGAGGCTGGCCCGAAAATCCGTGAGCTGATCGAGGAGAAAAAGTCGCTCGACAAACAGCTTCAGGAGAGCCGTCTCGCCGGACTGCTCGACCGCCTGGCCGCGTCGCTGGCCGGAGGCGAGGAGATCGCCGGATGCCGCATCATGACCGAGCGTCTCGACGGCGTCGGCGCGGACGAGCTTCGCCAGGCCGCCATCTCGCTTCGCGAACGCCTCACCTGCGCAGTCGGCCTGCTCTGCGGCATTGCGGATGGAAAGGTTTCTCTGGTCGCGTTCGCTTCGGACGAGGCGGTCAAGTCGCTGAAGCTCGATGCGGGCAAGCTGGTACGCGAAGCTGCAGCGTGCGTGAAGGGCGGCGGCGGCGGAAAGCCCGAGCTGGCGACGGCGGGCGGCAAAGAGCCTGCCGGGATCGACAAGGCCATCGAGACATTCGTCGCGTCGGTCAAATCCGCATTACAGAGCTAAATGGTTTATCGATAAGGTTATATGCTGATTTTTGACTGTTTTTTCGGACGATGTGAAAAGCCCTCGTGCGATGGTTGCGGCCTGGTGCCCGTCCGCAATTTGCGGCGCGCGCTCAAGTCGCGCTCGATGAATAATAACGAGGAGTCGTGCGTCGATCCGGGCGACTCCTGGAAAACAGCGGTGGAGACGACGCTTGCCGGAAAGTCCCCGGCAGCCAGCAAAGCCTCGGCGAAACGCAAAAAGCGCCTGCTCGCGCCGCGCGAAGAGATTCCGTGGTTCCCGATCATCAAGCCGGAGCTTTGCAACGGCTGCGGTGACTGCAAGGTGCTCTGCAAACCCGGCGTCTTCGAGCTTGGCGAACCCGACCCGACCGGCATCCATCGCCCGAAACTCGTGGTCGGTCACCCCATGAACTGCCTCGTCCTCTGCGACCGCTGCGTGCCCATCTGCACATCGGGCGCGATTGTCCTGCCCAAAAAGGAGGAGTTCGAGAAGTACGTGGAGTATCTCGATTAATTGATAGTGGATAATTAATAATGGGGATTGGTATGATAAAACGACTGCTTGCGCCGAGGGAGGAGATTGCGTGGTATCCCGCCATCGATGCCGATAGTTGCAATGGCTGCGAGGCGTGCGCTGAATTCTGCCGCCCCGGAGTCTTCGCGCCCGGCCCTCCTGAACCGGACGCCGCCGTGGTGAAACGACCGAAAATGCAGGTGGCCAATCCCATGAACTGCCTCGTTCTCTGCACCCGTTGCGAGCCAGTCTGCCCCTCCGGCGCGATTACGTTGCCCGATCCGCGCGAGTTCGAGCAGTTTGTGGAGTACGTGGAGTAGCGTAATATTGATTTGGTTTCAGGGACTGCAAGGACGCAAAGGATGACAGGGACAACGAGTGCAGATTTTCACCCTTCAGCCAGCTTGCGGTACCAGCCTCGGTCGATTTTGGCTGAGCCGGGGATGGTTCGCCACTCTTGAATGCGGGTAAGGCGAACGGGCGTTTTGAGCCTGCCGAGCGTCCCTCTGAGACTTGTTATGATTGTTGCATCGTCTGGCCCACCCTGCTTCTGAACTTTTATCCACGCCACCGGCCTCATGCCGTACTCAACATCGGGCGCGGGAACTACCACGGCCTCTTCGATTCCGTCAATCGAGCAGAGCGCTTTTTCAATCTCTTCGGGGTGAATGTTCTCTCCGCCCGAAATGAACATGCTGTCCTTCCTGCCAAGCACTGTCAGCCGCCCATCTTCCGACAGTTCGCCCATGTCCCCCGTGTGGAACCAGCCGTCCGAATCTCTCCCCGTTCGTAACCCGCTCTCATCGAAATAGCCCATGAAGAGGCACTCCCCTTTGACGAGAATCTCGCCATCCTCTGCAATTGCGACTTCCCGGTACGTAAGCACGACGCCGCTGTCACCTTCCGCCGAGGTGACGGGAGCGGGCGAGGTCGTGACCTGCGTGCTCATTTCGGTCGAGCCGTAGGTGAGGTAGAGAGGGATTTTTTCCCCAACAGCTTCGCGGAGCAGCGGTTCTGAAACGGCGCTGCCGCCGAGCAGCAAGGCCTTGAGTCTCTGCAACCGCTCCGGGCCGCCGTCGGCGCGGAGCATCCGGTAGAGCTGCGTCGGCACGAGCGAGAGGTGCGTGACCGGAAAGCTCGCGAGCGACTCGGTGAGCGATTCGTCCGGCGACGGTACAGCGAGCGCACCGCCGTCGATGAGACACTTGTAGAGCATCGAGTAGCCGCCGACGTGATAGAGCGGGAGCGAGAGCAGCCAGCAGTCGCCCGGCCCGAAGGGCAGATTTTCGGCGGAGCCTTTGGCGCTGTAGTAATGATTCGAGAGGCTGTGCATGGCGGCTTTCGGCTTGCCGGAGCTGGCCGAGGTGTGGATGATCGAGACGGGCCTCGACATGTCCGAAGCAGCGGTGAAGCGCGATTCCGTTCGGGCGAGCGCATCGGCAACGAATGTTTCGAGCGCCGATGCGTCGAGCGTCATCGCTGGATTCAGCCGCGCAAGCACGCCTTCGATGTGGTTTGCCGGAAAGCGGTGGTTCACCGGCGCGGCCACCGCGCCCATGCGCATGAGCGCCATCAGCGCGAGCAGGAGCGAGGCGCTGTTCGGCGCGACGAGCGCCACGATGTCGCCGAGCAGGAGGCCCTTCGCCTCGAACGCGGCGGCGATGCGGGCCGTATCGCCGTCGAGGTCTGCGAAGCTCCAGTGTCGTTCGGCGGTGATGATTGCGGGTGCATTGCCGAAGGTTCGCGCGGCTTGGGCTACAATGTCCATGACTCAACAGTTTCGATCATCTCCGGCTTCACGCTCTGGCTTTCGCGCCACGCGGCGGCGGGGTCGGCGAAACCCTCCGGCGCGGCGAAGGGCGTTTCGGTGAGGTCGTCGGCGAGAAAGCTTGCGGTATCAAGGCCAGACGCCGCCGGAGTTGGCGACGAAACGGCGGCCAAGAGCGCGTACATTCCGAGGCTGACGCTGCTCTCGAAGGCCGAGCTGAAGACCGCCTGCAAGTCCATCCGACGCGCCTTTGCGGCGAGGTTGAGCGATTTTGCGATGCCGCCGATGCAGTTCGGCTTGATGACGAGCGCCTCGAGCGGCGCGGGGCCGATTTCGTCGAGCAGCTCCGGGCGCTGCCAGAGCGACTCGTCGAGCGCCGACGGCAGGCCGGTGGCGGCGTGGAACTCGGGGATCAGCGCCGCGTCCGTCAGCGGCTCCTCGATGTACGAGATGCTGCCCGGCGGCAGGGCATTGCCGAATTCGACTGCCTCGTCGAAATCGAGCGACTGGTTGGCGTCGAGCCGCAGCTCCGTCTTGCCGCCGAAGGCTTCGTGGAATGCGCGGATGGTGGCGATGGCGTCGTCGAGCTTTCCTTGGCGAACCTTCAGTTTGAAGGCGCGGAACCCCTCGGCATACCTTTGCGCGGCGCGTTCGAGCACGGATTTCGGATCACCGGCAAGCAGCGCGTTGACGGGGATTTTCGATGCTGGCGGGAAAGCGTCAGGGAACGACGGAAGCAAGCCGGTATTGACAGCTTCGAGGTTGACGAGCGCCATCTCGATTCCGGTCGCCACCGACGGCGGCAACGTCGCTTCGTCGAGCAAACGTCGCCGTTCGTCAGAAGTGTTCCGTCCGAGTCGTGAAAGTTCGGGAATGAATATGGTAAGAGCCTGCAAGGCCTCGCCGAGCGTCTCGGCGTGAAGGCCCGGCAGGGGAGCGATCTCGCCGAAAGCGAGCTGTGGGCCACATTTCAGCCGCAGGAGCAGCCCCTCGCGCCTGGCGAGGAGCACTCCGCGGACGTTGACTGGCGCGGTGAAATCCATTTCATACCGGCAGATGTCGGCATGAAGCGGCTTCACGGGTGTTTCGGGAACTTGCTGAAATCGGGTTTGCGCTTCTCGACGAAGGCGTTGCGCCCCTCCTGTCCCTCTTCGCTCATGTAGTAGAGCAGCGTGGCGTTGCCCGCGAGCTCCTGCAAACCGGCCTGGCCGTCGCAGTCGGCGTTCAGCGCGGCCTTCAGGCAGCGGATGGCGAGCGGCGAGTTGGCGAGGATTTCGCGGCACCACTGGATGGTCTCCTCTTCGAGCCTTTCGAGCGGCACGACGGTGTTGACCAGCCCCATGTCGAGCGCCTGCTGCGCGTCGTACTGGCGGCAGAGGTACCAGATTTCGCGGGCCTTCTTCTGGCCGACGAGCCGCGCCATGTAGCTCGCCCCCCAGCCGCCGTCGAACGAGCCGACCTTCGGGCCGGTCTGGCCGAAGCGGGCGTTTTCCGCCGCGATGGTCAGGTCGCAGAGCATGTGCAGCACGTGGCCGCCGCCGATGGCGTAACCCGCCACCATCGCGATGAGCGGCTTCGGG